>JAFKES010000058.1 GCA_017308495.1 Afipia sp.
AAGCCACCACCATGAAAATAGATCAACAGGGGAAGCGGCTTTTCAGAAGCCGGGATGTAGAGCCGACATGGTATCGCGCCGCCGGCTCCCGGAATGGAGACCTCGCGCTCAACCGCGACGGGAGCCGCCTTGTCGGCCAGAAACCGGCCGAGACGATCCTGCGCCACGCGCACGTCGGCGATCGGAGTCGTTCGGGGATCGGGCGGCGCCACGCCGCGCTCCTTCAACAGAGCGCCGGCCGCGACGAGTTCGGAATCGAAAGGATCGACGGGATTTTTGGTCAAGGGTCACCTTCAGGGCGACCGCCTGCGCGGCGTCGCCAACGGGCCGGCGTCGAACGTCACTGCGTCAGACGTCAATTGATGTGTGGATGGATTGGTGCGCAATGACGATAAGCCGTCCGGTCGCCCGAAGAGCGACCGGACGGATGGAATCGATTACGCGGGCTTCCACGCCCCCGCAGCCACAAGCTCGCTCATCGCCTGGTCGGTGAATTCCGCCTTGGGACCGTTGCCGCCGATGACGAACATCAGGATCGATTCCGCCTCCGGATCACCCGGGGTGATGTTCTCGAAGCGGCGCGCACAGCCGGCGGGGAACGACACCACGTCGAACGGGTCCGCATCGACGTATTCGACCTCGCCCTTCTCGTTTTCCCAGCTGCACCGCCACTTGCCGGTCATCGGGATGAAAGTTTCGTTGGTGTCGTGGTTGTGCATCATCGGTCCGTTGCCGGGCTTGGCGCGGCAATAGCCGAGATTGAACCCCTCCGAAATCGGAATGGCCGCCATACGCGCGGCATCATCGCCAACCGGAGACGTCACCGCACCGCCCTCGCCCTTCGGCGGCTGGAAACCGATGACGTTGTAGAGCTTGCGGATGCAGCCCTTCATCTTGCTGTCGGGCAATCCGCCGTCTGAACCCTTCAGATCCTTGAAAAACGCCACACGCTTCATCATGTCGGCGCGGGCGAGGCCGGAACGCGGCAATGTTTCCATGGTCATTTCCCTTCTTTTTTTGTGCCTGCCTTGAGGACAGGACATCACAATATTGGTTCTTCGACCAATAATCTTCTTTCGCTTATTGTTCAAGCGACCATTACTGGTTCCGCCAGTGCATGGCCGACACTCGCCATTGATGCAGGTGCGAAGCGGCCCGATCCACAACAAGAACGTCATCGTCACGCCAGGCGCCGGGATCGGCCTCGCAACCACGCGGTGCGGACGTCACCGCATCAAGCGCCGGTTCATGTGTGATGACAGCAAACCGCCCGGCCGCTCGAACAGCAACCGGGCGGACAGATACGACGGCGCGAAGCTTCAGAGGCCTGCCTCCGCAAGCTCGCTCATCGCCTGGTCGGTCAGTTCCGCCTTGGGGCCGTTGCCGCCGATGACGAACATCAGGATCGATTCCGCCTCCGGATCACCGGGGGTGATGTTCTCGAAGCGACGCGCGCAGCCAGCAGGGAACGACACCACGTCGAACGGGCCCGCATCGACGTATTCGACCTCGCCCTTCTCGTTTTCCCAGCTGCACCGCCACTTGCCGGTCATCGGGATGAAGGTCTCGTTTGTGTCGTGGTTGTGCATCATCGGGCCGTTGCCGGGCTTGGCGCGGCAATAGCCGAGATTGAACCCTTCCGAAACCGGGATGGCCGCCATACGCGCCGCGTCACGGCCAACCGGAGACGCCACCGCTCCGCCCTCGCCCTTCGGCGGCTGGAAACCGATGACGTTGTAGAGTTTGCGGATGCAGCCCTTCATCTTGCTGTCGGGCAATCCGCCGTCTGAACCCTTCAGATCCTTGAAAAACGCCACGCGCTTCATCATGTCGGCGCGGGCCAGGCCGGAACGCGGCAATGTTTCCATGGTCATTTCCCTTCTTTTTTTGTGCCCGCCTCGGGGACGGGGCATTACAATGCGAACCATTCGACGAATAATCGCCCTCCGGTTATTGGTCAAGTGACCATTATATTCTGCCCCGATCGGCTGAAGTTCCATTCCGGCTGGCCGCGAGCCTCCGAATGCGAATGATGAATGAGACAACAAAGATGAAGCAGATCGCGCCGGCGAAACGAAAACTGCGCCCCAGGAACGCCACGGCAGCGACCAAAAAAATGGTCGGCGGCGCACCAGGTCGATCCGCCGACAGATCCGCCGACGATGCCGCCGTGACAGAAAACAAAACGACGACGCGTCGCACGCGGCTTTCGCCCGAGGAGCGCAGCAACCTCATCGTCCGCGGCGCCATCCGTTTCTTTGCCGAGCGCGGCTTTGGCGGCCAGACCCGGGAACTCGCGCAGCAGCTGGGGATCACCCAGGGGCTGCTCTATCGCTACTTTCCGACCAAGGACCTTCTGATCGAGCGAATCTACGAAGAGCTTTTCGTCAAACGCATTCGCCCGGAATGGGAGGCCGGTTTGATCAACCGCACAGAACCGCTGCTGCCGCGGCTGATCAAATTCTATCTCAATTACGCGACCATTCTCCACGACTACGAATGGGGTCGCATCTATCTGTATTCGGGATTGGGCGGCGCACCGATCGCCAAACGTTTTGTCCACCAGACCACGCAGGGCCTGTACCGGCGCGTGATCGGCGAATTTCGCCATGAGCTCGAATTACCGGGCCTCGACGCCGTTCCGATGACCGAGTCCGAAGCGGAGCTCATGTGGGCCTTGAACGGCAGCATTTTCTATATCGGCGTTCGCGTTTCCGTTTACGGCGTGGCACCGCCCAGCAATGTTCCGGCGACTGTCACCCAGATCGTTGAACGTTTTTATGACAGTGCAAGGCTGGAGCTGACAGCTTCCCACGGAGCCGCGCTCCTCCGGACGTGACACCGATCCGCCGGTTACGCGATCGCGGCGGGAAACCGTCGCGTCACCGGGAGACCTGCAAGGTGGCCTGCCATTTTCCGGCTTTGATCTGCTCGAGCACGAGCTCTTCGATATTCCGGATGAGCATTTGAACTGCAAGCGAGTGTTCTCGATCCCGCGAGATGGCAAGGGCCCAGTTCACCGACATTCCCCGAATCGGAATGGCCGTCAGGAGATTTAACGACACGTCTTGCTCGACCGCGGATCTCGGCAGGATCGCCGAACCAACGCCGCGCCGCGCCAGCTCCAGCAACATCGACAACGTATTGGTCTCCGAGGTGACCCGGGGCTGCACGCCCAGTTGCTGGAACGCGACATCGACCCGCCATCGGATGTAGTTGGGCAGCCTGTACAGAACGAGCGGCAATGAGGAGAGATCCGACATGGTGAGCTGCGATTTGGCCGGCGCCGCCGACGGGGCGCTGGCCAGCACCATTTCCTCGGTCGCCAGAATATTGACCGACGCATTCCTCAGACGTGTCCGCGTTGAAAACATCAGGGCCATGTCGAGTTCGCCGTCGACCAGCTTTTCTCCGACGAGATCGCTGATCCCCTCGTGAACGAAAAGACGGACTCGCGGGTACGCCTTGCAGTATCGCTCGATCAGCGGCCCGTTGAGAACGGACACTAGCGAAGGCGGCAATCCGATGGTCACGTTTCCGCTCGGCTCGCGGTCAAGTGCCGCGACATCTGCCTGAAGCTCATCCAGTTGTTGCACCAGCCCCAGCGCGCGGCTGCCGAGCGCATGCCCGGCCGGCGTCAGGCTGATTCCACGCTGATGACGAATGAATAATTGAGCGCGGAGCTCGCGCTCCAGCAATGCGATCCGGCGGCTGAGGGTCGGCTGAGTGAGGTTCAGGACCTGCGCGGCGCGCCCAAAACTGCCGAGCTCCGCGATCCGGAGAAAGCAGCGCAGCGACTGAGCATCCATCCATCTCCCCCCTGCGTAAGGTCGTCACGCGAGGCCGGGGGCAACCCCTGCCCTGCCGCCGCCCTTCGGTGCCTGGATACTGGATCATACATAAAATGCATCACAGCGATAGGCTGTTTGCACATTTCCAATGGCGAAGCGGCCGGTATCGTGCCTCGCGGTCGCCGCCGGAATTCGGCGGCGTTGCAGCCATCAATGAAAGGACATGACATGACGGGAACTGCGCGCCAGAAATACGTGGAGGTCGACGGAACCAGCATGACCGGACGGTTTCCTGTCAGTTTCGAGCTGGAGGGATACTCGTCCGGCAAGCGGCGGAACGACGTCAAGGTTGGCATGATCGAACCGGAACGCCTGAGGGTGTGGGATCTCGCCAGCGACGAGGGAAAATTCCACGGCGGCGACGAGACGGCGCCGAAGCCTCTCGCCCTGTTCACGGCCGGCATCGTGACCTGCTTCATGACCCAGCTCCGAACGTTCGCGCGCCAGTGCGGCGTGTCGGTCAGCGGATTGAACACGCACGCCAAATTCGAGTGGTACGCGCAGCGAGACGGCCAGGAGCCCTATGTCGCGCACCCCAACAGGTTTGTTCTCGACATCGAATTCGAGACCGAAGCGTCGCTGGAAGCACAGAAGCGCCTGGTCAGGGTCGCCGCGAAAGCGTGTTTCGCCGAGCAGATCCTGTCGATCGATCTGGTGCATCGCCTGAAGCATGGCGGTGAATGGGTCATCTGCGAAGTCGAGTGACGGACCCCTCACCATCGGACAACGCGGGCGCAGACGCCCGCGTTGTCCATCCAGAACAGACCTTCGCGGCGCAACATCAGGGGCGCCGTTTGTATCCGCAACGGTTATGCCGTCACCAATGCCGACCGTGAGGCCTGCGCGACGCGGCAGGCCGTCGACATGCGACAAGACGACCCCGCCATCATTCGCACCGGACTGGCGATAGGTTGCCAGTCACGACGGTGGGAAACGCGCGACGCGATTCGCGAAACGCACATCGCGGCAATCCGTCCGGACACGCGAGGCGGCGGGATCCGGTCGAACGAAACCAGGAAAGCCAGCCGGCCATTGCATTGAATGATCATTCCTGCGATTGACATTTCCATGGGCGGGATTTTCCATCGCAGGAAACTGACGGAAATCGCGCGCGCGACAAGGTGCGAGAACTCGTCTTCACCGCGCCGCCGCCGCATCTGTCGGGCGGAGCAGAATCGCCGATCGATCCGTGACCTTCGAACGAACGCATGACAATCAAGTAAAGAGGAAACTGGCTGTGGCCAAATATATCAAGCGCGGCAAGGATGCCGCGGCACGCGCCGAAGACGACTCCAAGACCCGCGCAACTGTCGAGACGATTCTCGCCGACATCGAAAAACGCGGCGACGAGGCCGTGCGCGAGCTTTCGATCAAGTTCGACCAGTGGGACCGCAAGGACTATCGGCTGACCGACGCCGAGATCAAGGATTGCCTGTCGCAGCTTTCGAAGCGCGAGCTCGAAGACATCAAGTTCGCGCAGGAGCAGGTCCGCAATTTCGCGCAGCACCAGCGCGCCGCGATGAAGGACATCGAAGTCGAAACGTTGCCGGGCGTGGTGCTCGGCCACAAGAATATCCCGGTCAATTCGGTCGGCAGCTACGTGCCGGGCGGCAAATATCCGATGGTCGCTTCGGCGCATATGTCGGTCATCACGGCGAAGGTGGCGGGGGTCAGCCGCATCATCACCTGCGCGCCCCCCTTCAAGGGGAAGCCGGCACCGGCGATCGTGGCCGCCCAGCATCTTGGCGGCGCGGACGTGATCTATTGTCTCGGCGGCATCCAGGCGGTCGGCGCGATGGCGCTCGGCACGAAGAACATCGCGCCGGTCGACATGCTGGTCGGCCCCGGCAACGCCTTCGTCGCAGAAGCGAAACGCCAGCTCTTCGGCCGGGTCGGCATCGATCTGTTCGCCGGCCCCACGGAAACGCTGGTGATCGCGGACGAAACCGTGGACGCCGAGATGTGCGCGACCGATCTGCTCGGACAGGCGGAGCACGGTCCCAACTCGCCGGCGGTGCTGTTGACCAATTCGGAAAAGCTCGCGCGCGAGACGATGTCCGAAATCGAACGCCTGCTGAAGATCTTGCCGACCGGCGCCATCGCCGCGAAAGCATGGGAAGACTACGGCGAAGTCATCGTGTGCGAATCCGAGGAGGAAATGGTGAAGGAGGCGGACTTTATCGCGTCCGAACACGTCCAGGTCATGACCCGCGATCCGGACTATTTCCTCAACAACATGACCAACTATGGCGCACTGTTTCTCGGTCCGCGAACCAACGTCGCCTATGGCGACAAGGTCATTGGCACCAACCATACGCTGCCGACCAAGAAAGCGGGCCGCTATACCGGCGGGCTCTGGGTCGGCAAATTCCTCAAGACCGTCACCTATCAGCGCGTGCTGACGGACGAGGCCTCGGCGAAGGTTGGCGAATACTGCTCGCGCCTGTGCATGCTGGAAGGTTTCGTCGGCCATGCCGAGCAGGCAAACATCCGCGTGCGGCGTTATGGCGGGCGCAACATCCCCTACGGGAGCGCCGCCGAATGACCGACAAGCCATTGCCCTCGACACCGTCGTTCCGGCTTGAAGGCCGTCGCGCGCTGGTCACCGGCGGAGGGCGCGGCATCGGTCACGCCGCGTCCGTGGCGCTGGCGGAAGCGGGCGCGCACGTCACCCTGTGCGCCCGCACTGCATCGGACGTGGAGCACGCCGCCGCGGCGATCCGCGACCGGGGCTTCCATGCCGATGCCCTCGCGCTCGACGTCACCGACGTCGATGCGTTCCGCAAGGCGATCGACAATCGGGCGCCCTACGACGTTTTCGTCAACAATGCCGGCACCAATCGCCCCAATCCCTTCCTCGACGTCCCGGTCGAGGATTTCGATGTGGTGATGAACCTGAATGTCAGGGCCGCGTACTTCGCCGCGCAATCCGTCGCGCGACGCATGGTCGAATCCGGCACGCGCGGCTCGATCATCAACATGTCGTCGCAGATGGGGCATGTCGGCGGGCCGAACCGAACGCTTTACTGCGCGTCCAAATGGGCGATGGAAGGATTTTCAAAGGCGATGGCGCTTGACCTGGCGTCGCACGGAATTCGCGTCAACACGATTTGCCCCACCTTCATCGAGACGCCGATGACGCAACCGTTTCTGGAAAACGAGGCGTTCAAGCAGAGCGTGCTGGCGAAGATCAAGCTCGGGCGGCTCGGCACGGTCAGCGATCTGATGGGCGCGATCGTTTTTCTGGCAGGCGACGCATCGTCCTTGATGACGGGGTCGTCATTGGTCATCGACGGTGGCTGGACCGCCGAATAAGCGGAGCGGCTGCGGGATCGTCGCGCGCAAGCCTTTCGATGCCGGTTTCAGCGGCATAACGGTTTGCAGCCTTGTGCTCGGAACAGGGGCGCGCGCCCGGCGCGGCTCCCCACGATCCGACGGCCGCCGATATCCGGAACCCACAACCGCACCGGGCCGGACGTCGCGGAATAAGCCGGCCGGCGGTGGTGACCGCCGCCGCGGAAGGCTGTATAGCGCTGACTGTCGCCGTCCTTGTTCCGAGGAACAGGGACGGGCGGCTTGTGATGGTCAGGCGCATGTCGCGCGCCGTGCAGGATGTCCTTAATCGATGGCCGGGATCGATGGACCGGGAATTGCTTTCGAGGACGTGGAGGTCCGGCGCGCCGGTCGCCAGCTTCTCGCGATTCCGGCGCTTCGCCTCGCTGCGCCGCGCATCGGCGTGATCGGCGACAACGGATCCGGCAAAAGCACGCTGCTGCGGCTGGTCAACGGACTGCTGCTGCCGAGCAGCGGACGTGTCGTCGTCGGCGGGCTCGAGACGGCGCGCCATCGCAAGGAGCTGCCGGCGCAGGTCGGTTTCGTGTTTCAGAACCCGGATCATCAGCTCATCTTTCCGACCGTCGGCGAGGAGATCGCGTTCGGCCTGACCGAGCGCGGGATGCCGGCCCGGCAGGCGCGGCAGCAGGCGCTGGCGCTGCTGGAGCAGCATGGCTGCAGCGGCTGGATCGATCGCAACGTCAACGAACTGTCCGGCGGCCAGAAGCAGCTGGTCTGCATCCTCGCGGTGCTTGCGACCGAACCATCGATTGTCCTGATGGACGAACCGTTTTCGAGCCTCGATCTTCCGACCCGGCTGGCGCTGTCGCGCCGGATCATGGCGTTGCCGCAGCAGATCGTGATGGCGTCCCATGATCTCGACCTGCTGACGCGGTTCGATCGGGTGATCTGGCTGGAGGCCGGCCGCATTCGCCAGGACGGGTCGGCCGCCGATGTGCTGCCGGCCTACCGGGCGCATGCGGCGACGGCGGCCGACGCGGACCTCGTCCCCGCATGATGACCGACGGCCTCATGCCCGCGACCTGGCTGCACCGTGTCCCGGCGAGCCTCAAGCTCGCGGCGATGGTGCTGGCCAGCCTGCTGCTGCTGCCGGTCGACGACTGGCGGATCCTGGCCGGTGCGCTGGCGATCGTGCTGGCCGTCTATGCCGGCTTCGGCCGTGCAGGGATGGCGCGGCTGGCATTGCTGCGGCCGATCGTGCCGCTGCTGGTCATCGTCGGCGGCGTGCAGGCGTTTTCAAGCGGCTGGCAGGCCGGCGCCGTCGTCAGCCTGCGGCTGTTGACGCTGCTCCTGCTCGCCGATCTCGTCAGCATGACCACGCCCATGAGCGCGCTGATGGGTGTGCTCGCGCCGGTGTTCGCCCTGTTGCGCCCGCTCGGCGTCAACCCGCGCAAGATGGCGCTCGCGGTCGCGCTGGTGTTGCGGTTCGTTCCGGTGCTGCTGACGCGATGGCGGGCGCGGGAAGAAGCGTGGAAGGCGCGCACGCATCGCCGCGTGCCGGTGCGGCTTGTCGCCGTTTTCCTGGCCGATATTCTGCAGCTCGCGGATCGGGTCGCGGAATCGCTCGATGCGCGCGGCTTCGACGCCGCCGCGACCGAGCGGCAACGCAAATTGTCATAGGAGAAACCAGGTGGAATCCCGCGCCGTCGTCCGTATTGCCTTGATGGCAGCCGTCATCGGCGTGCTGGGCATGCTTCCCGGCGTCATGCTGCCGATCGCCATGGGCGTGCCGATCACGGCGCAGACCCTCGGCGTCATGCTCGCCGGAATCATCCTCGGGCCGCGTCATGGCGCGCTGGCGGTGCTGCTGTTCCTGTTCGTGGTGCTGCTCGGTGCGCCGTTGCTGGCGGGTGGCCGCGGCGGACTCGGCGTGCTGTTCGGGCCGTCGGTCGGCTTCCTGCTCGGCTTCGTGCCGGCCGCGTTCGTGACCGGACTGGTGATGGAGCGGCTGCGACCGTGGCCGGTGTTCGCCGCGGCGCTGGCGGCCGCCATCGCCGGCGGCATCGTGGTGGAATATGCCTGCGGCATTCTCGGCCTGATGGCGGTGGCGCGGATGAGCCTGCTGCAGGCGCTGGTGGCCACTGCCGTGTTCCTGCCGGGCGATCTGCTCAAGGCGCTGGCGACCGCGTTCGTCGCGGAAGCCTCGTATCGCGGCTATCCCGCCGCGATCGCGAGCCGGGCGTGACGGATTACGAGACCATCACGGCGACGCTGCCGCGACACGCGCGAACGCAACCGGACCGCGCGGCCGTGATCTGCGACGGCCACACCATCACCTGGCGCGAACTCGATTGTGCCGTGGAGCGCCTCGCGGCGCATCTGGCGGACATCGTTCCGGCCGGGAGCGGCGTGGCGCTGCATCTGCCGAACGGCCCCGCGCTGGTGCTGCTGTTTCTCGCCGTGGCGCGCGCCGGACGGGAAGCACAGATTCTCGATCCGGGCTGGCCGACGCTGACGACGCAGCGCGCCATCGACGAGCTTTCGCCGGGCCTGCTGGTCAGTCACGACGCCGCGCTGACCGACGCGGCGCGCGCGAACGTCGTGATCGATCCGCACGCGCCGTTCGCGAACGTCGCCGATGCCGTCGGCGCCGCGCGCGCGTTCGCAGCCGTGCCGGAGCCCGATCCGCTGACGCCGTTTTATGTCGGCTTCACCTCGGGCTCGACCGGCATGCCGAAGGGATATCGGCGCCACCACCTGTCGTGGGTCGAGAGCTTTCGCGCCGGAAATCGCGAGTTCGACATTGGCGCCGACGACGTCGTCCTCGCGCCCGGCGCGCTGACGCACTCGCTGTTTCTCTACGGGCTCGCGCACGGGCTCCATGTCGGAGCCACCGTCATTGTCGCCCGCCAGTTCCGGCCCAATCTCGCCTGCCGCGCGATGGTGGCGCATGGCGTCAGCGTGCTCTACGGCGTGCCGACCCAGCTTGAGATGATCGTCGAGACGGCCGCGCGCGACCACGCGCTGCCGTTCGGAACCCTGCGCTGGATCCTGTCGTCCGGCGCGAAATGGAACGGCCGCGCCATGGACGAACTGCGCGCGTGCTTCCCGGCTGCGCGCTTTGCGGAATTCTACGGCGCGTCCGAACTGAGTTTCGTCGCGGTCGCCAAGGATGACGAGGACGTGCCGCCGGAATCGGTCGGGCGCGCATTCGCCGGCGTCGATCTGTCGATCCGGGATCATCGCGGCCACCGTCTGCCGCCCGGCGAGACCGGGCAGGTGTTCGTGAGCAGCCCGTTCGTTTTCACCGGCTATGCCTGCGGCGACGTGACGGCGCTGGTGCGCGACGGCGATGCGATGTCGGTCGGCGATATCGGCATGCTCGATGCGCGCGGCTATCTGCGGCTGGTCGGCCGCGCCAGCCGGATGATCGTGACCTCCGGCAAGAACGTGCATCCGGAGGAGATCGAGCGCGTGCTCGAAAGCCATCCCGCCGTGCGCGCGGCGGCGGTGCTGGGCGCCGACGATGCGCGCCGGGGCGAGCGGCTGGTGGCGCTGCTCAAGCTCGCCCCCGACATTGCGCTTACCGCGTCCGATCTGATCGCCCATGCCCGCGACGATCTTCCGCTCTACAAGATTCCGCGCCGGTTCGCAGTGCCGCCGCGCTGGCCGCTGACGGCGTCGGGCAAGAGCGATTTCCAGGCGCTGCGCGCGATATGGGACAGCGACGCGTGCGAGGCGCTGGCGTGAGCGCGGCCTACATCGTCGCCGCGCGCCGCACCGCAGTCGCGCCGCGGGGCGGTGCGTTCAAGGCGGTGGAAGCCGACGAACTCGGCGCAACGCCGATCCGCGCTCTGCTGTCCGATACGGGCCTCGCGCCGGAGAGCATCGACGACGTCATCTTCGGCAACGCGCTTTATGGCGGCGGCAATCCGGCGCGGCTTGCGGCGCTGCGCGCCGGGCTGCCCGACGGCGTGCCGGCGCTCACCATCGACAGCCAGTGTTGCGGCGGCCTCGACGCCATCATGATGGCGGCGGACCGCATCGCCAGCGGCGGCGCTGACGCCGTCATCGCCGGCGGGGTTGAAAGCTACAGCCGGTCACCCTTGCGGGCGCGGCGGCCGCGCCATGCGGATGAAGCACCGCAACCCTACGACCGGCCACCCTTCGCGCCGTGGCCGGAGCGCGATCCGGACATGATCGCCGCGGCCGCGACGCTGGCGCAAGCCTTCGCCATCCCGCGCGCGCGGCAGGACGCCTTCGCGATCGAAAGCCATCGCAAGACGCGCGACCACCCTGCGGAGCCGCACGAAATCGTTCCGCTGGCGGGGCTTTCGCGCGATGCCTTTGCGCGTGCTCTGACCGCGGCGCTGTGTTCACGCCTGCCGCCGATTGCGGGCGATGAAACGTTCGGGGTGACCCGCGCCACGGTCGCGGTGGAAGCCGATGCGGCGGCGGCCGTGCTGGTGGTCTCCGAAACCATGCTGCGCCGTCTCGACGGGCCGCGTCCGCTGCGGATTGTGGCCGCCACCCGCGGCGGCGGCGATCCGGCGATGCCCGGGATCGCGCCCATCGCCGCGGCGAAGACGCTG
>JAFKES010000059.1 GCA_017308495.1 Afipia sp.
GCGCGTCCGAGGTGCCGCCGCCGGTGTTCAGCTCGGGCCTGCGGCCGGTCACGCCTTCGATCGCCGCCACCACGATATCGGTGAACGGCCCGGGCTCCGTCAGGAACACATCGGCGTTGGACGGCTCCCACGTCACATGTGCCTTGATGCGGTTGCCGCAGGCTTTCGCCACGCGCGCCTCGATCAACGCCCGCAGCGATTCCCGGGTGTGACAGTCGTTGTAGCGGATGTTGAAACGCGCCCGCGCCTGCGCCGGAATCACGTTCCACGCCGGGTTGCCGACATCGACCGAGGTGAATTCGAGGTTGGACGGCTGGAAATGTAGAGTGCCCTTGTCGAGCGGCTCGCCGCTCAGGGCCGCGATCAGGGTCGCGATATCCGGCACCGGATTGGACGCGCGGTGCGGATAGGCGACGTGGCCCTGCACGCCGTCGACGATGATGGTGCCGGACTGCGAGCCGCGCCGCCCGGCCTTGATGGTGTCGCCGATGGCGTCGACGTTGCTCGGCTCACCGAGCACGCAGTGATCGAATTTCTCGCCGCGCGCCGCCGCCCATTGCAGCAGCTTGACGGTGCCATTGACGGCGATGTCTTCCTCGTCGCCGGTGATCAGGAAGGAGATCGAACCTTTCGGCCGGCCGCCATTGGCCGCGAGATAGTCGAGCGTGGCGGCGACCGCGCAGGCGATGCCGCCCTTCATGTCCACCGCGCCGCGGCCATAAAGCATGCCGTCCCTGACCTCGCCCGCGAACGCGCCGTGCGACCACTGCGCCTCGTCCCCCGGCGGCACCACGTCGGTGTGGCCGGCGAAGGTGAGGTGCGGCGCGGCGGTGCCGATACGCGCATAAAGGTTGTCGATGTCGGCCGCGCCAGGCTCGGAGAAGGTGACGCGATGCACCTCGAAACCTGCCGCGCCGAGCAGCTTTTCCAGCACGCCGAGCGCGCCCGCGTCCGCCGGCGTCACCGACGGGCAGCGGACGAGATCACGGGCGATGGCGAGAGCGTCGGCCATGGGCGTCCGATCAGTCGCGCAGCAGGTCGTTGATGCTGGTCTTGGAGCGGGTCCTCTCGTCGACGCGCTTGACGATGACGGCGCAGGCGGTGTTCGGGCCGGGCTGGCCGTTCTTCAGCGGCTTGCCGGGCAGCGAGCCGGGCACCAGCACGGCATATTCCGGCACTTCGCCGATGAAGGTCTCGCCGGTCTCGCGATCTACGATCTTGGTGGAAGCGCCGAGGAACACACCCATCGCCAGCACCGCGCCACGACGCACGATGACGCCTTCGGCGACTTCCGAGCGCGCGCCGATGAAGCAATCGTCCTCGATGATGACCGGGCCGGCCTGCAGCGGCTCCAGCACGCCGCCGATGCCGACGCCGCCGGAGATGTGCACGCGCTTGCCGATTTGCGCACAGGAGCCGACCGTGGCCCAGGTGTCGACCATGGTCGCCTCATCGACATAGGCGCCGAGATTGACGAAGGACGGCATCAGCACCACGTTCTTCGCGATATAGGCGGAGCGGCGCACGATCGCGCCGGGCACGGCCCGGAAGGCGGCGTCGCGGAAGCGGCTCTCGCCCCAGCCCGCGAACTTCGAGGGCACCTTGTCCCACCAGTTGGCGCCGCCGGGGCCGCCCGAGATCGGCGCCATGTCGTTGAGGCGGAACGACAGCAGCACGGCCTTCTTCAGCCATTGATTGACCTGCCACTTGCCGTCGGCCTGCCGCACCGCCACCCGCGCCTCGCCCCTGTCGAGCAGGTCGAGAGCCTGGTCCACGGCGTCCCGCACCTCGCCCTTGGTGCTGGCGTTGACGGTGTCGCGGGCCTCAAAAGCGGCGTTCAGCGTGGTTTCGAGAGCAGAGAGAGACATGGTCGGTCCTTGAAGGCGGAATGGGAGCGGCGCGCGGGCCGATGCAGGCACGGCGCGGCCATTGGGCGGGAGCGTTTGTCGGATTTTTCGTGGGTGCGAGTCAACACCGCGCCGGCGCGGTTGTCCCCACCCCGGAAGCGCCAACAGGGCTTATTCCGCCGGCTGAAGCCTCATTCGGCTGGCTGGAGCCTTGGCTTCGGCTGTTTGGGGGCGATCCAGAACATCGCCGGCCGCTCGAACAGGAAGGTGAGTCCCACGCGCATCGCAGCCCACCAGATCGCCAGCGCGCCGAGCACGCCGCAGGCGGTGACCAGCAGCGACACCGTGCCGATATCCAGCGAGGTGAATTTCAACAGCGCGATGCGCGAGGCCGCCATCGGCAGGAAGAAGGCAAGATAGATCACGATGGAATTCGCGCCGCAGAAGCGCAGCGCGTCGAGCCACTGCGCACGCGCCAACAACACGCCAGTGACGATGATGGCGCAGGCGCCCGCGAAGCCCAGCGCCAGCGATACGCCCGGCAGATCGGCGAGCCCGGCGAACACCAAACCGGCGTTGACGGCGAACCACGCCCCGAGCCCGGCGAGCGCCAGCCCCGGCCGCGCCCGCGCCCGGTCGGCGAGCGCGAACACGGCATTCGCGAACAGGTAGCCGGAATAGAAATAGACGAAACGCGCGGCGAATTCGTCGATCAGGGTCCAGCCGGTGGAGACATGGGCCATTTCCAGCGCCGCCGCCACAAGCCAGATCAGCGCCGCGGGAAGCCGCCGTGTCGCCTTGGTCAGCACGAAGAACACCGGCAGCATGTAGATGAACCACAGGGTGCCGAACGGCTCGATATACGACAAGAGATACAGCCGGCTGACGGCCGCCCAGCCGCCCTCGGCGGCAAGGCCCGGCGCCTTGAAGGCGAACTGGATGGTGAGCCACAGCACATAGAAATAGGCGAAGTGCACCACCTTGCGGTCGAGATAGGTGCGCCAGTCGCGGTCGATCACCCGCGCCAGGAACAGGCCGGAGATCAGGAAGAAATCCGGCATCCGGAACGGCCGGGCGAATTCCACCACCACATGCATGAAGCCGTGCCGGCCGGCGGCCAGCTCGGTGCCGAGGGTGGAATGCATCATCACCACCATGATGATGCAGATTCCCTTGGCGTAATCGACCCAGTCCACCCGCCGGTCCATGCCGGTCAGATCCGTCGCTGTTCTGTTCTCGCTCATGATGTCCCGTTCCGGTGCAATTCCGCCCCATCCTGGCGGGAATGGGTTTCATTCTGCTTTATTCATACAAATGTTGTGCCCCCTTCCCGCCGATCTGGGCTAAAAGGCCCGTGAAAACAATGTCATCCTATTTACCTTAAGGCGGGGCGTTTCATGCGGATCACCATGGTCGGCACGGGCTATGTGGGGCTGGTATCGGGGGCCTGCTTCGCGGATTTCGGCCATCGCGTCACCTGCGTCGATACCGACGCCGGCAAGATCGCGGCCCTCAACCGCGGCGAAATCCCGATTTTCGAGCCGGATCTGGACCGGCTGGTGGCCGACTGCGTCAAGGCCGGCCGGCTCGATTTCACCACCGATCTCGCCGGACCGGTGGCCGAGGCGGACGCGGTGTTCATCGCGGTCGGAACCCCGTCGCGGCGCGGCGACGGCCACGCCGACCTGTCCTATGTCCATGCCGCCGCGCGCGACATCGCCAAGGTGCTGCAGGGCTTCACCGTGGTGGTGACCAAATCCACCGTTCCGGTCGGAACCGGCGACGAGGTCGAGCGTATCATCCGCGACACCAACCCGCAGGCCGATGTCGCGGTGGCCTCCAACCCCGAATTCCTGCGTGAGGGCGCGGCGATCCGCGACTTCAAACACCCCGACCGCATCGTGGTCGGCGCCGACGACGAGCGCGCGCGCAAGGCGCTGGGCGAAGTGTACCGGCCGCTCTATCTCAACCAGGCGCCGATCATGTATACCGCGCGGCGCACGGCGGAACTGATCAAATACGCCGCCAACGCCTTTCTCGCCACCAAGATCACCTTCATCAACGAGATCGCGGACCTGGCCGAGAAGGTGGGCGCCGACGTGCAGGACGTAGCGCGCGGCATCGGCCTCGACAACCGCATCGGCCCCAAGTTCCTCAATGCCGGTCCCGGGTTCGGCGGCTCGTGCTTTCCCAAGGACACCCGGGCGCTGGTGAAGACCGCACTCGACCACGACGTGCCGCTGCGCATCGTCGAATCGGTGCTCGCGGTCAACGACAACAGGAAGCGCGCCATGGCGCGCAAGGTGGCGGCGGCGCTCGGCGGCAATCTGCGCGGCAAGACCATCGGCCTGCTCGGGCTGACCTTCAAGCCCGACACCGACGACATGCGCGAAGCGCCCTCGATCCCGCTGGTGACCGGGCTGCTCGATCTCGGCGCGACGGTGCGCGCCTACGATCCAGCCGGCATGGAGCAGGCCAAACGCGAGCTGCCCGACATCACCTATTGCGACGACGCCTATGCCTGCGCCAAGGGCGCTGATGCGCTGGTGATCGTCACCGAATGGGTTCAGTTCCGCGCCCTCGATCTGGAGCGGCTCAAGCGCGATCTGGCCCAGCCGGTGGTGGTGGACCTGCGCAACATCTACCGTCGCGACGAGATGGAAGCGCTTGGCTTCACCTATGAGAGCATCGGGCGGGGGGCGTAGGCGGCGACCGGACCTTTTCTTCCCTCTCCCCTTGTGGGAGAGGGTGGCGAGATCGAGTGAAGCGAGATCGAGCCGGGTGAGGGGCGCGCATGACAGAACCCCTCACCCGGTTTCTCGCCGCGCTCGAAACCACCCTCTCCCAAAAGGGGAGAGGGGACAACGCGAGCGCTCCTTGACGATAGCATTCACCACGCCGCTGCCCATCGATGCCGTGCTTGGCGACCTGACGCGCACGCTGGCGCGGCAAAGTACCGCCGTTCTGGTGGCGCCGCCGGGCGCGGGCAAGACCACGCGCGTGCCGCTGGCGCTGCTCGATGAGGCGTGGACACGGGGCAAGAAGATCATCGTGCTGGAGCCGCGCCGGATCGCGGCGCGCGCCGCGGCCGAACGCATGGCGCAGACGCTCGGTGAAAAAGTCGGCGAGACCGTCGGCTATCGCGTGCGCTTCGGCTCGAAAGTGTCGCGCGCGACCCGCATCGAAGTGGTCACCGAAGGCATCTTCACCCGGCAGATTCTCGACGACCCTGAGATGAACGGCGTCGCCGCGGTGCTGTTCGACGAATTCCATGAGCGCTCGCTCGACGCCGATCTCGGCCTCGCGCTCGCCCGCGACGCGCAGCAAGGCCTGCGCGAGAACCTGCGCATCCTGGTGATGTCGGCGACGCTCGACGGTGCGCGCATCGCCGCGCTTCTTGGCGACGCACCGGTGATCGAAAGCCAGGGCCGCGCCTTTCCGGTCGAGACGCGCTATCTCGGCCGCAAACCGGATCAGCCCATCGAGCGGCAGATGGCCGACGCCATCGCGCAGGCGCTGCGCGCGGACGGCGGATCGGTGCTGGCGTTTCTACCCGGCGCGGCCGAAATCCGCCGCACCCAGACGTTTCTCACTGAGCGCGTCAGCGATCCCGCCATCGAGATCGTGCCATTGTTTGGCGCGCTCGACGCCGCGGTGCAGGACCGCGCCATTTCACCCGCGCCCAAGGGCCGGCGCAAGGTGGTGCTGGCGACGTCCATCGCCGAGACCTCGCTGACCATCGAGGGCGTGCGCATCGTGGTCGATTGCGGCCTCGCGCGGGTGCCGCGCTACGAGCCCGACATCGGCCTGACCCGGCTCGAAACCGTGCGCGCGTCGCGCGCCGCCGTCGACCAGCGCCGCGGCCGCGCCGGCCGCACCGAGCCTGGCGTCTGCTACCGGCTGTGGGACGAGCCGCAGACCGCTTCGCTGGAATCCTACACCCGGCCGGAAATCCTCGCCGCCGACCTGTCGTCTCTGGTGCTCGATCTCGCGCACTGGGGTACGAACGATCCGTCCACGCTGGCGTTTCTCGATTCCCCGCCGCGGCCGGCACTGATCGAGGCGCGCGTGCTGCTGCGCGAACTCGACGCCCTCGACGACGACGGCCGCATCACTGCGGAAGGCAACAGCCTGCGCGCGCTGGCGCTGCCGCCTCGCCTCGCCCGCATGATCGTCGATGCCGCCCGCCTCGGCGCCGGCGACGAGGCAGCGCTGATCGCCGCCATCCTCACCGAGCGCGGGCTCGGCGGCGACAGCGTCGATCTCGACGCGCGGCTCGATCAGTTCCGCCGCGACCGCTCGCAACGCGCACAAAGCGCACGGCAAATGGCGCAGAGGTGGGCGAAGCAGGTGAACGCAAGCCCCTCACCCTCTGAACCGGACAACGGGCTGTCCACCGGCGAGATTCTCGCACTGGCCTTCCCCGACCGCGTCGCGCGCAATCGCGGCAAGGCGAGCTTCACGCTGGCCAACGGCCGCGGCGCCAGTATGGAGTCAACCTCGGCGCTGGCGCGCGAGCCCTATCTCGCCGTCGCCGAACTCACCGGCACCGCCGCCAGCGGCCGCATCCTGCTCGCCGCGCCGATCACGCAAAACGCGATCGAGGCGCGCTTCGCCGCGCACATCACCGTGGACGACGAGATCACTTTCGATAAGGCAGCGATGGCGTTGCGCGCGCGGCGGCGCAAGCGGCTGCATGCCATCACCCTGTCCGAGCAGCCGCTGGCGATCACGCCGTCGGCGGAAACCGCGCGCATCCTCGCCGATGGCCTCATTGCTGCCGGCCAGACGCGACTGCCGTGGTCGAAGGCGCTCAAGCAATGGCGCGACCGGGTGATGTTCTTGCGCGCGGCCGCGCCGGAGGACTGGCCCGACTTGTCGGATGCCGCGCTGGCGCAAACGAGCAGGGACTGGCTCGAACCCGCGCTGCACGATAAGACCTCGCTCGCGGAGTTCTCCGCCGGCGACCTGTCCGACGCGCTGATGGCGCTGTTGCCATGGGATCTGCGCGCGCGGCTCGACCGCGAGGCCCCGACCCATTTCGAGGCGCCGACCGGCACCGCCCTGCCCATCGACTACGAGGCCGAACAGGGCCCGACCATTGCCGTGAGATTGCAGGAGCTGTTCGGCCTCACGGTCCACCCTTCGATCGCCAAAGGCAGGATTCCGCTGGTGCTCGAACTGCTGTCGCCCGCGCACCGCCCGGTGCAGGTGACGCGCGACCTGCCGGGCTTCTGGCGCGGCAGCTATGCCGCGGTACGCGCGGACCTGCGCGGGCGCTATCCGCGCCATCCCTGGCCGGAAGACCCGGCTTCCGCGCCGCCGACCCGCCGCGTCAAGCCGCGCGGCACCTGACGACGTTAACGCTTCGCTCACCCCGATCGCGGAAAACCCCTCATGCGCCGGAGCCGTTAGGCCCAATTTCCGCAACGCCGTGGTCAAGTTCCCCACCCCGGCCCCCGGGAGCCGGTCGCAGGAGGCGTCGTCGCATGCGCAACATCATCATTCTGGCGGCCATCATGGCCATTCTCGGCACCTTCATGGCGCGCGAGGCCGACCGGATGACCAGCCAGCAGGCGCAGACGAAGGCCAAGCCGGCCGAGAAGTCGAAATCCCTCAACGCCTTTGCCTCGATGCAGCCGCCGCAGCGCGCGCAGGCGACGGCAGGCCGCAGCGTCACCATTCCCCGCGACAGGCGCGGCCATTTCCAGACTGAAGGCAGCGTCGACGGCCGACGCATCGATTTCATGGTGGACACCGGCGCCTCGGCGATCGCGTTGAACGAAAGCTCGGCGGCGCGGGTCGGCGTCTATCCGCGCCCCGACGACTACACCGCCCACGTCTCCACCGCCAACGGTACGGTCAAGGCCGCGCGCACGCGCCTGCGGCGGGTGAGCATCGGTGGCCTTGAGGTTCGCGACGTCGATGCGCTGGTGCTGCCTGACACGGCGCTGTCGGAGAACCTGCTTGGCCTGTCGTTCCTGTCGAAGCTCAAGCGCTACGAATTCGCCGGCGGCAAGTTGGTGATGGAGCAGTAGGGCTCTCTGGTTTCCAATCGCATTCTCTCATTCATCATGCCCGGCCATGACGTGATTCAAATTATTACACCCTCCAGAACACCACGCTGAGATTGTTGGCCGGCATCTCGGTGACCGCCGGCGCAGAAAATCCGTGATCGCGGGCCAGCGCCGCGACGGCTTCCAGATCGCGCAGGCCCCACTCCGGATTTCGCGCCTTCAGGCTGTCATCGAAGGCCTCGTTGCTGGGCATGGTGACGACACCGGCGCGCCGGTACGGCCCATAGAGATAGAGCGGCGCGCCCGCCGCCAGCAGCCGCCCGGCATGGCGCAGCAGCCCCTGCGTGACCCGCCACGGGGCGATGTGGATCATGTTGATGCACAGGATGGCGTCGGCGGACGACAGCGGCCAATCCTCAGCGGCCGCATCCAGCGCCAGGGGCGGCAAGACGTTAGCCGCGCCGCTGTCCTGCGCCCATGCCGCGATGCTTTGCCGCGCGGCCGGCTCCGGGTCGGACGGCTGGAACACGAGCCCGGGGAAAGCTTGCGCGAAATGCATCACATGCTCGCCCGATCCGCTGGCGATTTCCAGCATCAGCCCCGATGCGGGCAGAACACCGCGCAATACCGCAAGGATGGCATCGCGGTTGCGCGCGGTGGCAGGATAATGAAGGCGATTGTCGGTCATGACGATCCTGATCTGAACGGTTGCTGTATGGCGGCGCTGCCAAACCGCCGCAATTGATCCGTAAATGCCCGGCTCCCGCCTTTCCACGGTTCGAAGCATTCGCTAAAGCTGCTGGATATTGCCGCCTGTTTTCTCACGAGGCCCCTGAATGTTCCCCAAGCCGAAGCCCGCACTCGTTCCCAATACCTATGCCTATGAATCCGAGCCGATGGTGAAGGCGACGGGCTTTCGCGAATACGACGCGCGCTGGCTGTTCGGCAAGGAAATCAACCTGATGGGGATTCAGGCGCTGGGCATGGGGCTCGGCACCCTGATCGCCGAGATGGGGCAAAAGCAGGAGATCGTCACCGCCCACGATTTCCGCAGCTATTCGGCTTCGATCAAATACGCGCTGATCTCGGGCCTGCTGGCGTCGGGCTGCAAGGTGCACGACATCGGCCTCGCGGTGACGCCGATGGCCTATTTCGCCCAGTTCGACCTCGACGTGCCGTGCGTCGCCATGGTCACCGCCTCGCACAACGACAACGGCTGGACCGGCGTCAAGATGGGCGCCAACCGGCCGCTGACCTTCGGCCCCGACGAGATGAACCGGCTGAAGGAGATCGTGCTCAACGCCGACTTCAAACTCAAGCCGGCCGGCGGCTACCAGTTCCACGAGAACTTCCCAGCGCGCTACATCGCCGATCTCGTCGACCGCCCCAAGCTCAAGCGCAAGCTCAAGGTGGTGGTGGCCTGCGGCAACGGCACCGCCGGCGCCTTCGCGCCCAAGGTGATGGAGGCGATCGGCTGCGAGGTGATCCCGCTCGACGTCGAACTCGACCACACCTTCCCGAAATACAATCCGAACCCGGAAGACATGGAGATGCTGCACGCGATCCGCGACGCGGTGCTCGCTCATAAGGCCGATGTCGGCCTCGGCTTCGACGGCGACGGCGACCGCTGCGGCGTGGTCGACAACACCGGCGAGGAAATCTTCGCCGACAAGGTCGGCGTGATGCTGGCGCGCGACATGTCCGCCATCCACAAGAACGCGCAGTTCGTGGTCGACGTGAAATCGACCGGCCTGTTTGCGACGGACCCCGTGCTACAGAAGCAGGGCGCGCATGCGAGCTACTGGAAGACCGGCCATTCCTACATGAAGCGCCGCACCCACGAATTAAAGGCGCTGGCGGGCTTCGAGAAGTCCGGCCACTTCTTCTTCAACGCGCCGGTCGGGCGCGGCTATGACGACGGCCTCGTCTCGGCGATCGCGGTGTGCGAGATGCTCGACCGTGCTCCGGGCAAGACCATGTCGGACCTGCGCGAATCGCTGCCGAAGACGTGGTCGTCTCCGACCATGTCGCCGCACTGCGCCGACGAGACCAAATACGGCATCGTCGCGCAGGTGGTGAAGCACTTCGAGGACGTGAAGGCCAAGGGCGGCAAGGTCGCCGGCCAGCCGATCCGCGATCTCGTCACCGTCAACGGCGTCCGTGTCACCTGCGAAGACGGCAGCTGGGGCCTGGTGCGAGCCTCAAGCAACAAGCCGGAACTGGTGGTGGTGGTGGAAAGCCCGGTGTCCGAGCAGCGCATGCGCGACATGTTCGAGGCGATGGATGCCGTGCTGCGCACCCATCCCGAAGTCGGCGAATACAATCAGAAAATTTGATCCGCTGCGTGGATCTGAGAGCGTTTCCGTTTGAACCGTTTTCGTTTTTGTTGAAAACGGAAAAGCTCTGATAGCGAAACGGTCCGGAAAATGCCGGCGGCCTGTCGGGCCGGTGGCGAGCCCTCACCGGCCGCCGGCGTTATGACCCGTCTTGCCGCCAACTTTGCCGTCGGGCTCGCTGTCGATGAGGATGCGTTCGGCCGCGCCGTCGAGGTCCTCGTACTGGCCGCTTTTCAGCGCCCAGAGAAAGGCTGCGAGGCTGGCGAGGCCGATCAGCAGCGCCACCGGGATCAGATAGACCAGAACCGTCATGCGGCGCTCCCTCCCGCATAGCGGTTCATCGCCGACACATGCGCCCGCGGCGCGGCCGACGCCGTCTCCCGCGTTCGCAGCAGGCGCAAGGCATTGGCGATGACCAGCAGCGACGAACTCGACATCGCGATCGCGGCGATCAGCGGCGTGACATAGCCGAGAATCGCGATCGGCACCGCGATCATGTTGTAGACGATGGCGAGAGCGATATTCTCGCGGATCAGCTTTCCGGCGCGTTCGGAGACGTCGATGGCGAGCGGCACCGCTTCGAGACTGTCGTGCAGGAAGACGAAATCGGCGACGTTGCGGCCGATGTCGGCGGCGGTCGCGGGCGCCATGGAAACATGGGCGGCCCCCAGCGCCGGCGCATCGTTCAGGCCATCGCCGACCATCAGCGCCTTGTGCCCGGCGGTGGCCATCTCGGCGATGCGCGCCACCTTCGCCGACGGCAGCAGTGCGGCGGCGTAGCGCCGGATGCCGAGGCTGGCCGCGACGTCGCGGCACGCAGCCTCGGTATCGCCGGACAGCATTTCCACAGATCGGCCCGCCCGCTCCAGCGACTGGATGGCCTGCGCCGCGCCGGGGCGCAGCACGTCCTCGAACCGGAACGCGGCGCATTCGCGACCGTCGCGCGCAAGGATCGTGCCGGAGCGCTGTCCATCCCCGGCCTCGTCATCCTGCCCGAGCGCCCAGCCGGCGCGGCCGAGCCGCCAAATCGAGCCAGCCGCCCTGCCCTCGATGCCGAAACCCGGGCTTTCGGTCACGTCATCGAGGTCCGCGACCGTAACGCAGCCGTTGGCGGTCTGGGCAATGGCCTGCGACAGCGGATGGCGCGACTGCGCGCCAAGCGCCGCCGCGATAGTCAGCATGTCCGGCGCGATCTCGGCGGCATTGACCAGCCGGGGACGACCGAGCGTCAGCGTGCCAGTCTTGTCGAACATCACGGCATCGACATCCACCAGCCGCTCCATGGCCGATCCGTCGCGCACCATCACGCCGCGCTCGAACAGGCGGCGGGCAGCCACCACCTGGACGATGGGCACGGCCAAGCCGAGCGCGCGGCGATGGCGATGGTCATGGCCCGGTGCCAGTCGCCGCCCACGACCATCCAGCCGAGGAAGGTGGCTAGAGCGGTCAGATGGACCACCGGCGCATAAAGGGACGAGACGCGGTCGGCGATGCGGCGGTAGCGCGTGCGCCCGCCCTCCGCCGCCTCCATCATCCGCATCATCTCGGCAAGGAAGGACTCCTCGGCGCGGGCAGTGGCTTCGAGCGTCAGCGGCCCGGTGAGGTTGAGCGTGCCCGCCCGCACCAGCGAGCCTGCCATTACCGGCTGAGGCCGGCTTTCTCCGTTGACCAGCGAGCAGTCGAGATCGGACGCGCCGCCTTCCACCCGCGCATCGACGGGGATGCGCTCGCCGGCGGCGATCAGAAGCCGCGTGCCCGGCTCGATCTCGGCGACGGGCCGGTAGTCGCGGCGGCCGTCCGCGGCGATCACGATCGCACCGCGCGGCGCGAGCCGCGCCAGCCCCAGCACGGCGGAGCGCGCCCTGTCGCGCATCACGTGGTCGAGGGTGCGGCCGATCAGCAGGAAGAACAGCAGCGTGATCGCCGCGTCGAAATAAGCGTGATCGCCATGGGTGACGGTCTCGTAGAGGCTCATGGCGTAGGCCAGCGTCACGCCGATGGCGATGGGCACATCCATGTTCATGCGGCCGTGGCGCAACGCGCTCCAAGCCGAGCGATAGAACACGCCACCGGCCAGAACCAGAGCGGGCAAGGCGATCAGCGCCGACAGCCAGTGAAACAGGTCCCGCGTCGCGGCCTCCGCGCCCGACCACACCGACACCGACAGCAGCATGATGTTGCCGGCGGCGAAGCCCGAGATCGCCACCGCGCGCACCAGCTCCGACAGCGTCCGCTCGGTCTGCAGGGCGGCCTCGTCGAACAGATGCGACGGATAGCCGAGCCTGGTCAAGGTTTCGACCACGGGCGGCGGCGCGCTTTCCGCGAAGCGGACCGACACGCGCTTGGTCGACAGGTTGACGCGGGCGCTGACCACGCCATCGAGGCGCGACAGGCCCTGCTCCACCGTGCGGATGCACGCGCCGCAATGCACGGCCGGCACCGAGAGTTCGATCTGGGCCGTTCCATCGCCAAGGCTGCGGGCGACATGCCGCAACTCGTCGGATGACAGCCCGCCGGCCGCAGCGCCGAATTCAGCGCCTGGCGCGCAGCAACTCACTGGATGGCCCCGTTGACGAGCTTCAGCCGTCGCACATCGCGATAAGGATGTTCGAGGCCGACCTCGGCATGCATTTCCACGATCCACAATCCGTCACGGACCGCGACAGGCGCCACCATCGCGCCATCCCCGCGCCCGCTCAGAACCACTTCCTCGTCCTCGGAGGCATAGGCCGGGCGGCGGAAGCTCACGGTGGCGCGTTTCGGCGTCACCACGTTGCCGGCCTTGTCCGTAAGGCGATAGCTGACCGTGCCATTGGCGATGGTCAGTTCCGTCTTCCAGCCGAGAGCGGCCTGCGCGCGGCCCTCGGCCGCCTTCTCGTTGAACTGCTGGCTGGCCACATAGGTGTTCTCGACGACAAAGCCGGTCCAGCTCGAACGGGCGAAGAAGGCCATGGTCAGGTTGACGATGATGATGAGCGAAAAGAAGGCCACCATGATCGCCAGCATGTGCCAGCCCGTAAATTCCCGCTGTCTGCTCGCTGTGCTCATTTGCCTGCCTCCGGTGCATCGAATGTCGCATCATAATGGTCGCTCTCAAAGCTCGACTTGTCCTCGACCACGAACCGGAAGTGCTGGGTCGGGCCGGCGACCTTCTCGCGCGGCTGGCGCACGAAGACCTTGAGTGTCTTGAGCCTGTCCGGATCGGCTTGCACGGCGAACGACGTCGACGGCGGCTGATCCATGCCGAGGACACTCATCTCCCCGCCCGGCAGGCCCTGCATGGTCACCGTGATGGTGCGTGGCTCGGGGACCATGTTGAGAAGCTTGATGGTATAGCCGTTGCGGATCGAGCCGTCAGCGAGGACGACGAACTGCGGATTGCGGTCGGCCAGCACGTTAAGCTGGAGCCGGTCGCGCGTCAGCAGCGCGGCGAGCAGGCCGAGTCCCACCAGCGACCATGCCGCAAGATAGATCAGGGTGCGCGGCCGCAGCAGCTTCATGATATGGAACGTGGCGACCTTGTCCAAGATCTTGCCGTTGGCGTCGTGCACCCGGCGCGGGTCGATCGCCGAGGTACCGCCCGCCGTCGCCAGCGCCATGTTGGACTCGTATTCCGCCAGCGTCGCATAGGCGATCAGCCCGCGCGCCTTGCCGACCTTGTCCATGACGGCGTCGCAGGCGTCGATGCAAAGCGCGCAGGTGATGCATTCAAGCTGCTGCCCGTCGCGGATGTCGATGCCCATGGGACAGACCGCGACGCAGGCGTTGCAGTCAACACAATCGCCGACCGCCTGCCCTGCGGCAGCGACCTTCTTGGCGTGGCGCGAACGTGGCTCGCCGCGCCAGTCATTGTAAGTGACGGTCAGCGAATTCTCGTCGAGCATCGACGCCTGAATGCGCGGCCACGGGCACATATAAGTGCAGACCTGCTCGCGCATCAGCCCGCCGAAGATGTAAGTGGTGGCGGTCAGGATCGCGATCGTGATGTAGGCCACCGCCGCGGCGTGCCCGGTCACCAGTTCACGCAGCAAGGTCGGCGCATCTGCGAAATAGAAAATCCACGCACCGCCGGTGCCCACCGCGATGACCAGCCAGATCAGGTGCTTGGACACCCGCTTGACCAGCTTGCTCGCCGACCACGGCGCGGCATCGAGCTTGATCTGGGCGTTGCGGTCGCCCTCGACGGCGCGTTCCACCGCGAGGAACAGATCGACCCACACGGTCTGGGGACAGGTGTAGCCGCACCACGCGCGCCCGACCGTCGATGTCAGCAGGAACAGCCCGAACCCGGCCATGATCAGCAGGCCGGCCACGAAGTACAATTCCTGCGGCCAGATCTCGATCGGGAAAAAATAGAATCGCCGGTTGGCAAGATCGACCAGCACGGCCTGATTGGGGGCGTAAGGGCCACGGTCCCACCGCAGCCAGGGCGTCAGGTAGTAAATCCCGAGGGTGACCGCCAACACGAACCACTTGAAGCGCCGGAACGTGCCTTCGGCCCGCTTGGGGAAAATTTTCTTGCGCGCCGCATAGAGTGGCTGGCGCACCCGCGCCGAGTTCACGGCGGTGGCGTCAAACGTCTCAATATCCGACGTGTCGAGCATGTCCATGGTCTCCTGCCGGCGCTCTCCACGAGGGAGCGCCGCTACTTCTCACATGTCAACGCCCCCGTCGGATCAGATCCTGACCGATCCCGGCGGCCGACGCCTTGCGTCCGGCACCAGCGTCAGGACCCGGTCGTCATTCCCCGTAACCACTCCACCGCCGGCATCCGCATGCCGGACCCGAGGCGGTCTTTTTATTGACCGCCTCCGAGCGAGTGGACGTAAACCGCCAGTTCCTTGACGGTGATGTCGCCGAGACGCACGCCCCACGCTGGCATCACGCCGTGCTTCGGCGCCTTGATCTGCGCGGCGATGGCCGCCGGCGACGAGCCGTAAAGCCAGATAGCGTCAGTGAGGTTGGGAGCGCCGACCTCGCGGTTGCCCTTGCCGTCGGAACCATGGCAGGCGGCGCAGTTCTGCTCGAACAGCTCCTTCCCGGCGGCAATGGCCTCAGGCTTGGCATTGCCGGCATGGCCCGTCAGCGACGCCACGAAAGAGGCGACCTGCATGATCTGATCCGGCTTCAGCATGTCGCCGAAAGCCGGCATTTCCGAGACGCGGGTGTTGGGGTCCTCGGCATAGCGAATGCCGTGCGCGATGGTCTGCTGGATGTCCTTGGCGGTGCCGCCCCACAGCCACTCGTCATCGTTCAGGTTCGGATAGCCGGGCGAGCCCTGCGCGCCGGAGCCATGGCACTGCACGCAATTGACCTTGAACGCCGCAGCGCCGGCCGCCACCGCGAAGGTGCGCAGCTTGTCATCAGCGATGATATCAGTGACCGACTTGGCCTCGATCGCCTTGATGTAGTCCGCCTTGGTCGCCTTGACCGCGGCCAGTTCCGTCGAGATGTCGCGGCGGCTGGAATAGCCGAGCAGTCCCGTCGTCGCCGAGTGGATCATCGGCCAGGCCGGATAAACGATGGTGTAGATCACGGCCCACACCACGGTCGCGTAAAAGGTGAGAAGCCACCACCGCGGCATCGGATTGTCGAGTTCCTTGATGCCGTCCCAGTCGTGACCGGTGGTGGAGACGCCGGAAACCTCGTCGATTTGCTTTTCACTCATGTCGGTCGTCCTTGAAAGGGATCTGGGCGGCGTCATCGGCGATGGCGCGGCTGCCGGGACGGAATGCGAAAATCACCGCGCCGATGAAGAAGGCCGTCATCGCCAGCAAGCCCCAGCTATCGGCCAGAAGTCGCATGGTGGTGTAGGTTTCCATCTGATCCTCCTCAGCGATAGCCGGCGGCGGCGTCATAGGTCGAGAAATTGACCAGCGTGCCGAGCATCTGGAGATAGGCCACCAGCGCATCCATTTCGGTCAGCGCCTGCTTGTTGCCGTCGAAGTCGCTGACCTTGACCTTGGGATAGCGGCCCTCCAGCCCCTTGGTGTCGGCATCCGGATTGGCCTGCGCCCTCATGTCCGCCGCGGCATTGGCGATCATGTCGTCGCTATAAGGCACGCCGACCCGGCGGTTGGCGACGAGATGGCCCGCGATTCCCTTGGTCTCGAGCGGCGTATCCCTGAGGAAGGCATAGCTCGGCATGACCGATTCCGGCACCACCGACCGCGGGTCGACCAGATGCTGGACATGCCATTCGTTCGAGTAGCGCTGGCCGACGCGGGCGAGGTCAGGACCGGTGCGCTTCGACCCCCACTGGAAGGAATGGTCGTACATCGATTCCGCCGCGAGGCTGTAATGGCCGTAACGCTCGACCTCGTCGCGGAACGGCCGGATCATCTGCGAGTGGCAGGTGTAGCACCCCTCGCGGATGTAGATATCGCGCCCGGCCAATTCGAGCGGGGTGTAGGGACGCATGCCCTCGACCTTCTCGATGGTGTTCTGCAGGTAGAACAGCGGCACGATCTGCACGATGCCACCCACCGTCACCACGAGCAGCGACAGGATCAGCAGCAGCGTCGCGTTCTTTTCGAGCTTGGAATGGTTCATCAGGAAAGACATGGATCTCGCTCCTTACTCGGCAGGCTGCGCGACTGCGCCGCTCGAAGGCAGCGAGCCTCCCATGGGCGCCTCATCGCGAATCCGGCCGCGAATGGTCTGGTAGACGTTCCACACCATGACGAAGCCGCCGATCAGGTAGAGCGACCCGCCGAGCGCGCGCATCACGTAATAGGGGTGCATGGCGGCCACGGTCTCGGCGAAGGAATAGACCAGGAAGCCCTGCTCGTCGTATTCGCGCCACATCAGGCCCTGCATGATGCCGGACACCCACATCGACGAGGCGTAGAGCACAATCCCGAGCGTCGCCATCCAGAAATGCCAGTTGACCATGCGGATGGAATAGAGCCGCTCGCGTCCCCACAGCTTCGGCGCGAGGAAATAGACCGCGGCAAAGGTGATCATGCCGTTCCAGCCCAGCGCGCCGGCATGGACGTGGGCAATGGTCCAGTCGGTATAGTGCGACAGCGCGTTGACCGCCTTGATCGACAGCATCGGGCCTTCGAAGGTGGCCATGCCGTAAAAGGCCAGCGCGGCAACCATCAGACGCACGATCGGATCGGTTCTGATCAAGTCCCATCGGCCCGACAGCGTCATCAGGCCGTTGATCATGCCACCCCACGACGGCATCCACAGCATGATGGAGAACACCATGCCGAGTGTCTGCACCCAGTCGGGCACCGCAGTGTAATGCAGATGGTGCGGGCCGGCCCAGATATACAGGAAGATCAGCGACCAGAAGTGCACCACCGACAGGCGATAGGAATAGATCGGCCGGTTCACCTGCTTGGGGATGAAATAGTACATCATCGCCAGGAACGGCACGGTCAGGAAGAACGCCACCGCGTTATGGCCATACCACCACTGCGTCACCGCATCCTGCACGCCCGAGAAGGCGGAGTAGCTCTTCGAGCCGACGAACGACACCGGCACCGCCAGGTTGTTGACGATGTGCAGCATCGCGATGGTGATGATGAAGGACATGAAGAACCAGTTGGCGACGTAGATGTGCGGCTCCTTCCGCCGCAGCACGGTGCCCATGAACACGATGAGATAGGCGACCCAGACGATGGTCAGCCACAGGTCGACGTACCATTCCGGCTCGGCGTATTCGCGCGACTGGGTGATGCCGAGCAGGTAGCCCGTCGCCGCCATGACGATGAAGAACTGGTAGCCCCAGAACACGAACCAGGCGAGATCGCCGCCGAACAGGCGCGCGCGGCAGGTGCGCTGCACGACATAGAACGAGGTGGCGATCAGCGCGTTGCCGCCGAATGCGAAAATCACCGCCGAGGTGTGCAGCGGACGGGCCCGGCCGAAATTCAGCCACGGCTCGAAGTTGAGGTGGGGGAAGGCGAGCTGCACGGCGATGACCACGCCGACGAGGAAACCGACAACACCCCAGAATACCGTGGCGATGACGCCGTAACGGATCGGCTCGTCCATGTAGGAGGCTTCGTCGACGGGGGGCTCCGGCTCGAAACTGGCTTTGCGCATAAGGGCGACCGTGAAGGCCGCCAGCACAAAGAACGCGATCCACATATGGTGCCGGAACGGATCGTCGGCGGCGAAGGCTGCGCCCAGAAGGGCTAGAAATGCCAACAATCCAGCGAGGATGATCCTAATAGCGTGCTTCATGAAGCCGTCCCCCGACATGATTCGCAATGGTCCACGCGCCCTGAGGCACCTGCCACAGGGTTATCTTATTTCGTGCGGTGCACAATTGCGCTTTGACCCAGCTCAAGGATTGAAAATCCCGCCCGGGTCAGCCTGTACCATAAGGCGGGTGTTTGATCAGCCCGGAAAAAGTGGCTCCTTGAACCACAGCCCTGTCGCTGGACTGCCAGACCGACCGGGCGCGGAAGGCATTCTGTGCGGCTGGGGTATTTGCGCGCGCCCGGCGGGATTTCGACCTGTTATATGATTGAAATCACGATATAATCCATTACACCATCTTCCCGACAACAGGTGCGGTCTGGGTGGCGGCTCAGCGTCGCCGTGTTTTAGGCACGACGCGACGATGCCACGCTGGAACGATCGGCTTCGGCGGCCTAACAAGCCCGAAGACCTCAGGAAGGCCCGGGTCGGCTCGGTTCGGACCGGGACGAAGGACCAGACAGAATCGTGAGGCCGGCGTTCAGGATGCCCGGCCGCGCCGCCCTCACATGAGCAGCCACCAAACCGCGCCGGGATCGCAAAGGCCAAGGATCACAAAGAATGTATGGGCTGGAAGACCTGCGCAACATTGCCACGATTGCCGCTGCCCTGGTGGCGCTCCTGGTTTTCATCTTCAATGTGAGGTCGCAGGCGCGCGCCCGGCGAATCGAGAATCTGGCGCGGTTCAATCACGTCCATCGACAGCTGTTCGCTCGCAAGACTTATCTTGCGAAGAATCTCAGGGCCATCGAGGACGGGGCGATGGTGCGGGATCGCTCCAATTTCTCCGATGAGACCGACTTCCATCTCATGCTGCTGGAAATCGAGCGGCTTGCCATTCTGGCGAAAAACGGAGCGGTTCCGCGCTCCACCCAGATTTACATGTTCGGCTCATACGCTCCGGCCATTCGTAACCTCATGACGCCCGAGGAGAGCGAAAGTGTTTTCTGGGAAGTGGCTTGCGAGTATCTCGACGGAGTCGCGCAAGACGCCAGCCATTACAAGAAGCTCAAGAAATCGGAGCGTGCAAAGTTCTGGCGTTAGGAAAACCGGTGCAGCTCTGATTCCGGCAAAAGCCTCAATCCCGCCGGAAGACGATGAAGGCCATCCATCCGGTCATGAGGGCCATCAGCGCGGTGGTGAGGCCGTAGACGAGACCGTGCTGTTGCGCGGCGTTGGCGATGAACTGCTCGAATCCGACCTTGACGATCTCGAACGCGGTCTGGGTGTCGTCGAGCATCGCGCCGTCGGCGAACAGCTTGATGTTGACATCATAGGTCCCGGTCGTCACCTCGGCGGGCAGCGCGATGCGGGTGCGAAATAGCGTCGGCGTCAGGAAGGTGACGCCGTTGGCGGCTTCGCGATACAGGCCGTGCTCGCTGCGCAGCCGCACGAAGGCACGACGGAACGAATCGCCGGCCACCACGTCGGCATAGTCGGTGCCCACTCGCTGGGTGAGCAGGACGTTGTCGATGCCGAGTTGCTGACGCCTCCGCACATCGACGGGCGCGATGGTGTCGATTGCGCGATTCGAAGACACCGCGAGATAGGAAGGCACGTCGTACGCATTTTGTTGCGGTTGGCCCTCAATCACCAGTCCGCTAAAGTCTCGGCGTCCCGCCGGCCTTGTCGTGCCGAGTTGCGGTTGGCCCTCAATCACCAGTCCGCTAAAGTCGTGACAGATTCCTGTCACTCCACACAGTGTTGCGGTTGGCCCTCAATCACCAGTCCGCTAAAGTCACAGCACCCACAGGCCGGAGACAGCACCCGTTGCGGTTGGCCCTCAATCACCAGTCCGCTAAAGTCGGTCACCAGGTTGCATGGATGGTCGTCGGTTGCGGTTGGCCCTCAATCACCAGTCCGCTAAAGTGGATGGCCCGCAATTCCCGGTACGTGTCCTGTTGCGGTTGGCCCTCAATCACCAGTCCGCTAAAGTTTCTGTCTGACGAACAGCCCGACGTACTTGGTTGCGGTTGGCCCTCAATCACCAGTCCGCTAAAGTAACGCCCCCGACGGTCAACCCGGTCAGCGGGTTGCGGTTGGCCCTCAATCACCAGTCCGCTAAAGTTCCTCCGCCCATGACATTGGGCGCCATTTGTTGCGGTTGGCCCTCAATCACCAGTCCGCTAAAGTC
>JAFKES010000060.1 GCA_017308495.1 Afipia sp.
TCCCACCAGCGCATCAGCGCGACCAGCTTCTCGCCGACCTCGGGGCTGACGGCGCGGCGCGTGAGCAGATGCTCGGCGCCATAGGTCTCCGGCGTCTCCGACAGGATCACCGAGCCGCCATGCCGCACCAGCAGGTCGCTGGCCGCGCCGAGCGCCGGATTGGCCGACACGCCGGAATAGCCATCGGAGCCGCCGCATTGCAGCGCCACCGTCAGTTCGCTGGCCGGGCACGGCTCGCGCTTCACGTTGTTGGATTCCGCCAGCACCTCGCGCACGAAGGCGATGGCCTTCTCCACCGTCTTGCGCGAGCCGCCGACGTCCTGAATGTCCAGCGAGCGCAGCCGGCCCGCCAGCCGCTGCTCCTCGAGGAAACCGCCGATCTGGTTCATCTCGCAGCCGAGGCCGAGAATAATCACGTGCGAGAAATTGACATGGCGGGCGTAGCCGCCGAGCGTCCGCCGCAGCACGGTAAGCGGTTCGAGCTGGGTCATGCCGCAGCCGGTCTTGTGGGTCAGCGCCACCACGCCGTCGACATTGGGATAGTCCGCCAGCGGGTCGTGGCCGGTGAAGGGATTCTTCTTGAACACCTCGGCCACCATGTCGGCGACATGGGCGCTGCAGTTCACCGAGGTGAGGATGCCGATATAGTTGCGCGTCGCCACCCGTCCGTCCGGGCGGCGGATGCCGCTGAACGTCGCCGGGAGGTCGAAATTCGGCGTCGGCTTCACGTCGACGCCATAGGCGTAGTCCTTGGAGAACTCGCCCATGCCGATGTTCTGGACATGGACATGCTGGCCCGGCGCGATCGGCCGGGTGGCGAAGCCGATGATCTGGCCGTAGCGCATCACCGGTTCGCCCACCGCCACCGGCTTCACCGCCACCTTGTGGCCGGCAGGAATGCGCTCGCTGGCGGTGACGCCGGGCGCGACCTCGACGCCAGGCAACAGCGCCATGCGCGCGATCACCACGCTGTCATCGGGATGAAGACGGATCACGGGTGCGGGGGCCATGGCTGTTATCCTTGGTTTGGCTTTGGCGACAACATCACCTCTCCCCGCGCGCGGGGAGAGGTTAAGACAAGCACCACTCCGATGACTACGCCTTGCCGCCGGAGTTCTTGCGGATCTCGCCGATGTGGCTCTTGGCCGCCATCGCCAGAAGGCCGCTGTCGTTGAGGATCGTCACCAGCCGGAAGCCGCGCTCGATCGCCAGCGTCGCGCCGGCGTGGCCGCTGCAGTGGATGCCGGGGAAGATGCCGCGCTTTTCGCACGCCTTGACGATCTTCTCGTAGATTTCGAGGATCTGCGGCTCGGTGCGGTCCAGCGTCGGGTGCAGGCCGTAGGAGAAGCCGAGATCGGACGGCCCGATATAGACGCCGGCGATGCCGGGGACGTCGAGAATGGACTCGAGGTTTTCGACCGCGGTCCGGGTCTCGATCATCGGGATGCACAGCGTCTCGTCGTTGGCGGTCTGCTGGTAGGTGCCGGCGGAGCCGTACATCATGGCCCGGATCGGACCGTTGCTGCGGGTGCCGCGCGGCGGATATTTGCAGGCGGCGACGAAGCGCTCGGCCTCTTCCTTGGTGTTGATCATCGGGCAGATCACGCCATAGGCGCCGCCGTCCAGCACCTTGCCGATGATGCCGGGCTCGTTCCACGGCACGCGCACCATCGGCGTCACCGGATGGGCCTGCATCGCCTGGAAGCAATGGATCATCGACTGGTAGTCCTGCACGCCGTGCTGCATGTCCACCGTGACGCTGTCGAAGCCGCACTGCGCCATCACCTCGGCGGAAAAGCCCGACGGGATCGCCAGCCAGCCGTTGACGACCGCCTTGCCCGACGCCCAGAGTTCCTTGACCTTGTTTGCCATTGTTTTTCTTTCTGTGTGCTTCCGTTGACTTATCGAAATTTCATTGACCTACCGAATTGTCATGGCCGGGCATAGCCCGGTGAAGACGGGTGCAAACGCCCTTTCGCCCCGGCAATCCACCTTCCGAAGCGATGGATGCGCGGGTCGAGCCCGCGCATGACGCATCGAAACCGTTGCACGCGCGATCGCAAAAACCGCCTACCCCTCCGCCGCCTTCACCGCCGCCTCGTCGATGCCCAGCGCACGGCCGGTATCGACGATGGAAGCCCAGGTGTCCTCGGTCAGCGGCACGCCGTTCTTGGTGCGCTCGGCGCGGTTCGCCGCTTCCGGCTCGCCGGGAATGAGCACCGCGTCGTGGCCCTGAGCCAGCTTGCTGTCCTTGAAATAGGCGATATAGCGCGCCACCTCGCCATCAAAGAAATGCGCCGGGTCCACCACCTTCGGATCGATGAAGATGCCCAGCATGCCGTTGGCGAAGCGGCGGCCGTTGCTGGTCGCGCCGTTGCCGGTTAGCGCGCCGCCAAGCAGTTCGCAGATCAGCGCGAGACCGGAGCCCTTGTGCTCGCCGAAGGCGCGGATCGCGCCGGTGCCCTGGCTGTGGTCGCGCGGCCCGCTCGGCTCGTAGGGGCCGTACAGCTCGTGCGGATCCTCGGTGAGGTTGCCGTCCTGCGAAATCAGCGCGCCCTTCGGCAGCTTCTTGCCGCCGCGGCTCGCCACCATCACCTTGCCTTCGGCCACCAGCGAGGTGGCGAAATCCAGCACCACCGGCCCCTGCCCCGGGCGTGGAATGCCGACGCAGTAGGGCGCGGTGGACAGTTTGCGCGCCACCCCGCCGAACGGCGCCACCAGCACCGATCCGGCGGCGTTGACGAAAAAGATCGAGATCAGCCCTTCCGCCGCCGCCATTTCCGCCCAGTCGCCGACGCGGCCGAGATGGCCGGAATTCTTCAGGGTGATGGCCGCGAGGCCGTTGGCCTTGCACTTGTCGATGCCGATGCGCACCGCCTGCGGCGTCACCGTCTGGCCGAAGCCGAAGCCGCCGTCGATCACGGCCAGCGACGGCGTATCGACCTCCAGCTTGACCGTCTGGTCGGGGATGATGGAGCCGTCCTGCACCCAGGCGACGTATTTCGGCACGCGGATGACGCCGTGGCTGTCATGGCCGGTGAGGTTCGCCGTGACGAGATAGTTGGCGACGCGACCGGCCTCTTCTTTCGATGAGCCGGCGCGCGCGAAGATATCGGCCACGAAGCCGATCAGTTTGTCGGATTTTATTGTTATCATGGGTTATCTAGTGCCCTGTATCCGACGTTTGCCTGACTTCGGAGCGCCCCGAGCAAACGTCGGATACAAAAAGGGCACTCGCGAATTTATAATTCTGGCGATCCTTTGGTTCTGACATTCGCAAAGGTGTCCGCGAACGATATCATACGAATGTCAGAACCGGATCACTAGACCGCCTTGGTATGGCCGCCGAGATAGGCCGCCCTGATTGCTTCGTTGCCCCACAGCTCGTCAGGTTTGCCGCCGAGGGCGAGGCGGCCAGTCTCCAGCACGTAGCCGTAATCGGCCACCGACAATCCCATGCGCGCATTCTGCTCCACAAGTAAAACCGTGGTGTCGCGTCGGATTTCGGCGATGATCCGAAACACCGCCTGCACGATCACCGGAGCGAGGCCGAGCGAGGGCTCGTCGAGCAGCAGCAGGCGCGGCTTCGCCATCAGCCCGCGCGCCACCGCCACCATCTGCAACTGCCCGCCGGAAAGGGTCCAGCCGAGCTTGTCGGCGAACGGACGGATGTCAGGAAACAGGTCGAACATGGCGTCGGCCTCGCGCGACAACGCGGCCTTGCCGACGCGCCGGTTCGACGCGCCGAGCATGATGTTCTCCTTCACGGTGAGGCCCGGAAACACCCGCCGCCCCTCGGGGACGTGGGAGATGCCGAGCCGCACGATCGCTTCCGGCCCGAGCCCCATGATCGAGCGGCCGTCGAACAGGATCTCCCCCGCCCGCGGCTTCGCCAGGCCGGAGATGGCGCGCAGCGTGGTGGATTTGCCGGCGCCGTTGGAGCCGAGCAGCGTCACCACCTGCCCGGCATCGACCTTGAGCGAGACGCCGCGCAGCGCCTCGATCTCGCCGTACAGAACCATCAGGTCGTTGATTTCGAGAAGCGCCATGCTCACTCCGTCCCGAGATAGGCCGAGATCACGTCGGGATGCTGCAGCACCGCCAGCGATTCGCCGTCGGCGATCCGCTTGCCGAAGTTCAGCACGGTGATGTGCTGCGCCGCCTCGCGCACCAGCGTCATGTCATGGTCGATGATGAGGATGGTCAGCCCCTGCGCGGCGATGCGCTTGAGCAGGTCGTGCAGTTCCACCTTCTCGGTGGAATTGAGACCGGCCGCCGGTTCGTCGAGCAGCAGCAGCGTCGGATTGCCCGCCAGCGCGCGGGCGATCTCGATCAGGCGCTGGTGGCCATAGGAGAAGCTCGACACCAGTTCGTTGGCGCGCGCGCCGAGGCCGACGAAGGTCAGCGCCGACAGCGCGCGCTCGGTCAGCGCGCCCTGGCCGCCGTCACCGGTCAGGGTGTTGCCCGGCCGCTCCGCGCCGATCACGACGTTTTCCAGCGCCGTCATGGTGCGGAACAGGCGGATGTTCTGGAAGGTGCGCCCGAGTCCCGCGGCCGTGCGCTGATGCGGCGGCATGTCGGTGACGTCGGTGCCGTCGAGCACGATGCGGCCGGACGTGACCTTGTAGAGGCCCGACAGCATGTTCAGCGTGGTGGTCTTGCCCGAGCCGTTGGGGCCGATCAGGGCGTGGACGCCGCCGCGCCGCACCGAGATGTCGACATTGTCCACCGCCTTGAGGCCGCCGAAATGCTTGGACAGGCCGGTGACCTCCAGCACCATGTCGCCGCCGCTCTTGCCGGGCACGAGGTGCAGCGGCGGGCTCGCCACCGCCGCCGGCTGCCGCGCCCGCCACCGGGTCAGGATATCCTGCACGAAGCCCCAGATGCCGTCCGGCATGAAGCGCACGATCAGGATCACGAACAGGCCGTAGATGGCGAGATAGAGCCCCGGAATGTCCTTCAGGAAACGCAGCCATTCCGGGATCAGGATCAGCAGGCCCGTTCCGATCACCGCGCCGATCGGCGAGGCGACGCCGCCGAGCAGCGCCATGGTCAGGAACACGATGGATTCCGCGAAGGAGAACTGATCGGGGCTGACATAGGCGAAGCCGCCGGCGAACAGGCCGCCGCCAATGCCGCCGAGCAGCGCCGACAGCGCGAACGCCGCCACCTTGGTGCGGAAGATGTCGATGCCGGCGACCCCGGCCGCGAGCTCGTTGTCGCGCACCGCGCGCATCGCCCGGCCCATCCGGGTGTCCGGCAGGTGCCACACCAGATAGCCGATCACCGCCAGCACCGCGACGCACAGCGCCAGGAACGACTGCTGCGACTGGAACAGCGCCGGCCGGCCGATCTTGGAGATGCCGTCGGGGCCGCGCGTCAGCCAGATGGCGTTGATCATCACCAGCGTGACGATCTGCTGGAACGAGATCGTCACCATCGCCAGGTAGTGGCCGCCGAGCTTGAGCGTGGTCATGCCGAGCAGCGCGCCGGCCACCAGCGCCAGCACCGATCCGCCCACCAGACAGATCCAGAAATTGATCTGATAGTCGGTGGTGCCGAGGCCGACGGCGTAGGCGCCGAGGCCGAAGAACGCCGCCTGCGCCAGATTGATCTGCCCGCACAGGCCGAGCACCACGGTGAGGCCGAACACGGCGACGGCGAAGGTGGTCGCCTGCATCAGGATGTTGAGAACGTAACCGTCGAAGGTCATGGTCGCGGCGGCGAACACGGCGATCGCCGCCACGATGAAATACGGCAGGTGGCGCAGCACGAGCGGCGTCGAGCGCACGGGCGCGGCGGCAGACAGGTTGTCGCTGTTCACGCTCATGCCTTCTCCGCCACGCGTTCGCCGAAGATGCCCTGCGGACGGAACACCAGGAACAGGATCAGCACCAGGAAGGCGAAGGCGTCCTTGTAGGGCACCGAGATATAGGCCGCGCCGAAGGTCTCGATGATGCCGAGCGCGAGGCCACCGATGATCGCGCCGGCGACGTCGCCGAATCCGCCGATGATGGTGGCGGCGAAGGCTTTCAGCGCGATGGTCGATCCCATCTGGATCGAGACGAACAGCACCGGCGCCACCAGGATGCCGGCGAGGCCGCCGAGCACCGCCGAATAGATGAAGGTGATCATGATCATGGTGGAGACCGAGATGCCGAGCAGCGAGGCCATCTCCTTGTCCTGCGACGTCGCCTGCAATTTCTTGCCGAGCATGGTGTGCTCGAAGAACCAGAAATTGAAGATCACCAGCGCGATGGTCACGGCGATGATCAGCAGGTACTGGCTGTCGAGATAGACCGGCCCGAGCTGGATGCCCGGCGTCTCGAACCAGCCCTCCAGCACCTGCGGCGCGGGGCCGTAGATCGCCAGCACCGAATTGGCGAGGAAGATCGAGGCGCCGATGGTGGCGATGATCACCGGCAGGAAAGTGCGGTGACGCAGCGGATAGTAGACGCCGAGGTTGAAGATCACGCCGAACAGCGCCATGCCCGCCAGCGAGAGCAGGAACGACAGCCAGTACGGCCAGCCGAGATCGACGGCGAACACCACCATCAGGAAGGCCGCCACCATCGAGAACTCGCCCTGCGCGAAGTTGACGACGTTGGTGGCGCGGAAGATCAGCACGAAGCCCAGCGCCACCAGCGCATAGACCGCGCCGATGCCGATGCCGGTGAAGAGCAACTGAAGAATCTGGTCCATGAGACGCCCATCGCGCGAGACAGAGGTCGATCACCCCGGGTCGATTGCCGTGGTCCCGTCATTGCGGGCATCGGATCGGCGCGCATGCGCCGCCGATGGCAGGCCCCGCGAAGCAATCCGGAAGGACTAGCAAGAACCGGATCGCTTCGCCGCCGAGCCTGTGCCCGGACGGCGCGACGCGCCGAGCCGGTTGCTCCCCGCAACGACGAAGGACGACGGCTTCCTTTGAAAGAAGCCGCCGAGCCGATCTATCCCTTCGCCTCGATGTGCCTGTCGAAGACGATCTTGCCCTTCTCGTTGCGCACGATGTTGTAGCCGTGCAGGCCGTCGCCGTTCTGGTCGAAGTTGTATTGGCCCTGCGCGCCCTCATAGCCCCTGATGGCGAGAATGGCGTCGCGGACCTTCTCGGGATCGGTCGACTTGACCGTGTTCATCGCCTTGGCGAGAACGTTGATCGCGTCATAGGTCCACGAGCTCTGGTTATCCGGCGGCAGCTTGTAGGCGGCGCGGTAGGCCTTGCCGTAGGCCGTGGCGACCGGGCCGGATTCCTCGGCGAAATCGGAGACGGCGTAGGTGCCGTACAGCGAGGGGCCGGCGAGGCGCAGCGACGACACGCCGACGATGGACGGCGAGCCCACCCACGGAATGGTGACGCCGAGCTGGCGCAACTGCCGCGCGAAGATGCCGAGATCGTTCTCGAACGTGAAGTACGAGCCGATCACGTCGGCGCCGGACTGCTTGATCGCCAGCACCACCGGGGTGAAATCCTGGCTCTGGTTGGCGTAGCCCTGGTCCAGCACCGGGGTGACGCCGAGCTTCTGCAGGCCGTCGGTCAGGGCCTTGGCGCCGGCGGTGCCGAAAGCGTCGGTGGAATGCACCACCGCCCATTTCTTCTTGCCGAGCGTCTTGGTGCCGTATTCGGCGATCACGCTGCCGGAATAGTTGTCGTTCGGGCGGAAGCGGAACAGCCACTTGTTGCCCATGTGGGTGAGGTTCGGATCGGTGCCGCCGATCGCCATCGGCTTGCCGAGCTTGAGCACGTCCGGCGCCATCGCATGAACCTGGGTCGAACGGATCGAGCCAAGGAAGGCGACAATGTCGGGCTGCGCGGCGAGTTTGGAAAAAGCCAGCACCACGCCGGGGTTGGTGGTCTGGTCGTCTTCGGTGATGAGTTCCAGCGGCTTGCCGAGCACGCCGCCGGCCTTGTTGACCGCTTCGAGCGCGAGCTTGGCGCCGTTGAGGGCGAACTTGCCCTGTTCCGCCGCCGAGCCGGTCACCGGCAGCACCTGCCCGATCTTGATGGTCGCGCCCTGTGCACCGGCGCTGCGAATGAGGGATGGCGCGGCCAGACCCGCCGCCAGAACAGCCGAAAAATCACGTCGCGTCAGCTTCATGTCTTCCTCCGAAATGGCCGTGCTTGGGTCGCCGGCCTTGCCGGAGATTAGATGTGCGAAAAGCGGGGTTGTCCACTACCTATGCAAAAAACATCCGGACAGAATGTGCTGCGCTGCAAGGAGCAGCTGGAACACCGTCGCCGCTGATGAATTGATGAGCGTCCCACCGGCTGTGCGGTCACGCGGACGCGCGACCGACGCCGCGCCTCCGGGCGGCTGACATTTTCCGGTGAACCAAATCATGATATGAGCGACCAAGAACTATCAACAGCCTGACAATGGTGTTTCAGATGCCTTTTCCGTTTTCCCGCTTTGATATCGGCCGATTTCGCGGTGCGGCCGCCGCCGTGGCGCTTGTGGTCGCGCCCGCCGCCGCCCATGCCGAATCGGGCGTGTTCGCCGGCTTCGCCGGCAGTTGGTCGGGCGGCGGCACCATCACCATCGCCGACAGCGGCACCGAGCGCATCCGCTGCCGCGGCACCAACACGGTGGACTCCAACGGCAATATCCTGCGGCAGGTGCTGCGCTGCGCCAGCGACAGCTACAAGTTCGAACTGACCAGCAATGTCACCGCCAGCGGCAGCAGCGTCCGCGGCTCCTGGAGCGAGGCCACCCGCAACGTCAATGGCACCGTGGAAGGCACCGTCGCCAACGGGCAGGTCAGCGCGCTGGTCACCGCCAACGGCTACGCCGCCACGTTTTCCATGACGTCGCGCGGCAACCGCCAGACCGTCAATATCAGCTCCAAGGGCGAGGTGCGCGGCGTCAACGTCTCGCTGTCGCGCGGAAGCTGAGGTCCGTTGAACGGATCGGATCCTCCGCCCCAAGCGCGATGCAGCGCTTCAAGGCTGAGGTCGAGACGAAGTCATCAACACGTCATGGCCGGCCTGTCCCGGCCATCCACGTTTTAAGTCGTTGATATTCCCAAGGCGTGGATGTCCGGCATGACGCCGGGCACGACGTGCGTTATTTCCCGCGACAGTTCTGCAGGCCCTCAAGACCGCCTGCCGCCCCACGCCGCCTTGAGGCGCTCCGACGTGCTCATGAGCCACATCGCCGTCGGCCGCAGGATGAACAGGTCCGCCACCAGCGCCGCGATCATGGCGAAGGCGGACAGCCAGCCGAACAGCCGCAGCGACGGCAGGTCGGAGAACACCGTCACCACCAGGCCGCAGGCCAGCACCACCGTGGTCAGGATCAGCGCCGGGCCGACAAGCACGGTGGCGCGCTCCACCGCCAGCCCCACATCCACCCCCGGCTGCTGTTCGAGCCGCAGCCGGTTGAGGAAGTGGATGGTGGCCGACAGACCGAGCCCGAACGACACCGTGAGCGCCACCACGCTGGCGAATTGCAGCCCCTCCCCGAGCAGCCACAACACCGTGCCCGACAGCACCACCGGGAAGATGCCCGGCAGAATGCTCGCCAGCATCACCACCACCGAACGGAAGGCGAGCCCGATGAAGGCTGCCACCAGAACGAACTCGATGGTCAGGCCGTGGTTGAGCTTGCCGATCATGCTGGCGCTGTTGCGCGCGGCGATGGCCGCGAGGCCGGTCACCGCGATCTCGTAACCGGGATGGGCCTTGCGCACCGTGTTCATGGCGGCGTCGAGCTTCTCCACCGTCGGCAGGATCTGGCTCGAATCCAAATCGGGCACCCGGCCGGAGACCACCACCGCGTCCTGCTTCTCGGAAATGAAGCGGCGCACCAGATAGGGCGGCAGCAGGTCGACATACTGCTTGAGGATGTCGACATCCGAACGGCCGACCTTTTCCGTCAGCCAGCGCCGCAGCGTCTCCAGCGACCAGACGTTGCCGACGCCAGCCTGCTTCTCGACGATCGAGTGAACCGCGGCGATGGTGTCGAGCGTCTCCGGATCGTACAGCGACTTGCCCTTGGGGAATTCGATCAGCACGTCGATCGGATTGGCGCCGGTGAGCTTGGCGTCGAGGCGGCTGGACGCCTCCACCGCCTGCTGCTTGTCCGGCACCTGATCGGCCAGCCGGTAGCGCGGCTCGAGGCTCGCATAAATGACGCCGAGCCCCACCACGACCACCAGCGCCAGCAGGCTGAAAAATCCCGGGCGGCCGACCATGCGCACCGCGATCCAGGCGCAGAACGCGCGCAGCGCCTCCACCCCCCGGTCGGCGCCCTTGATCCGGGTGGCGAGCAGGTTCTCGTGGCGCACCAGCAGCACGCCGAACACCGGCACCAGCGACAGCACGGCAATGAGCGCGATGACGGTGGCAAGCAGCCCGGCCTCGCCGAAAGCGCGGATCAGGTCGGAATCGGAGAACTGCAAGGCGATGAACGACAGCGCGGCGGTGCCGTGGGTCAGCACGCAGGCCGGCCCCACCACCAGCACGGCGTTGCGGAACGCGGTCTGCTTGTCCTCGCCGGCGATCAGCCGGTCGCGCGCGGCGAAGGTCAGCTGCATCGAATCGGCGAAGCTGATGACCATGATGAGCGGTGTCATCACGTTGAGGAACATGTTGAGGCTGAAGCCGAGCCAACCCAGCGTGCCGAGCGCCAGCAGGATCGCCAAGAGCGGCGGAAACGCCGCGACGATCATGAAGGAGATGCGGCGGAAGAAGATGATGGCGATGATGCAGCCGGCGAGAATGCCGGCGATGTTGTAGGTCAGCCCGTCGCGCTCCACCGCGTTGCGGATTTCGAGCTGCATCACCGGCACGCCCGACAGCTGGCTGTTGAGCCCGGTGCCTTCGAGATCGTCGGCCATCAGCTTGCGGACCTCGCCGATGGTGGCGTTCAGCCCCTTGTTGCCGACGATGGCCGGATCGAGCGCCAGCACGATCAGCGCCAGGGTGCCGTCGTCCGACAATAGTTTGCCCTTGATGACCTCGTTGTCCTTCACCCGCTTGATGAAGGCGTTGTAGGCATCGCCCTCCGGCAGGGTCTCGGGAAACAGCGGCGCGGGCAGCCGGCCGTTTTCCGGCGGCTGGCGGGCAGAAAACAACGAGATAATGCCGCGGGTGCCGTCCACGAGCTGCAGGTCGGTGACGAGATCGCGCAGCTTCTCCAGCGAACTGCGCTCCAGCAGCGACTTGCCCTCCACCACCACCAGCACGTCGTATTCGCTGGAGGGGAAGCGCTTGGTCACTTCCTCGTACTGCTTGTATTCGGGCGTATCGGAGCGGAACAGCTGGCTCAGCGAATCGTCGATTTTGATGCGCTGGATGCCGAACACCGCGCCAACGCACAGGGCCAGCAGGATCACCGCCGCGAGCTTCGGCGCCCGCAGCGCGATCAGCCCGATCCGCTCGATGCCGAAGGCGATGCTGAAGGCGCGCTTGCCGGCAGCGCCCGGGGCTGGATCGTTGGCAATTCCGTGAGACAAGGCGGACCTGATTCTCTGAATGCGTCTGATTTTATCTAGCAGATTTCCGATGACAACGCGGCATACTGCGGCAAATAAAGCCAGTTGCGCGCGGAACCGGCAGTTGGCGGC
>JAFKES010000061.1 GCA_017308495.1 Afipia sp.
CAGCAACCACAAGATGGTGGTCTTCCCGCTCGAACAGGTGCCGGAGATGACGCGCGGACGCGGTGTGCGCCTGCAGAAATACAGCGGCGGCGCGCTGTCGGACGTGACGACCTTCACCGCCAAGGACGGCATGACGTGGAGGGACGCCGCCGGCCGCGAGCAGAGCATGACGTGGAAGGAATTGACCGACTGGCGCGGCAACCGCGCCGACGCCGGCCGCATGGCCCACGGCCTGCCCAAGTCGAACAAGTTCGGCAAGGGCATCGTGTAGCGTGGGTAAATCTAGGGCAGGTTTCAGTTAGGCGGCTCAACCTTCGTCATGCCCGGCTTTATGCCGGGCATCCACGTCTTGCGAGTTTCAACGAAATATGTCGTGGATGGCCGGGACATAAGGGCGTTCATGCCCGTCTTCCACGGGCTATGACGGGATTAATGTTTTAGTCAAAACACAAACTACTCTGACCCGCACTATTCCAGCCGCTCGACGTTGCGTAGCGTCGGGAACAGCTTCATCCACAGCAGCGCAACCAGAACGGTGCCGACGCCGCCGAGAACGGCGGCCGGCATCGCGCCCATCAGGGCGGCGGTGACGCCGCTTTCGAACTGGCCGAGCTGGTTCGAGGCGTTGATGAAGAGGAAGTTGACCGCGCCGACGCGCCCGCGCATGTCGCAAGCTGCACCAGCGACAGGCGGATGACCACGCTGACCGTATCTGCCGCACCCATGACGATCATGGCGACGACCGACAGCCACAGCCAGGTAGACAGCGCGAACACGACGGTCGCCAGACCGAACACGATGACGGACTGAAACATCCGCATGCCGACGCGCCGGTTGATCGCGTGGCGGGCGAGGACAGCGGTCATCAGCAGCGCGCCGACCGCGGGCGCTGCGCGCAACAGGCCGAGGCCGAGCGGCCCGGTCTGCAGGATGTCGCGCGCGTAGATCGGCAGCAGCGCGACCGCGCCGCCGAGCAGCACGGCGAAAAGATCGAGGGAGATCGTGCCGAGGATCGCGGGATTGCGGCGTACGAATCCGACGCCGGCGAACAGGTCGGACAGCGTCGGCGGGTCTTTCGACACCGCCGCCCGCTCAACCTGAATCATGCCGCTCAGGATCGCGCCGACAAACCAGAACACCGTCATCACGGCATAGGGAGTGGCAGGCGAGATCGCATAGGTCAGGCCGCCCACGGCTGGGCCGGTGACCATCGCGATCTGGCCGATGCCGGTGGAGACGGCTGTCGCACGCTGAACCATGCCTTCCGGCGCGACGGAGGGCAGGAGGGCGGCCGAGGCGGGATTCTCGAACGCGGTCACCGTGCCCAGTACCGCCATGGCGATAAAGATCTGCGGCACCGTCAGCCATCCGGCAAGGCTTCCCCATGCGAGAAAGGCGGCAGTCGTTCCCTCCGCAACCTGACAGAGCTGCAGCACGCGCTTGCGGTCGTACCGGTCGACCGCGTGTCCCGCGGCGAACACCAGCACTGCCGTCGGCAGGAATTGGACCAAACCCACCAGGCCGAGGTCCAGCGCGCTCCCGGTCTTGTCGTAAATCTGCCAGCCGACGGCGACACTCGCGATCTGGCTGCAAAATCGGGAAAAGCTGCGCGAGCCAAGATAGAACTGGAATGGGCGGTGGCGAAGCAGGATGGCGGAGGACATCGATTTTTACGGTCTTGAGGTCAGGCAGACGGGCGTCGCCGCCGGATCACAGCAGGAGGAGCAGCGCATGGGAATCATATGTCGTGCTGGGGATGGCGGCGACCGGAGAGGATAGCCGCAGCAGGAGACGATGATGCGCGACGGCAAGAACTGGCCGACCGCCGCGAAGCTGTCAATGTGCGGCGACGTTCTTTGCAGGTGTTCCAGGTCACGATAATGTGCCGGCAACAGAGCTCTGCGAGGTCGGCTGGAATGGTGCGTTACAATGAAATTCGCGAAGGCGAGGTCGCTATCGATCCGCCGTCGCCGACCGACGCCGGTCTGGTGTTCATCGGCCGCATCCATACCCCGTGGACCGACCGCCTGATGACGCCGCGTCAGGGTCGGCAGGACGGCCCGGTATGCCGGATCGAAATTTTCGAGCCATGGGTGGCGGCGCTCAAGGGGCTGGAGAAATTTTCCCAGGTGGAGGTGCTCTACTGGCTGCACCAGTCGCGGCGCGATCTCGTCCACCAGAGCCCGGCGAACGACGGCATAACCCGTGGCACCTTCGCGCTGCGCTCCCCGGTCCGGCCAAATCCGATCGGCACCTCGGTGGCCAAGCTGGTCGGCATCGAAGGCGCGACGGTGCTGGTGCAGGGCCTCGATTGCCTCGACGGCACGCCGCTGGTCGATCTCAAGCCGAACCGCTGCGAGTTCACGCCGATCGCGCCGCCGCAGCCGGGGGATTTCGAAACGAGAGGGTAGGTCAGGCCGCAAGCCCTGCTTTTGCAAGTCACTTGCAACTAAGCGGAACTTGTGGACATATGAACCTCATGGATGCACGTCCCCTGTTACCGCCGCCGCCGGACCCGGCACAGACGCCGCCCGAAGCGGGTGGCTGGCGCATGCCGCGTGGCGAGCCGTCGCTGGCCGATATGTTCGGCTCGGTCCGGGTCGCGCGCAACGGCTCGTTCTGGCGCAAGCTGGCCGCCTTCCTCGGACCGGGATATCTGGTCGCGGTCGGCTATATGGACCCCGGCAACTGGGCGACCTCGCTCGCCGGCGGTTCCAAATTCGGCTACGCGCTGCTCAGCGTCGCGCTGATCTCGAACATCATGGCGGTGGTGCTGCAGGCACTGTGCGCCCGGCTCGGCATCGGCTCGGGGCGGGATCTGGCGCAGGCCTGCCGCGACGCCTATCCGGCGTGGGTGTCGTGGCCGCTGTGGCTGCTCGCGGAGGTGGCCATCGGCGCCACCGATCTGGCCGAAATCATCGGCACTGCCATCGGGCTCAACCTGCTGTTCGCGATCCCGCTCGAACTCGGCGTGGTGATCACTACACTCGATGTCTTTCTCATTCTCGCCCTGCAGGCGCTCGGCTTCCGCTGGATCGAGGCGTTCGTGGTGGCGCTGCTGGGCGTGATCGCCGCCTGCTTCGCCATCCAGATCGCCATGGCCGATCCGGACTGGGGCGCGGTGATCCGGGGCTTCGCGCCGACCACCCAGATCCTGCGCGACCCCGACATGCTTTATCTCGCGCTCGGCATTCTCGGCGCGACGGTGATGCCGCACAATCTCTATCTGCATTCCGGGCTGGTGCAGACCCGCGGCTATGGCGACAGCGTTCCGGAAAAGAAGGAGGCGATCAAGCTTGCGACGATCGACTCCACCTTCGCGCTGTGCCTCGCACTCCTGATCAACGGCTCCATTCTCATCCTCGCCGCGGCGACCTTTCACAAGGCGGGTCAGACCGACGTGGCGGAGCTCGATCAGGCCCACGCCTTCCTCGCGCCGCTGCTCGGCTCCACGCTGGCGCCGACGCTGTTCGGCATCGCGCTGCTGTGCTGCGGCCTGAATTCCACGGTGACCGCGACCTTGTCCGGTCAGATCGTGATGGAAGGATTTATCAACATCAGGGTCGCGCCGTGGCTGCGCCGCCTGTTCACGCGCATGATCGCGGTGATGCCGGCGGCGGCGGTGACCATCCTGTACGGCGAGAAGGGCGCTGGTCAGCTGCTCATTCTCAGCCAGGTGGTGCTGAGCCTGCAACTGCCGTTCGCCATCGTGCCGCTGGTGATGTTCACCGCCAGCAGGGCGAAAATGGGCACGTTCGTCGCGCCGCGCTGGCTCAGCGCCTTCGCCGTGCTGATCGCCGCGGTGGTGATTGCGCTCAACGTTAAGCTGCTGGTCGATTTCGTAACGGGGTGAGGAGCAATCTGTTCTTGCGAGAGCAGTTTCTCTTTTGATGGAAGCAAACTCATTCATCGTGGCCGCGACAAGCGCGGGCATGACGAATGTTGATTCTATCTATCTCAAACCCGAGCTAACGGCATGGAGCCGCACCGCGTCCGGGGCACGGAGATCGTATCAATCCTGCGGTTCGGGCGCGGCGGTCCCGGTGGCGTCGATGCGCGTCCAGCCGCTTGGCGCGAGACGCTGCTGCGGCAGGAAGCGGGCCTTGTAGCCCATCTTGCGCGAGCCCTCGATCCAGTAGCCAAGATAGACGTAAGGCAGGCCCATGCGGCGGGCACGGGCGATGTGATCGAGGATCATGAAGCTGCCGAGCGAGCGGCTGTCCTCATCTGGCTCGAAGAACGAATAGACCATCGACAGGCCGTCGCTGAGGATGTCGGTCAGTGCCACCGCGATCAGGTCGCCGGCCTTGCCGGTCACGCCGGTGTCGGCGGTGCGGCGACGGTATTCGATGATGCGGGTAGCGACATGGCTGTCCTCCACCATCATGGCGTAATCGAGCACGGTCATGTCCGCCATGCCGCCGTCGTGGTGACGCTGGTCGAGATAGGCGCGGAACACCGAATATTGTTCGGAGGTTGGTACCGCCGACCGCAGTTCGCCGACCAGATCAGAGTTTCGCGTCATCATTTTGCGAAAATTGCGCGACGGGCGAAACTCGTTGGCGATCACGCGCACCGACACGCAGGCGCGGCACTGGTCGCAGGCCGGGCGGTAGGCGATGGACTGGCTGCGGCGGAAGCCGCCATGGGTCAGAAGATCGTTCAGCTCGGCAGCCTTGTCGCCGACCAGATGTGTAAACACCTTGCGCTCCTGCTTGCCCTCCAGATAGGGGCAAGGCGACGGCGCGGTCAGGTAGAATTGCGGCGTGTTGCGCGAATGCTGCGTCACGAGGGGCCGATCATCTCCAGCTTAGCGTGGCTCCGGTCCGTGTGATTCCACACCCCAGCATCGCGCCGCCATGGCGTACGGTCAATGGCTTGCGGTCAACGGCTTGCGGTCGACGCAAGTGCGGCATGACGCCGAAAACCGCGAAGCGGATTTCAGGCGTCACGCGCCAGGGCACGGCCTTGGTCAGGCGCGGGGGGCGGACGCGAGCGCCAGGCTGTTGACGAACACCGTACCGAGGACGATGTCGTGCAGCAGCCGGCGGCGGCCGTTGAACAGGCCGACCAGCAGCACCAGCGGCGTCAGGAACGAGATCGACACCCAGTACAGGATGGCGTGAACCGCGCCGAGCACGAAGTAGGGCCGCTCGCCGCTCCAGGTGCGCATCTCGATGTCCATCAGCCGCATCCCGACAGTGGCGCCGTGCGGGCCGCCAAGGGACAAGCCGTAGTAGATCAAAGCCCAGATCACTGACAGCGGCGACACCAGCCAGAACAAGAACCAGCCCAGCCCCAGCGTCACGATGCCGAACAGGGCGATGAAGATCACCCCGAGCACGATCGGAATCGCCAGGATCACCAGATCGATCAGGAAGGCGAAGAAGCGCTTGGTGAGCACGCCGCGAAACAGTTCGGGCTGCAACCACGGATCGAACGCCTCCTGCGCCCGCGCGCTGGCCGACGGATCGTTGCGCCAGATGGTATCGCCGGGGCCGCTGGTGTCAGACATGAAAGCTCTCCTCCACGCGGCCGGGAAGGGTTCCTCTGGCCGCTCGAGCGCACATGGCCCCGCCGCGCCGCGCCCGCAAGACGGTCCGAAGCCGCAGGACGAAAAAGTTATCCACCCGGTTCCGTCCGCCGACTCGTGCGATCCCGCCTGCCGATCTGGTGGCGGTTTGGCTGCCGCTTTGTCGAGGTTAGCGGCCGGCTTTCAGCTTCTCCGCAGCGGCGGGGGCGAAATAGGTCAGCACACCATCGGCGCCAGCGCGCTTGAACGCCACCAGGCTTTCCATCATCGCGCGCTCGCCGTCGATCCAGCCATTGTTGGCGGCGCCCGCGATCATCGCGTATTCGCCGGAGACCTGATAGGCGAAGGTCGGCATCGCGAAGGTGTCCTTCACCCGCCGCACGATATCGAGATAGGGCAGACCGGGTTTCACCATCACCATGTCCGCGCCCTCGGCGATGTCGAGTTCGACCTCGCGCAGCGCCTCGTCGGAATTGGCCGAGTCCATCTGGTAGGTGCGCTTGTCGCCGGTCAGCGTCTTGGCCGAGCCGATGGCGTCGCGGAACGGGCCGTAGAAGGCGGAGGCGTATTTCGCCGCGTAGGCCATGATCTGCACGTCGCCGAAGCCGGCGCGGTCGAGGCCATCGCGGATCGCGCCGATGCGGCCGTCCATCATGTCGGAGGGTGCGATGATGTCGCAGCCGGCTTCCGCCTGCACCAGGGCCTGCCGCACCAGAACGGCGACGGTCTCGTCGTTGAGGATGCGGCCGTCCTCGATGAGGCCGTCATGGCCGTGGCTGGTGAACGGATCGAGCGCGACGTCGCACAGCACGCCGAGGTCGGGGAATTCTTTCTTGATCGCTCTCACCGACTGGCACACGAGGTTGTCGGCGTTGAGCGCCTCCGATCCGGTCTCGTCGCGCAGAGACGGTTCGGTGTAGGGGAACAGCGCGATGCAGGGAATGTCGAGCCGCACAGCCCGCTCGGCCTCGCGCACGCATTGGTCGACGCTGAGCCGGTCCACGCCCGGCATCGAGGCGATCGGCGCGCGCACGTTCTTGCCGTCCACCACGAACAGCGGCCAGATCAGGTCGTCGGTGGTGAGCACGTTCTCGCGCACCAGCCGCCGCGCCCACTCGGCCTTGCGGTTGCGGCGCATGCGGGTGGTCAGATCGAGGGAAGGGGTGGTTACCGCCTCATGCCGCGGCCCGTCGCGCAACTCGATCGGACGCCCAAACTTGATCGCCATGTCAACACCACTCCCGCTGGAACCAGAGGTGTCACCTGTAGCATTTGCGGCAGCCGCCGTCACCGCGCGCAACGCTCATGGGAGCCATGGAATTTGGCTTGGAATTCCACCTGGATTTCAGCCGCCGGGGCCTGTTCGGGCGACATGCGGGCTTGCGGAATGCCGCGTTCATGTATCAAACAGGCGTCATGAGCAAGGACAGCCGTCATTTTCTGGCCCCGCGGATGCCCCGGTCCGCGAAAGACGACAAGCCGCGCGATCAGGTGAGCATGACCTCGGCCATGTCACCGCCCGACGCCGAGACGGGCGACACGACATGGACGGCGCGGCTCGTGCTGTTTCTGCGCGTGATGGCCGTGCTGTCGATGATCAAGGGGCTCTATCACTGGGCGCAGATCACCGGATTCATCGGCACCGAGGACACCGCGTTCGAAATCCAGACCACGCAGTGGCAGACCGCGACGGTGTATTTTGCGGTGATCGATCTTGTTGCCGCGGTGGGGCTGTGGCTCGCGACGCCGTGGGGGGCCGTGGTGTGGCTCACCACCATCGTATCGACCGCGGTGATCGAATTGATGTTTCCCGCGATCTACGGCGGCAACATCTACGCCGTGTTCGTCGCGCTGATCCTGCTGGCTGCGTATCTCGTGCTGGCGTGGCTCGCCGCGCGGGAGCGGCCGCCATAAATAATCTGCACGCGGCCGGACCCTGATGCTTGACGGAATCTTTAAAACTTGAACGATCCCTGTTCAGGAATGCGACAGACTGTGCGACGAAGCGTGAACATCGCGCCGTTTCGGTGAATCAAAGATGATGAAAAGCCCTTATTTCACGGGCGTAATGTATGATTCACCGTTTCAAATAAACCTTATCTTTATGGTGTTGTTTAAGCGGATGTTCAAACGCCTCCCTTAGTTTGTGCCTATCAGACGGGACACAAGTTTCGTCGAATAAGTCGTAAAAACGACAACAGGGGAAGTGTCATGATCAAAGCTGCCGCCACGGCCATCGAACCCGCTCACGATAACGCTGCTGCCCCGGTGCAGCCGCTCTATCTCGAAGCTCTCACGCTGGTTGAACGCCTGCATCGCCGCCTGCTCGACGTCATCAAGGACGAGTTCGATCGTCGCGGCCGTTCCGACATCAACTCGGTGCAGGCGCTGCTGCTCTACAACATCGGCGACAAGGAACTGACCGCCGGCGAACTGCGCACCCGCGGCTACTATCTCGGCTCCAACGTCTCCTACAATCTGAAGAAGCTCGTCGAGATGGGCTTCCTCGATCATCAGCGCTCGCGCGTCGATCGCCGCTCGGTCCGCATCCGCCTGACCGCGCAGGGTCAGGAGATCCGCCACATCGTCGACGCGCTGTACCAGAAGCACGTCAAGACGGTGGAGCAGGTGGGCGGCATCTCGAACGCCGAGTTCGCCACACTGAATAAGTCGCTGCATCGCCTCGAGCGGTTCTGGACCGACCAGATCCTGTATCGTCTCTGAGCATCGCACGGACAGGCCAAGCCGGCGCAGGCGCGATCAGCAAAAGTGGATTTCCGGTTTTGCTTATGATCGCGCCGCTTCAAAGAGACCGGCAGCCGTCCCGATCCTCCTGAATTGCTCACGCCAATGCCCTGGCACTCACCGAAGTGCGCGCAAGACGCACGCGGAAGACTTCCGCACGAGCTTCCCCTGGTGCGGGAGGAAGCACCTGAGGCGCCCTCCGGGGCGCCTTTTGCGTTGCGGGCCGACTCACACGGCGGGCTCGACCGGTAAACGAGTCCTGAATCCGTCGCTGTGGGGGCCAAAAATATAGGCCGGGACTCTTGCCGCGACTCTTTTCATCATCCTCGCCATGAGGCTGATTCTGAAATTCACCGGCGACCGAGTGCAGGTCGCGCTGGCGCTCACGCTTCTGATGGCGTGCACGCTCAATCTCATGTTCCTGCTGGCGCGACTTTGAGACACGACGCGGCGGCGGGGGCGGAGGGTGGCGACGGTTCCGCCCATGACGCGCCCTTGGAAAAGCAGGGTTCCGGAGGCTTTTCGGGGTACTGGCCGGCCTGATCTGCCCAATCGTCCCGCGACGGGATGGTGTGGGCCGGACGCAGCTAAATCTGGCCCACCAGCTTGTGGAACTTGGACCCCGCCGCCAGATATGGTATGTCGCGGCTGCCGCCCTTGAAGCCACCCGTAACCGTCCGCGCCTTGCAACGAAAGGCCGTGGCGGTGGAGACATTTCATCCATGAGCTCATCTGCCAAAACCGCGTCCGCCCCCGACTCGTTTTTCACGGCTTCGCTCGCCGAGGCTGATCCTGAGATCGCTGCCGCGATCAAGGGCGAACTGGGCCGCCAGCAGCACGAGATCGAACTGATCGCTTCGGAGAACATCGTCAGCCGCGCCGTGCTCGAGGCGCAGGGCTCGGTGATGACCAACAAATACGCGGAAGGTTATCCGGGCGCGCGGTATTATGGCGGCTGCGAATGGGTGGATGTCGCCGAGAACCTGGCCATCGAGCGCGCCAAGAAGCTGTTCGGCGCCAGCTTTGCCAATGTGCAGCCAAACTCCGGCAGCCAGATGAATCAGGCCGTGTTCCTCGCGCTGCTCCAGCCCGGCGACACTTTCATGGGCCTCGATCTTGCCGCGGGCGGCCATCTCACCCATGGTGCGCCGGTCAACATGTCCGGCAAGTGGTTCAAGCCGGCGCATTACACCGTGCGCCGCGAAGACCAGATCATCGACATGGACGAGGTGGCGAAGAAAGCCGAGGCGATCAGGCCGAAGCTGATCATCGCCGGCGGCTCCGCCTATTCGCGCGCGTGGGATTTCAAGCGTTTCCGCGAGATCGCCGACAGCGTCGGCGCCTATCTGATGGTGGACATGGCGCACTTCGCCGGTCTCGTCGCCGGTGGCGTCCACGCCTCGCCGATTCCGTATGCGCACGTCACCACCACCACCACCCACAAATCGCTGCGCGGCCCGCGCGGCGGCCTGATCCTGTGCAACGATGAAGCGATCGCCAAGAAGCTGAACTCGGCGATCTTCCCCGGTCTGCAGGGCGGTCCGCTGATGCATGTCATCGCCGCCAAGGCGGTGGCCTTCAAGGAAGCGCTGCAGCCGGAATTCAAGATCTACGCCCGCAACGTTGTCGAGAACGCCAAGGCGCTGGCGGAGACGCTGCGCAGCAGCGGCTTCGAGATCGTGTCCGGCGGCACCGACAACCACCTGATGCTGGTCGATCTGCGACCGAAGGGTCTCAAGGGCAACATCTCGGAAAAGGCACTGGTCCGCGCCGGCCTCACCTGCAACAAGAACGGCATTCCGTTCGACCCGGAAAAGGCATTCGTCACCTCCGGCCTGCGTCTCGGCACGCCGGCGACCACGACGCGCGGCTTCGGGGTTGCGGAATTCAAGCAGGTCGGCAGCCTGATCGCCGAAGTGCTCAACGCGGTGGCGCAGTCGGAAGACGGCAGCGCACCGGGTGTCGAGGCGGCGGTGAAGGAGAAGGTGAAGGCACTGACCGACCGCTTCCCGATCTATTCGTAACGGGTCGATGGATAAGTCCGGAAGTACTTCACTCTATGGGGCGTCATGCGCGGGCTTGATCCGCGCATCCATCTTCCGGATAGCAATAGATTGCCGGGGCATAGGCGAGCGAAGCGACGCCGTTCTTCGAACAGCTATGCCCGGCAATGACGACGAGGTGGATTGATCCATGCGCTGCCCAAGCTGCAACAGCCTCGATACGCAGGTGAAGGATTCACGGCCGACGGAAGACTCGTCCGTGATCCGTCGCCGCCGTGTCTGCATGTCGTGCAATTTCCGTTTCACGACATTCGAGCGCGTGCAGTTGCGCGAACTCACCGTCATCAAGCGTAACGGCCGCCGCGTGCCGTTCGACCGCGACAAGCTGGTGCGCTCGCTGCAGATCTCCCTGCGCAAGCGCCCGGTCGATCCGGAGCGCGTCGAGAAGATGGTGTCGGCCATCGTGCGCGAGCTGGAAAGCGGCGGCGAGTCGGAGATTTCCTCGGAGGTCATCGGCGAGACCGTGATGGAACATCTGCGTCAGCTCGACGACGTTGCCTATGTCCGCTTCGCCTCGGTCTATCGCAATTTCCGCGAGGCCAAGGACTTCGAGACCGTGCTCGGCGAACTGTCCGGCGAGGACGAGCCGCCACGCCCGGCGCTGGCGCGGAAATGACCGCTGCGGGCGACGCGGACGATCTCGCCGCGGCTTATCTCTTTGACGACCGTCGTTTCATGAAACTGGCGCTGGCGCTCGGCCGGCGCGGGCAGGGGCGGACGTGGCCCAATCCCGCCGTCGGCGCGGTCGTCGTCAAGGACGGCGTGATCGTCGGGCGCGGCTGGACGCAGCCGGGCGGGCGGCCTCATGCCGAGCCGGAGGCCCTGAAGCGAGCCGGCGCGGCGGCGCGCGGCGCGACGCTCTATGTTACGCTGGAGCCGTGCTCCCATTTCGGCAAATCGCCGCCCTGCGCCGATGCCATTATCGCAGCGGGGATCGCGCGGGTGGTCTCGGCCATCGAGGATCCGAATCCCGATGTCGCCGGGCAGGGCCATGCACGACTGCGCGCGGCGGGGATCGCCGTCGATGTCGGCCTTTGTGCGGAGGAGGCTGGGCGCGATCATGCCGGGCACCTCCTGCGCGTGCGCGAGCACCGGCCGTTCGTCGTCCTCAAGCTGGCCGTGTCGGCGGACGACAGGATCGCCGCCGCCGGGCACCGCCCCGTCGCCATCACCGGCGAGGCGGCGCGGGCGCGCGTCCACCTGCTGCGCGCGCAGAGCGACGCGCTTCTGATCGGCATCGGCACGGCGCTGGCGGACGATCCGCTGCTAACCTGCCGGCTGCCGGGCATGGCGGCGCGTTCGCCGGTGCGGGTGGTGCTCGACCG
>JAFKES010000062.1 GCA_017308495.1 Afipia sp.
AAAGGTTTGAGGGCGTAAGCCATGATGCAACCAAAGAAGACAAAGTTCCGCAAGGCGCATAAGGGCCGTATTCACGGCGTCGCCTCGTCGGGCGCGACGTTGTCTTTCGGCCAGTTCGGCCTGAAGGCGATGGCGCCGGAGCGCATCACCGCGCGCCAGATCGAAGCTGCCCGCCGCGCGCTGACCCGCCACATGAAGCGCGTCGGTCGCGTCTGGATCCGGGTGTTCCCGGATCTTCCGGTGTCGAAGAAGCCCGCCGAAGTCCGCATGGGCTCGGGCAAGGGCTCGCCGGAGTTGTGGGTGGCGCGGGTCAAGCCGGGCCGCATCCTGTTCGAGATCGACGGCGTCAACGATCAGACCGCCCGCGAGGCGCTGACGCTCGCCGCCGCCAAGCTTCCGATCAAGACGCGCTTCGTCGCGCGCATTGCGGAGTAGGGAAATCATGGCCGAACTCAAGATCGAAGACATCCGCGCGATGAGCGCCGATCAGATGGACGACGCGGTCCTCAATCTGAAGAAGGAACGCTTCAACCTGCGTTTCCAGCGCGCCACCGGGCAGCTCGAGAACACCTCGCGCCTGCGTCAGGCCCGCCGCGACATCGCGCGCATCAAGACCGTCGCCGCGCAGAAGCGCGCCGACCAGACCAAGAAGTAAGGGGCGAAAGATGCCGAAGCGTACTCTCCAGGGCGTCGTCGTCAGCGACAAGCAAGACAAAACCATTGTCGTGCGCGTCGACCGCCGCTTCATCCACCCGATCTACAAGAAGACCATTCGCCGGTCCAAGAACTACCACGCGCATGACGAGAACAACCAGTTCAAGGCAGGCGACACGGTTTGGATCGAAGAAAGCAAACCACTCTCGAAGTTGAAGCGCTGGACCGTAGTCCAGAGCGACAAGAAAACAGCTTAAGCGCAACCAAGCGCATCAGAAAGAGGACGAGGTGCATCAATGATTCAGATGCAGACCAACCTCGACGTGGCCGATAATTCCGGCGCGCGCCGTGTCATGTGCATCAAGGTTCTTGGAGGTTCCAAGCGCCGCTATGCTACGGTGGGCGACATCATCGTCGTCTCGATCAAGGAAGCCATTCCGCGTGGCAAGGTGAAGAAGGGCGACGTCATGAAGGCGGTCGTCGTGCGCGTGGCGAAGGACATCCGCCGCGCCGACGGATCCGTGATCCGGTTCGACCGCAACGCCGCAGTGCTGATCAACAATCAGTCCGAGCCGGTCGGCACCCGTATCTTCGGGCCCGTGCCGCGCGAGCTGCGCGCCAAGAACCACATGAAGATCATCTCGCTTGCGCCGGAGGTGCTGTGATGGCTGCCAGGATTCGCAAGGGCGACAAGGTCGTCGTGCTGACCGGCCGCGATAAGGGCCGCACCGGCGAGGTGTTCGAGGTGCGCCCGGCCGAGGGCCGTGCGCTGGTGCGTGGCGTCAATCTCGTCAAGCGCCACCAGAAGCAGAGCGGGACCCAGGAAGGCGGCATCATCTCCAAGGAGTCGCCGATCCACCTGTCGAACATCGCGCTCGTGGCCAAGGACGGCAAGCCGACCAAGGTCGGGTTCAAGATTGAGCAGGATGGCACCAAGGTGCGCGTCGCCAAGCGCGCGGGAGCTGAGATCGATGGCTGAGACCGCATACGTTCCGCGCCTGCGCGCGCAATTCGACACGGAAATCCGCGGCAAGCTGGTCGAGAAGTTCGGTTATACGAACCCGATGCAGGTGCCGGCGCTGGAGAAAGTCGTGCTCAACATGGGCATCGGCGAAGCCGTCAACGACCGCAAGAAGGTCGAGCTGGCCGCCGCCGATCTCGCGCTGATCGCCGGCCAGCGATCGCGACCTTCAAGCTGCGCGAGGGCCAGGCCATCGGCGCCAAGGTGACGCTGCGCAAGAGCCGGATGTACGACTTCGTCGATCGTCTGGTGAACATCGCGCTGCCTCGCGTGCGCGACTTCCGCGGTCTTAATCCGAAGAGCTTCGACGGCCGCGGCAACTATTCGCTCGGCCTCAAGGAGCACCTGGTGTTCCCGGAAATCGACTACGACAAGTCGGGCGAGACCTGGGGCATGGACATCACGATCTGCACCACCGCGGCCACAGACGATGAGGCCCGTGCGTTGCTGACCGCTTTCAATTTCCCGTTCCGGCAGTGAGGCGCTGAATTCAGCGTCTCAAACGCGGAAAGGTATGGAGACTACTCTATGGCTAAGAAGAGTTCTGTCGAGAAGAACAACCGGCGCCAGCGGATGACGAAGAACGCCGCCGCCAAGCGCGCCCGGCTGAAGGCGATCATCGCCGACAAGACGAAGCCGATGGAAGAGCGTTTCGCCGCCACCATCAAGCTCGCCGAGATGCCGCGCAATTCGTCGGCCACCCGCATCCGCAACCGTTGCGAGATCAGCGGCCGGTCGCGCGCGGTCTACCGCAAGCAGAAGATGAGCCGCATCGCCATCCGTGACTTCGGTTCGAAGGGCCTCATTCCCGGCCTCGTCAAGTCGAGCTGGTAAGGGGAGGGCAGGACATGTCAACGCACGATCCTATCAGCGATCTCATCACCCGCATCCGCAATGCGCAGATGCGCAACAAGTCCAAGGTTTCGACCCCGGGCTCGAAGATGCGCGCCAACGTTCTCGAAGTGCTGAAGGCCGAAGGTTACATCCGCGGCTATGCGGCGGTCGAGCACAAGGGCGGCCACAACGAGCTCGAGATCGAGCTGAAGTATTTCGATGGCGAGCCGGTCATCCGCGAGATCGAGCGGGTCTCCAAGCCCGGGCGTCGGGTTTACGCCTCGGTGAGGAACCTGCCGCGCGTGAAGAACGGTCTCGGCATTTCGGTGCTGTCGACGCCGAAGGGAATCATGGCAGACCACGACGCGCGCGACGCGAATGTGGGCGGCGAAGTTCTCTTCACGGTGTTCTAAGGAAGGAAGATCAATGTCCCGCGTAGGCAAAAAGCCCGTCGCGATCGCCTCCGGCGTGACCGCGAATGTCGAAGGGCAGACCGTGAAGATGAAGGGCCCGAAGGGCGCTCTTCATTTCGTTGTGCACGATGACGTCTCCGTCGAGCTGAAGGACGGCGCGATCCGCGTGGCGCCGCGCTTCGAGACCAAGCGTGCGCGTTCGCTGTATGGCACCGCGCGCGCCCAGATCGCGAACCTGGTCGAGGGCGTCACCAAGGGTTTCGAGAAGAAGCTGGAAATCACCGGCGTCGGCTATCGTGCCGCACTGCAGGGCAAGAACCTGCAACTCGCGCTCGGCTACAGCCATGACGTGATCTATCCGATCCCGGAGGGCATCACGATCACCGTGCCGAAGCCGACCGAGATCACCATCGTCGGCAACGACAGCCAGCGTGTCGGCCAGGTTGCCGCGGAAATCCGCGCCTACCGTCCGCCGGAGCCTTACAAGGGCAAGGGCGTGAAGTACGCCGACGAATTCATCTTCCGCAAGGAAGGCAAGAAGAAGTAACGGAGCCGGTCATGTCGAAACTCAAGGTCACGAATGCCCGGCGCAAGCAGCGCGTGCGTCTCGCGCTGCGCCGGACCGCGAATGGACGTCCGCGCCTGTCGGTGTTCCGCTCGTCGAAGCACATCTATGCCCAGGTCATCGACGACCTCAAGGGCGAGACGCTGGCGTCGGCCTCGTCGCTGGAGAAGGCGCTGCGCGACGGCGGCAAGACCGGCGCGGATATCGATGCCGCCAAGGCCGTCGGCAAGCTGCTGGCGGAGCGCGCCGTCAAAAACGGTGTCAAGGAAGTCGTTTTCGACCGTGGTGGCTATCTCTACCACGGCCGCGTCAAGGCGCTCGGCGAGGCCGCGCGCGAGAGCGGCCTGAGCTTCTGAGGCTCGGGTCTCTCTGCAATTTGGTTTGAACGGACACAGGACAGGGGCGCTTAGTCTGCACAAGGCGAGCCCCGTAAGGATTGGAAAACACCATGGCAGGTGAACGCGAACGCGGCGGTCAGCGGCGAGACCGGGAAGAGCGCGACAGCGAATTCGTCGACAAGCTCGTCCACATCAATCGCGTGGCGAAGGTCGTCAAGGGCGGCAAGCGCTTCGGTTTCGCGGCTCTGGTCGTCATCGGCGACCAGAAGGGCCGGGTCGGCTTCGGCCATGGCAAGGCGCGCGAAGTGCCGGAAGCGATCCGTAAGGCGACCGAATCGGCCAAGCGCAACCTGACGCGCGTGGCGCTGCGCGAAGGCCGCACATTGCATCACGATATCGCCGGCCGTCACGGCGCGGGTCGCGTCTATCTGCGCGCGGCGCCGGCCGGTACCGGCATCATCGCCGGCGGTCCGATGCGCGCGGTGTTCGAGACGCTTGGCATCCAGGACGTGGTGGCGAAGTCGATCGGCTCGTCGAATCCCTACAACATGGTTCGCGCCACCTTCGACGCGCTGAAGCATCAGGATTCGCCACGCTCGGTGGCCAATCGTCGCAACATCAAGGTGTCCACGCTGCAGTCGCGCCGCGTCGGTGGCGATGCCGAAGCGGCCGCGGATTAATTCACGCGCCTTTCTGGAGTTTAGACAATGGCCAAGGCCGCAACCAAAACCATCAAGGTCGAGCAGACCGGCAGCCCGATCCGCCGTCACAGCTCGCAGCGTGAGACCCTGATCGGTCTGCGCCTCAACAAGATCGGCCGCGTTTCCGAGCTGGAGGATTCGCCTGCGGTTCGTGGCATGATCGCCAAGGTTCAGCACCTCGTTCGCGTCGTGGACGAGAAGTAAGGAACAAAGCGATGAAACTCAATGAGATCGCCGACAACGCCGGCTCGCGCAAGAAGCGCATGCGCGTCGGCCGTGGTATCGGCTCCGGCAAGGGCAAGCAGTCCGGTCGCGGCGGCAAGGGCCAGACCGCCCGTTCGGGCGTGCGCATCAAGGGCTTCGAGGGCGGCCAGATGCCGCTGCATCGCCGCCTGCCGAAGCGCGGCTTCAACAATATCTTCCGGCTGGAGCTGACCGAGGTGAACCTCGATCGCCTGCAGGAAGCCATCGACGCCAAGAAGATCGATACGGGCGCGACCGTCAACGCGGAAGCGCTGGTGAAGTCCGGCCTGCTGCGCCGCGCCAAGGACGGCGTGCGTCTGCTCGGCCGCGGCGAACTCAAGGCGAAAATCAACATCGAGGTCTACGGCGCCACCAAGACCGCCATCGAGGCGGTTGAAAAGGCCGGCGGCTCGGTGAAGATCCTGGCTCCCGCGAAGGATGCCGCCGCCCAGAAGGCGGCCGCCAAGAAGCCGAACAGGAAGGCTTCGTAAAATTCCGTCTCGCCCGGCCTTGCGCCGGGCATCCACGCCTTTACTTCTTGATCGCCCCCGAAAAGAAGGCGTGGAGGGCCGGGATGAGACCGGCCATGGCGACTGAAAAGGACCGGGATTCAAGATGGCCTCAGCAGCGGAACAACTGGCGGCAAACCTCAATTTCGCGGCGTTCGCCAAGGCCGACGAGCTCAAGAAGCGCATCTGGTTCACGCTGGGTGCGCTGCTTGTTTATCGGCTGGGCACCTATATCCCGCTGCCGGGCATCGATCCGGCGATCTGGGAACAGGTGTTCCGCTCGCAGGCCGGCGGCATTCTCGGCATGTTCAACATGTTCGCCGGCGGCGGCATTCACCGCATGGCGATCTTTGCGTTGAACATCATGCCGTATATTTCGGCATCGATCATCATTCAGCTTCTGACCTCGGTGTCGCCGCAGCTCGAAGCCCTCAAGAAAGAGGGCGAGGCCGGCCGCAAGATCCTGAACCAATACACCCGCTATCTGACGGTGGTCCTCGCCGCGTTCCAAGCTTACGGCATCGCCGTCGGTCTTGAAGGCGCGGGCAATGTCGTCGCTGATCCCGGCATGTTCTTCCGCCTGTCCACCACCATCACGCTGGTGGGCGGCACCATGTTCCTGATGTGGCTCGGCGAGCAGATCACCTCGCGCGGCATCGGCAACGGCATCTCGCTGATCATTATGGCGGGCATCGTCGCGGAACTGCCCTCGGCCATCGCTGGCACCCTCGAACTCGGCCGCCAGGGCGCGCTGTCCACGTTCCTGATCCTGGCGATCATCATTATGGCGGTGGGGATCATCGCGCTGATCGTGTTCGTTGAGCGCGCGCAGCGCCGGTTGCTGATCCAGTATCCGAAGCGCCAGGTCGGCAACAAGATGTTCGAGGGCCAGTCCTCGCACCTGCCGCTCAAGCTCAACACCTCGGGCGTGATCCCGCCGATCTTCGCTTCGTCGCTGCTGTTGCTGCCGACCACCATCGCGAGCTTCAACGCCGGGCAGGGGCCGGAGTGGTTCCAGTGGATTTCGACCCAGCTGGCCCACGGGCGGCCGCTGTTCCTCTTCCTCTATCTGGCGCTGATCATCTTCTTCGCATTCTTCTACACCGCGATCGTGTTCAACCCGACCGAGACCGCGGACAACCTCAAGAAGCACGGCGGTTTCATCCCGGGCATCCGTCCGGGCGAGCGGACAGCGGAATATATCGACTACGTGCTGTCGCGCATCACGGTGGTCGGCGCTATCTACCTCGCGCTGGTCTGCCTCATTCCGGAAATCCTGATTTCCTATGCATCGGTGCCATTCTATCTCGGCGGCACCTCGCTCTTGATTGTCGTCAGCGTGACGATGGATACGGTTGCCCAGGTGCAGGGCTATCTGTTAGCGCACCAGTATGAAGGGCTGATCCGGAAATCCAAATTGAGGGGCCGCCGTAAATGAGGTTGATTCTTCTCGGGCCGCCGGGGGCGGGCAAGGGAACGCAGGCGCAAAGGCTGGTTGAGAAGCACGGCATCGTTCAGCTGTCCACCGGTGACATGCTGCGCGCGGCAGTGGCGGCCGGAACGCCGATCGGCCTTCGCGCCAAGGATATCATGGCCAGCGGTGGCCTCGTTCCCGACGAGATCGTGGTCGGAATCATCTCGGACCGAATTGAGGAGTCCGACGCGAAGAACGGATTCATTCTCGACGGCTTCCCGCGCACGGTGCCGCAGGCCGAAGCGCTCGACGACCTCCTGAAGACCAAGCGCCTCAAGCTCGACGCGGTGATCGAACTGCGCGTCAACGAAAGCGCGCTATTGCAGCGAGTCGAAACCCGTGTCGCGCAGATGCGTGCGCGCGGCGAGGCGGTTCGGGCCGACGATACGCCGGAGGTGTTGTCGAAGCGGCTGGGGAGCTACCGCGCCCAGACCGAGCCGCTGGTGCACCATTATGCCGACAAGGGGAACCTGATCACCATCGATGGCATGATGAGCATCGAAGAGGTGACGGCGGCGATCAACCGTGTGCTGGCGGCGCTGGAAACAGCCGAATCGGCGGCCAAGCCCACCAGGGCCGCGACCCGCAAGACCGCCAGAAAGACTGGCAAGAAGGGCGCCAAGGCGGCCAAAAAGGCGGCCGCCAAACCGGCAAAGGCCCCTGCCAAGGCGGTCAAGAAAGCCAAAAAGGCCGTGAAAGCCAGTGCGAAAGTCGCCAAATCGTCGCCCCGGAAGGCCAAAAAGGTCGCCAAAGCGGCCTCAAAAGGCGTGAAAAACGTGAAAAAGCAGGCAAAAAAGGCGGCGAAGGCGACCAAAACCCGTTCCGCCGGGAAGAAGGTCGCCAAGACCCGCAAAACCGCCGCCAAGACCGCCCGCAAAGCGGTCAAAACGGTCACGAAAAAGCGAGTTAAAACGGCCAAGCGGTTGACGAAACGCCGCTAAATACATTAATAAGCCCGCATCCAGTCGGATAGTTCAGACGATGCCGGGCCCCGGAAGAAAATGGGGAGGGCGTCGTGTTCGCGTTTGTGAACACCCGCCCGACGCAAAAGACCTAAACACGACAAGCCCTCCCGACGGATGGCGACAGGAGCGAAGACAGTGGCCCGTATTGCCGGTGTGAATATCCCGACCAACAAGCGCGTTGTGATTGCGCTTCAGTACATTCATGGCATCGGCCAGAAGAACGCGGCCGATATCGTCGAGAAGGTGAAGATCCCCCTCGATCGCCGCGTGTCGCAGCTTACCGACCAGGAAGTGTTGCAGATTCGCGAGATCATCGACCGCGACTATCTCGTCGAGGGCGACCTGCGCCGCGAAGTCGGCATGAACATCAAGCGCCTGATGGACCTCGGCTGCTATCGCGGCCTGCGCCATCGTCGCGGTCTTCCGGTGCGCGGCCAGCGGACCCACACCAATGCGCGCACGCGCAAGGGTCCGGCCAAGGCCATCGCCGGCAAGAAGAAGTAAGAGACCGAATTGCGAAGAGGGAGTCGCGGATAGACGCCGTTCTATTCGCTGCTCGCTTTTTTGGTGGAGCCGCTGGCGTTACGGCGGCGTTGAGATCGTAAGAAGGAACTGCAATGGCTAAAGAAGCTACCCGCGTTCGCCGTCGTGAGCGCAAGAACATCGCGTCCGGCATCGCCCACGTGAACTCGTCGTTCAACAACACCACCATCACCATCACCGACGCGCAGGGCAACACCATTGCCTGGTCGTCCGCCGGCACGATGGGCTTCAAGGGCTCGCGCAAGTCGACCCCGTATGCGGCGCAGGTCGCTGCCGAGGACGTGTCGAAGAAGGCGCAGGAGCACGGCATGCGCACGCTGGAAGTCGAAGTCGCCGGTCCGGGATCGGGCCGCGAATCGGCGCTGCGCGCGTTGCAGGCCGCGGGCTTCACCGTCACCTCGATCCGCGACGTGACCGCGATCCCGCACAACGGTTGCCGTCCGCGCAAGCGTCGCCGCGTCTGATTGTTTGACTGCCGCGGGCCCGTCGTCCGCGTGATTTCAAGGTGCGATGACGCGGGGCATGGCTCCGCGCCGCAATCCCTCCAACGCCAACTATTTGAGTGGCATGGGTGAACAAGTGACAATCCAGAAAAATTGGCAAGAACTTATTCGTCCGAACAAGCTCAACGTGACGCCTGGTTCGGATCCGACCCGTTTCGCGACCGTGATTGCCGAGCCTCTCGAGCGCGGCTTCGGCCAGACGCTGGGCAACGCGCTGCGGCGCGTGCTGCTGTCGTCGCTGCAGGGCGCGGCGGTGCAGTCGGTGCACATCGACGGCGTGCTGCACGAGTTCTCGTCCATCGCCGGCGTGCGCGAGGACGTGACCGACATCGTGCTCAACGTCAAGGACATCTCGATCAAGATGCAGGGCGAGGGCTCCAAGCGCATGGTCGTGAAGAAGTCCGGTCCCGGCGTCGTCACCGCGGGTGACATCCAGACCGTGGGCGACATCGTCATCCTCAATCCCGAACTGCAGATCTGCACCCTCGACGAGGGCGCGGAGATTCGCATGGAATTCACCGTCAACACCGGCAAGGGCTATGTCGCCGCCGAGCGCAACCGTCCTGAGGACGCGCCGATCGGCCTGATCCCGGTGGACAGCCTGTTCTCGCCGGTGCGCAAGGTATCCTACCGGGTGGAGAATACCCGCGAGGGCCAGATTCTCGACTACGACAAGCTGACGCTGACCATCGAGACCAACGGCGCGATCTCGCCGGAGGACGCGCTCGCCTATTCGGCGCGCATCCTGCAGGACCAGCTCAACGTGTTCGTCAACTTCGAAGAGCCGCGCAAGGAAGTGGCGCAGGAGATCATTCCGGATCTCGCCTTCAACCCGGCGTTCCTCAAGAAGGTGGACGAACTCGAACTGTCGGTTCGCTCGGCCAACTGCCTGAAGAACGACAACATCGTCTACATCGGCGATCTCGTGCAGAAGTCGGAAGCGGAAATGCTCCGCACCCCGAACTTCGGCCGCAAGTCGCTCAACGAGATCAAGGAAGTGCTGGCCCAGATGGGTCTTCACCTCGGCATGGAAGTGCCGGGCTGGCCGCCAGAGAACATCGACGAGCTGGCCAAGCGCTTCGAGGATCACTACTGAGCCTTCGCCTCTCCCTCCGGGGAGAGGCAACACGACCTGGCTCCGGCCCGGTCACCTTCACAGGGCGAACGCAGGTAGCCCACCTGAGCAACTGTCCGACATGCGGTCGGGAGAGAAATAGAGGATCAAGTCATGCGTCACGGAAAAGTACATCGTAAGCTCAACCGCACCGCCGAGCATCGCAAGGCGATGTTCGCCAACATGTCGGCTGCGCTGATCAAGCACGAGCAGATCGTCACCACGCTGCCGAAGGCCAAGGAGCTTCGCCCGATCGTGGAGAAGCTGGTCACGCTCGGCAAGAAGGGCGGCCTCGACAAGCGCCGTCAGGCCATCAGCGAGCTGCGCGATCTCGATCAGGTCAAGAAGCTGTTCGACGTGCTGGCCCCGCGCTACAAGGACCGTCAGGGTGGCTACACCCGCATCATCAAGGCCGGCTTCCGCTACGGCGATAACGCGCCGATGGCCGTGATCGAGTTCGTCGATCGCGACGAGGACGCCAAGGGCCAGGATTCCGGTCCGGTGCAGGCAAAGGAAGCCGAGGCGGCGTAAGGCTGCCGTTCGCGCACTCTCTCCGCGTTTCATAAAAGCGGCGCTCTCCGGCGCCGCTTTTTTGTTGTGGTTTTGCATCCGCCGCGCCAACTTCGGCAGGCGCGATGCCGGGGAGCCGGTCCGTGCCGATTGATGCATTGCCGCGGCCATTTCTTGAAGGCGACCGCCTCACTTGATAAATGGTCCGACACATGAAAACCGGGCATACGCGTCCCGCAGGGCTCGGAAAATGGGGTTTGAGATGAAGCATTACATGATTGGACTGGCGGCTTTGATGCTCGTCGCCACTGGAGGCGCGGCTTCAGCGCAGACGATGAGCTTTGCCCAGGCCGGCGCCTTGATCGCCAGAAGCTGCGGTCCGTCCATCAACAAATTCTGCTCCAGTGTGAATATTGGAACGAGTGAGATGATGCCTTGCCTGCAGAGGAATCGAAATCAGGTGCCGTCGGCTTGCTTCAATGATTTTCAGATGGCGCAGCGGGAGATCGCCCAGCGACTGGCCGCGCAGAAGAACATCTTCAGAGCCTGCGAGTCCAGCACGCGCCAGTTCTGCCCCGGCGTGAAGCCGGGCGACGCCTATATCATCGATTGTCTGAACAAGGCGCAGCGGGTGCTGCGGCCCGCCTGCCGGCAAACCATCCGCGATGCCGGCTGGCAATAACGGTCAACGACGCCCATTTCACGGAAAGATATTCACATGACCCGTTTCACCCGCATGCTTGCCGGCGCCACCCTCGCGCTTGCTTTGGTCGCGCCGCTCGCGGCTGCCAAGGCCCAAGGAAACATGACCCAGGCCATCATTCAGAGCCTGGGCGATACGACGAAGTCCGATCCGACGCTGACCGCCGATATCCTGCGGCAGATGGCGCGCGACGCGGTGGCACAAAATCGTCCGCTCGATATCAACAAATCCGCCATTGCCCGGCGGCTGGAGCGGCTTGCGCAATTCACTGTGCAGATTCAGTTCGCGCTGGATTCGGCGATCATCCGGCCGGAATCCTACGCCACCCTGGGCGCCATCGCCGACGCGATGCATCACCCCATCCTGCGTAATTTCCGTTTCGTCGTGGTCGGCAATACCGATATCACCGGCACCCGCGCGCATAACCTCGCCCTCAGCCAGCGGCGCGCCGACGCCATCGTTCAGGCCCTGATCGATGTCTACAGCATCGCGCCCAACCGTCTGGAGGCGGCGGGACTCGGCCAGGAGGCGTTGCAAGTGCCGGAGCGGCCGAAAGATCCGATCAATCGCCGGGTGCAGATCTTCACCATCGGCTCGCTCGGCCCGACCGGCCTCAGCAATCCCGCGCGCAACTAGTATAGGAAACGGCGCCTCGTATAGTCCGCGCGGATGTTTCTTTGGTCGTCCCGGCGTTCGCCGGGGCGGCCATTGGCAATCAGTGCTTTTAACAGCCCCGCCGCCTGGGCATCGCGCGTAGCCGCGCAAAAGCCTAAAATCGCCCGCAAATGTGGGTGTGATGGATTCTCCGGCTCGCCTTCTGATATAGGTGTTCTTTCACAGCGGAATTCATGCATGACCTTTTCTCGCTTCCTCGGTTTGGCCGTCCTTTCGCTCGCGACCCTCGTGGCCGCGCCCGTTGTCGCGCAGGACCGGGTGGTTCCGTCCTCCCTCAATCAGTTGCGGCTGTCCTATGGCCCCATCGTCCAGCGGGTGCAGCCGGCGGTGGTCAACGTCTATGCCGCCAAGGTGGTGCAGAACCGTAACCCGCTGCTGGATGACCCGATGTTCCGCCGCTTCTTCGGCGTGCCGGGAGGGCCGCAGGAGCAGATGCAGCGCTCGCTTGGCTCGGGCGTCATGGTGGATGCGTCTGGTCTGGTCGTGACCAACAACCACGTCATCGAAGGCGCGGATCAGGTCAAGGTCTCGCTTGCCGACAAGCGCGAGTTCGAGGCCGAGATCGTGCTGAAGGACAGCCGCACCGATCTTGCCGTGCTGCGCCTGAAAGACACCAAGGAAAAATTCCCGACGCTGGATTTCGCCAATTCGGACGATGCGCAGGTGGGCGACGTGGTGCTCGCCATCGGCAATCCGTTCGGCGTCGGCCAGACGGTGACGCACGGCATCATCTCGGCGCTGGCGCGCACGCAGGTCGGCATCACCGACTATCAGTTCTTCATCCAGACGGATGCCGCGATCAATCCTGGCAACTCCGGCGGCGCGCTGGTGGACATGACCGGCAAGCTCGTCGGCGTCAACACCGCGATCTTCTCGCGCTCCGGCGGCTCGCAGGGCATCGGCTTCGCCATTCCGGCCAACATGGTGCGCGTGGTCGTCGCCTCGGCCAAGAGCGGCGGCAAGGCGGTGAAGCGGCCATGGCTCGGCGCGCGGT
>JAFKES010000063.1 GCA_017308495.1 Afipia sp.
AACATTAGGAGCGGTTCGCGAGGGCCGATGATCGCTTTGTTTGCTGGGATAGCAGAGTGCCGGTTTTCTGTCAGGACATGCCGCGGCGCACACGTGAAATTTAATGTTTGCGGACGCGCGCGTCGAAGTGGTCCGGCGCTTGCCTCGAATCTCTGGCTGACACGTCGCCGTTATTCGGGGTTTGGAAGGGTTGCGGCTATATGTCCGGCGCCGGCGGGTGAATGGCGTCCACGCTCGCCGCACCGGTCGATCCTCTGCCCCGACCGGGATGAGATGGGCTTCTGGATATTTTCCAGATTGTAAAACGCTTTCTCCGATGCATGATGCTGTCGTCCGATGACGCAGCCTTCCGGCGTCCTTTTCCTTTGTATTTTTTCCGGCATCCCCGAACGCGGATAGAGAACCGATGACGAATGCAGTCACGACCAAAGCAGGCGACGACATCATCTGGCACGCGGTGCCCGCCGGGGAGGTTGCCGGACGCCTTTCGACCGACGTCAATGCCGGGCTCGACAGCGCAGAGGCCGACAAGCGGCTGCGGGATCATGGTCCGAACCGTCTGCCGGCAGGCAAGAAGCGCGGGCCGTTCATCCGCTTCCTCTCGCAGTTCAACAACATTCTCGTTTACGTCCTGCTCGGCGCCGGTTTCGTCAAGCTGATGCTGAACCTCTGGGTCGATGCCGCGATCATTTTCGGCGTCGTGATCCTGAATGCGCTGCTGGGATTCCTTCAGGAGGGCAAGGCGGAAAAGGCGCTGGAGTCGATCCGCAACATGCTGTCGGCGGAAGCGCGCACCATGCGCGGCGGCGAGACGCGGATGATCGCCGCCGAAAATCTCGTGCCCGGCGATATCGTGCTGCTGGAATCGGGCGACAAGATTCCGGCCGATCTGCGTCTGGTCGATGCTAAGAACCTGCGCACCGAGGAGGCGGCGCTGACCGGTGAGTCGGTGCCGGCCGACAAGAGCACCGAGGCCGTCGCCGGCAATGCCACGGTCGGAGACCGGGACTGCATGGCGTTTTCTGGCACGATGGTCGTGTCCGGACGCGGCACCGGCGTGGTCGTCGCCACCGGCTCCCAGACCGAACTTGGCCGCATCAACCAGCTGCTGTCGGAAGTCAACGTGCTGGAGACGCCGCTGCTGCTCCAGATCAAGAAGTTCGGATATGCCATCACCGCGGTCATCGGCCTCGTCAGCGTCCTGGTCTTCGCCTACGGTAAGTGGATCGCGGGCATGGGCTTTGTCGAGCTGTTCCAGGCCGTGGTCGGCATCGCCGTCTCCGTCATTCCGGAGGGATTGCCGGCCATCATCACCATCACGCTGGCGATCGGCGTGCAGCGCATGGCGCAGCGCAACGCCATCATCCGGCGGCTGCCGGCGGTCGAGACGCTCGGCTCGGTGTCGCGCATCTGCTCGGACAAGACCGGCACGCTGACGCTGATGGAGATGATGGTGGTGTCCGCCGTGACTGCGGACTCGGCTTACGTGGTCAGCGGCAACGGCTATGCGCCCGATGGCGAGGTCAAGAAGGATGGTGCGCGGGTCGGGCAGGCCGACGGTCTGCAGCTTCTCGGCCGCGTCTCGCTGCTCTGTAATGACGCCGAACTGTTTGAGCAGGAAGGCGTCTGGAAAGTCGAGGGCGATCCGACGGAAGGCGCGCTCTATCCGTTCGCCTCCAAGCTCGGGATGGACCGGGAGCAGGAACGGGCGGCCTATCCGCGCATCGATTCCATTCCGTTCGAATCAGAACATAAATTCATGGCGACCCTGCACAAGTCGCCGGAGGGCAAGGACTTCATCCTCGTGAAGGGCGCGCCCGAGGTCATCCTCGCACACTGCGACCGGCAGCAGGCGTCGGACGGCAGCGCCCATCCCATCGATCTCGAACATTTCATGGCGGCGTCCGACAAGCTGGCGGGCCAGGGCGAGCGGGTGCTGGGGCTGGCCTGGCTCGAAAGCCCGGCGGTCAAGGGCGGAAGTCTCACGGCCGCCGACCTGCCGAAGAATCTCATCCTGCTGGGGCTGATCGGCCTGCTCGATCCGCCGCGCAAGGAGGCGATCGAAGCGGTGAAGGAATGCCATGGCGGCGGCATCCGCGTGACGATGATCACCGGCGATCACAAGATCACGGCGGCGGCGATCGCCAAGATGCTCGATATCGGCGACGGCAAGACCGCCATCACCGGCACCGAGATCGAGGAGATGAGCGAGGCCGAGTTGCAGGAGAAGGTGCGCGACGTCGACGTGTTCGCGCGCGCCAGCCCGGAGCACAAGCTGCGGCTGGTGAAGGCCATGCAGGACAACCGGCAGATCGTCGCTATGACCGGCGACGGCGTCAACGACGCCCCCGCGCTCAAGAAGGCCGACATCGGCGTGGCCATGGGCATCAAGGGGACGGAAGTCACCAAGGAAGCGGCGGAGATGATCCTCGCCGACGACAATTTCGCCTCCATCTCGGCTGCGGTGAAGGAGGGACGAACCGTCTACAACAACATCGAGAAAGCGATCCTGTTCATGCTGCCGACCAACGTCGCACAGGCGCTGGTCATCATGGTCGCGATCTTCGTGGGCTTCACCATGCCCATCACCGCGCCGCAGGTGCTGTGGGTGAACATGGTGACCTCGGTCGCGCTCGGACTGGTGATCTCGTTCGAGCCGCATGAACTCGACGTCATGAGGCGATCGCCGCGCTCGGTCGACCGGCCGATCCTGACCGGATTCGGCATCTGGCGCATCATCTTCGTCGGTCTCGCCTTGCTGGCGGTGACGCTGTGGGCGTTCTTCTGGATGAAGTCGCATGGCGCGTCCGACGCCATGGCACGGACGGCCGCGGTGAACATGATCACCGTCGGGCAGATCTTCTATCTGCTCAACAGCCGTTACCTGCTGGACAGCTCGCTGTCGATCCGCGCGCATCTCGGCAACAAATACCTGCCGCTCGGGATCGGAGCGGTGATCGTCCTGCAGCTTCTGTTCACCTATGCGCCGCCGCTGCAGCGCATGTTCGACAACGAGGCGCTGCCGCTGTGGGCGTGGCCGTGGCTGCTGGCCGCGGGTCTGGTGTTCTTCGTCCTGGTCGAAATCGAGAAGCTTGTCATCCGCTCTTCGGATTCGCTGCGCAGGATGGTGACGGCCGTGGAGGCGGGAGCGAAATGACGGTCGCGCCGAAACAACACACCCAGATCGCGCCGGCACCGGAGCAGGAGATACGACAATGACCAAGCAGTCGTCCGAGAATTACCGGAAGCTGATCGAGACGGTAAAGACGTTCCCGCCGATGCCGACCGCGGTGGCGCATCCTTGCGATGCATCGTCGCTGGAGGGCGCGATCGATGCGGCGCAGATGGGTATCATCGCGCCCATCCTGGTCGGTCCGCGCCACAAGATTGTGGAGGCCGCCAAGGCGGCGAAGCTCGATATCGCGGCGTACGAGATCGTCGATGCCGCACACAGCCACGAGGCCGCGGAAAAGGCGGTTCTGCTGGTGCGGCAAGGCCGCGCCGAAATGCTGATGAAGGGGTCGCTCAGCACCGACGAACTGCTGGGTGCCGTGGTCAAGAAAGACACCGGGCTGCGGACCGCGCGGCGGCTGAGCCATTGCTTCGTCATGGACGTGCCGAATTATCCACATGTCCTGATCATCACCGACGCCGCGATCAACATCTTTCCCACCCTCGAGGACAAGGTCGACATCGTCCAGAACGCTATCGACCTCGCTCACGCACTGAAGATCGACAATCCGCACGTGGCCATTCTGTCGGCCATGGAAAAGGTCAACCCGAAGCTCCAGTCCACGGTCGAGGCCGCCGCGCTGTGCAAGATGGCCGATCGCGGCCAGATCAAGGGCGGTCTCCTAGACGGGCCGCTGGCGCTCGATAACGCCATCAGTCCCGAGGCGGCGCGGATCAAGGGCATCACCGGACCCGTTGCAGGCCATGCGCATATTCTGGTGGTGCCGGATCTCGAAGCCGGCAATGTCCTCGCGAAAAGCCTCAGCTTCCTGATGGCTGCGGAGTCCGCCGGCGTGGTGCTCGGCGCCCGCGTTCCCATCACGCTGACCAGCCGTGCCGATTCCGTGCACAGCCGGCTGGCGTCCGCCGCCGTGGCGGCGCTGATCGCGCATCGGCGGCGCGAAAAAGCGGTGACGGGAGCGTAAGGATGAGCGACGCGATTCTGGTGCTGAACGCGGGGTCGTCGAGCCTCAAATTCACGGACTTCGTCATCGCCGACGGTAAGCTGGAAATCAAGGCCGCCGGCAAGCTGGAGGAGTTGTACGGCCGGGCGCGCTTCAAGGCGCGTGACGCCACGGGTGCGGTCGTCGGCGAGCGGGAGTGGCCCGAAGACGCGCCGCCGCGCCATGACGGGGCGCTCGCGTTCCTGTTCGACTGGCTGCGGGACTATTCCGGCGATGCGGTCGTCGCCGTCGGGCATCGCGTGGTGCATGGCGGCGAGAATTTTTCGACGCCCGTGATTCTGGACGAGACCGTGCTGAAGCAGCTTCACGCGCTTGATCGGCTCGCACCGCTGCATCAGCCGCACAATTTGCTGCCGGTCGAGATCATCGCCAAGCAGCGCCAGGGTCTGCCACAGATCGCCTGCTTCGATACGGCTTTTCATCAGACCGCGCCGAAGGTCGCGCAGGCGTTCGCGCTGCCTCCGACGATCACCGAGCGGGGCGTGCGGCGCTACGGGTTTCACGGTCTGTCGTACGAATACATCGCGTCCGTTCTGGGCGACTACGATCAGCGGGCTGCTGCGGGCCGCACAATTGTCCTGCATCTCGGCAATGGCGCCAGCATGTGCGCGATGCGTGACGGCAAGAGCATCGCCTCGACGATGGGTTTCACCGCGCTGGACGGGCTGCCGATGGGCACGCGCTCCGGGAATTTCGATCCGGGGGTTGTTCTCTATCTCGTGCAGGAACTGAAGATGACCGGCAAGGAGATCGAGACGCTCCTGTACAAGGAGTCAGGGCTTCTCGGCGTCTCCGGCGTATCCAGCGACATGCGCGAGCTTCTCGCAAGCGACAATCCGCGGGCCAAGTTCGCGGTCGAGCTTTTTGTTTACCGGATCGCTCGCGAAATCGGCTCGCTGGCCGCGGCGCTGGGCGGTCTGGACGCCGTCGTGTTTACCGCGGGGATCGGCGAACACGCGGCGGCGATCCGGGCGGCGGTGGCTCCGCATCTGGCGTGGCTCGGGTTTGACCTCGATCCGGCGGCGAATGACAGGAACGGTCCTCGCATCAGCCGTTCAGACAGCCGCGTGGCGGCGTGGGTCATTCCGACCAACGAAGAGCTGATGATCGCGAAGCACTGCCTGACGATGTTGGGCCGATAGCGTGGCGGGAGGCGGCGCGACATTCGGTCGCAGTGTGGTGTACAGTTGCAACGCGCGCCTAAGGATATTGGAATGAAAGCGGTGAGATCGTGTCGCGGGGTCGGACGCGCGGGTTGTTTCAAAGTCAGTGATCCGCGGTCGGCTGCAGCCGTCCGGAGGGGCATTGGACGGGCCAACCAACCAGCACTTTAGAACTATAGTACTGATATCAAGCAATTTCCGGGCTGAAAACGCCCTGTTGTCGGACGTTTGTTGCCGGCTTTGAGTTGCCAAGAATCCTCACCTGGGCAATACATCAGCAAAAGAACGTTCTTCCAAGCCACCATTTTTAAGAAGCCGTGCTGATGCGAAATCCAGATCGAGGTCGGGTGCCTCTCTATTTGCAGGTCGCGTCTGTCATGCGGCAGCGAATTGAATCAGGCTATTGGAACGAGGGCGATAAAATCTCCACCATCGAAGAGCTGGAGGCTGAATTCAAAGTTGCGCGAATTACCGTGCGGCAGGCGCTCGATATTCTTCGCGACGAAGGGCTCATCGATTCCATTCGCGGCAAGGGAACGTTTGTCTCCGGACGTCCGAAAGAAAAGTACTGGTTTAATCTGGCCAACGATCTTGAATCGGTGATCGAGTCTGTTCGCGACAACGTCATCAAAGTTGTGCACATCGAAGACGACGCCGCGCCACCCATCCTTCAGGCCGGCGAGGGCGTGCTGGCTCCGAAATATACCCAGCTCCGCAGCGTACAGTTCAGCCGGGGTGAGCCCTTTGCGGTTGTAAACCTCCGCTTGTCCCGCGAGATTTATGTTCGCGACCGCAAGAACTTCAATCGTAAGCCCGCTCTTCCGCGCATCATGGAGATGAGCGATATCGGCATCATCCATGCCTTGCAGAGCGTCACGATTGGTGTGGCGGATCCTGAAACAGCGAAATTACTTCGGGTCGGATTGGGTGAGCCGACCGCTGATTGCCGCCTGGTGCTGGTGAACAGCATGAATGTCGCAATCTATGTTGCCGAGTTTCATTATCAACGTAACTGTTTTACTCTTCGCAGAGACCTCATCCCGAAGCCTAAAAAAGCCGTACGAAAACTGGCTCGCGCGAATTAGGCGAGTTGCGCGGCGCTGGCGCTCGTTAGGACGCTCTGTATCGTCGCGCTGGTTTCTTCCCATCATCAAGCTTGCGGCTTGCAAGACGGTTTTCTGATCGTCAGCTATCGAAGCCACGGATTAAAAAAACTGACCACGAAGTTGAACTTCGTGGCCAGTTTTGCCGCAGATCTTTTCAATGCCGGCGACCGAGCCTAGCGGCGTGCGACGGATTCGCCTTCGATCAGCTTGTCCACCATGCGCCGCATTTTCATCGGCGCCGCATCAATGCCCAGGATGATGCGCTTGAAATCCGGATCGCGTTCTTCTTCGAGCTGAATGCGTTCAAGGATCACCTTGTCTTCCTTGAAGGCCATATCGAGACTTGCGGTCAGCTCGGCATCCATGTCCGTTTCGTCGGTCCGGAAGTTGCGAACGTGGAACCAGTGCTGAAGAACGGTACGTTCATCGACCGGTGTGAGCACATGGCACGCAAACATCCGCGTGCCTTCGGAGCGATTCTCCATATCCGGAATGCTGCCTGTCGGGCACGAACCCATGTCGATCCTGAAGTAGCAGGGCGCGTTGTAGTTATAATAGTGCCAGCGATCGACCATTCCGGTGGCCTTGCCGAACTTCGCGAAAAGCGGAATCGCCGGCCCGTTGCGGATCCAGCGCCAAACGCAGATCTCGTTGTTGCGGTATTCGTTATTTACCGGGACCGTCGCACCGGCAGGCGTGCCCAGCGTGCTGGTGTGGACGAAGGTGACGTGAGCGGGATCGAGAAGGTTGTCGCACAGCGAGAGATAGTTGCATTCGATCCGGAGCGTGTCGCCCTGAACCGCGTGCCAGGAGCTGTCATCATACTGTTCGATATGGAAAATCTTCTTCGGATCGGCATTCTTCGGATCGCCCATATAGAGCCAGACAAGTCCGTACTTCACTTCGAGCGGATAGGACCGGACCAGCGCGCTGCCTGGAATGATGTCCTGTCCGGGAATGGTAACGCATTTGCCGGCGCAGTCGAAGGTCATGCCGTGATAGCCGCATTCGACATTGTCGCCCTTCAGCTTTCCGAGCGAGAGCGGCGCGAGGCGATGCGGGCAGGCATCCTGAAGCGCAGCGATTTTTCCATCTTGAAGCCGATAGATGACAATGGGCTCCTCAAGGACGACGTGGCGGGTCAATTCCCGACCCACGCGGTCAGCCCAGACGACGGGATACCAAGCCTCTTTGATGTACTTCATATTTTCCTCCGTAGGGTCATTTGAATAGGGCAAATGCGTGCAGGCCCCGTCAGTGGTAGTAAGCACCGCCGTCGACAACCAGGGTCTGACCCGTGATGAAGGCAGCGTGCGGTCCCGCAAAAAAGCAGACAGCGCCAACGATGTCGGCCGGCAGCATGTCGCGTTTGAGCGCGCGATTGCGAACAGAGAATCCCGAGACCGTGCTGGCAAGCTCGGGATTTTTGTGAACGCCATCGCTCAACGTAAAGCCGGGGGCCACGCTGTTGACGAGAATGCCGTGCTCGCCGAGTTCCGTGGCAAGGGTACGTGTCATCGAAACGATTGCGCCCTTCGAGGCGACATAGTGCAGCATGCCGGGGTTGCCCTTGAATGCAACGCCGGATGAAATGTTGATGATCCGTCCTGCTTTCTGCGCCTTGAAAGCCGGCAACACGGCTTTGCAGCACAGGAACTGTCCGATCACGTTGACGTCCAGCATCTTCCGCCAATCGGAGACACCCAGCTCTTCGAAAGGCTTCAGCGACAGCGTCGAATAGATCGCCGCATTATTGAGAAGAATGTCGATGCGGCCGAATTCCTTCATGGCGACCTCGGCCATGTGCTGCGTATCGCTTTCGCTGGAGACGTCGGTATCGGCATGGGCGGCTTTGTAGCCCCTATCACGCAGGCGTTTGGCTGCGGCGGCCCCGTCTTTCATGTCGGCAATAAGGATTGCGGCGCCCTGCGCAGCGAGAGCTTCGCATGCCGAGAATCCGATTCCCATTGCACCGCCGGTGACAACGGCCACCTTGCCAGCCAAGTCCATCCTTCAACCTCCTGTTGCGAAAAGTTCGGGCGGAGCAAGGTACGCGCCCCGGCCGATGGGAAAGCCGCCGCCGTCACGATCGACGATTGCCAAATTGACGATGGGGCCGATTCCGGACTTTGCGACTCTGGCGACATCGACAATTCCGGTTTCCGGATCGATGATACGCGTGTGACGCGTTCTCACGTCGTCCGGCAAGACGTGCTGCCATTCGGCGAGAAGCGTGGGTGCGAACCTGAGGGATTGTCCGCCGAGGCCGCAGATATCGACCAGGGCGCTATCCCCGATGGCGCCCAAGGAAAATGCGGCCCTGTCCTGTTTGAAAATTGCGCCTGACGGCGTCGCGGCTGGCGCGGTCCGCCAGCTTTGCACTCCGCGCGGACGCCAGCCAAAGTCGATGCCATTTCCGCCGACGGCTTCAATGAGAGACCCGCTGCGCTTCAGCTTCCAGCCAGCCCACGCCATCCAGATGCCAAGGACGAAGCCGGCGTTGCCCAGCAATGACGATCTCAGGTCGTCAGGAATAGTGCCCAGCGCGTCGACGAACAACTGATTACCGGCGGCGGTCATCGCATGGCAATCGTCGCCGCGATTCAGGGCTGCCTCGATCAGTTCTTCAAGCGCAGGAACGTATTTGAGACGAGGATTCAGAAGTTCCGCGGCTTGGCGGCACCATGTTCGGGCCAGCTCCAGTGCTTCGGGGGCATCAGATCCAAAGCGAAGTGCGGGAGGTGTGCCTTCACTCATTGGAACATGAAAGATGCTGCGTTCGTCGCCGACCTCGAAGCACCACATCGCCGGAGCGGCCACCATCGCCAGCGGCACGGCAAGGCCGTGATCCTGCGCGGGATTAAGGGCGATGTCGCCGCTTTCAAGCAGGCGGCGGGCTGCTTCGATCTCGCTCGCCCATCCGGCGATGACAGCGGCCTGCGCTGCAGCGTTCATGACCGCCCGCGGCCGTTCGCCGCGATACGGGGGGCCCGCGTGAAACAGGGTTCGCGACGGAAGATCAGGCCGCGCCTCCTCCAGGCGCACAATACGAAGGAGACGGGCTTTGGATGTCGTCATTCGATGTCCCTGTCGGAATTCGGGTGTCAGCCAAAGCGCGGCTTTTTATCGGCCAAAGGATAGCTGCAATAGTCCTATAATTAGCACAATAGACACAAGATGCAATATGCAGAATGAACAACATTGGAGCACGATGTGTTGAAAGATTGAGCGCGTGGGACGTTGACCGTAAAAGTACTATAGTTATACCATTAGTGAGATTAAATGGCGGCTCTATGGTGGCGCCGTTTGATCTTCGCAAGTATAAAAGGAGGAAGGGAAAAGCATGAAATCGTCTCGATCGTGGGTTGCGTGTGCAGTCATCGCTGTTGGCATGGGCACGAGTGCGATGGCGCAGGACGTCGTCAAAATTGGCGTCAATCAGCCTTTGACCGGCGCCGTCGCTGCAGCTGGAAACATGGTGACTGCCGGCGCTAAAATCGCCGCAGAAGAAATCAATGCCAAGGGCGGTCTGCTCGGCAAGAAGCTTGAACTTGTCATTGAAGATAATAAGAGCAATCCGACGGAAGCTGCCAGCGTCGCCGAAAAGCTGATTTCGCGCGACAAGGTGTCAGCCCTGGTCGGAGCGTGGAGTTCGACCTACACCCTGGCGGTGATGCCGAAGCTCCTTGAGAACAAGATTCCAATGGTGGTCGAGACGTCCAGCGCGGACAAGATCACGACCTCCGGCAATCCTTATATTTTCCGGATCAGCCCGACCAACGGCACCGAAGCCAAGAGCTTCGCCCGCTTTGTTGGGCCACTGAAAGTCAAGAAGGTCGACTTTCTTGTCGTCAACAATGACTGGGGTCTCGGAGCCGCCGCGGAATTCGGCGAGATGTTGAAGAAGAATGGTGTCAGCGTGAATCTGACGCTGACGATGGATGCAACCGCGCAGGATCTCTCGGCGCAACTCGGGAAATTGAAGGGGACCGATAGCGACACGCTGTTCGTTACCACCGGCGTCGAGCAGATGACCCTGCTCATGAAGCAGGCACAGGCACTGGGAATCAACCGGAGAATCATTACGACCGGCGGCACGCTGCCGGATCAGCTGATCGCGCAGGCGGGCAGCGCGGCGAATGATTCATATCATGATGCGATGTTCGCGCCGTGGTTCCCGGATACGGCGCCCGATCCGACGATGGCAAGGGCTTACATCGCGGCATGGGGCAAGGCGGGTTTGCCTCCCGGCGGCATGCCAGAGGGCGCGCGCGGCTATGATGCGGTTCGCGTTCTGGGCAAAGCCATCGAAAAGGCCGGTTCGGCGAACCCTGAGAAAATCAGGGCTGCATTGTGGGACGTTCACTATGCTGGCCTCACGGGCAATATCAAATTCGAGAAGGCTGGTCCGGCTGGCAAGGAAAGTGGCCAGAGCCCGGCAAGTACTCATCTCGTCAAGATCGAAAATGGCAAGGTCGTTCTGATCAGCAAATAAGCTGCCTTGGCATCACATAAGGGGCGGCGATCCTGAGGACCGCCGCCCTTTTTTCTTGATCGACGGGATTTGAAGACGGTAGCTCCTCT
>JAFKES010000064.1 GCA_017308495.1 Afipia sp.
GGGCCGGTGGTGCTGGTCGCCACCCATGCCGGACGCAAGGACAATGTGATGACCATCAGCTGGACCATGGTGATGGATTTCGCGGCAAGCTTCGCCATCACCACGGGGCCGTGGAATTATTCCTTCGCCGCCCTTCAGGAGACGCGCGAGTGTGTGATCGCGATCCCCACCGTGGACATGATCGACACCGTGGTCGGGGTGGGGACCTGCTCCGGTGCTGACACCGACAAGTTCGCCCGCTTCGGCCTCACGCGCGAGCGAGGCAAGCATGTCCGCGCGCGGCTGAGCCGCGACTGCCTGGCGAATATCGAATGCCGGATGGTCGATATCATCGCGCGGCGTAATATCGTCGTGCTCGAAGGCCTTGCCGCCTATTACGACACCGCGCGCGCGGAGAAGCGGATGCTGCATGCCGTGGGCGACGGCACCTTCATCGTCGACGGCGACCGGCTCGACCGCCGCGAGATGATGCGCTCGAAACTGCCCGACGGGATATAGGCGCTCTGGCCGCGATCAGCGCGACGGCTTCGGCGCTGTCAGCGTCCGCAGCGCGTTGAGGATCACCGCGACGTCGATTCCCTCCTGAAGGAAGGCGCCCGCTACCGGCGGAATCTTGCCGAAGGCGGCGAAGACCATGGCGATGCCTGACAGGGTCAGGCCGACAATGATGCTTTGCAGCGCGATGGCGCGGGTTCGCTGTGCGATCGCCACCGCGTCGGCGACGCGATCCACCCGGTCCACCAGGATCACGACGTCGGCGGCTTCGGATGAGGCGGTCGCGCCGCGCGCGCCCATCGCCACGCCGACGTCCGCAGCGGCGAGCGCGGGCGCATCGTTGATGCCGTCGCCGACCATCATGGTCGGTTGCCGCGCGCGCTCGGCGGCGATGGCGGCGACTTTTTCCGTCGGGCTGCATTCGGCGCGCACCTCGTCAATGTCGAGCGCGGCTGCCACCGCATGTGCCGTGTCGGCATCGTCACCGGTCACCATGAGGACGCGGGTGACGCCCGCCGCATGCAGGCGTTTCAGCGTCTCCGCTGCGTCAGCGCGCACCGCGTCGGCCATGGCGAGATAGGCGACCACATCACCGTCCACGGCGACGAACACCGCGAGCGCCGCGAGCGCCGCCGACGTGCCGATGTCCTGCGCCGAATGCGCCCACGGCGGCAAGGCCGCCTCGCCGAGTACGAGGTTGCGCGAGCCGGCGCGAACATGCCGGCCGTCCACCATACCTTCGAGGCCCGCGCCGGTTGTCTCCCGCACTTCAGTGGGCTGGGACAATGCCGGTGTTTTCTCGCGCGCCAGCGTCACCAGCGTTTCCGCGAGCACATGGTGGGAGACCTGTTCGAGCGATCCGACAAGGCGAAGGATGTCGTCGGCGTCGATGCCGGGTGCGGTGTCGAGCGCGATCAGTCGCGCGCCGCCTTCGGTCAGCGTGCCGGTCTTGTCGAAGATCGCGGTGCGGACCTGCCCCAGCGCCTCGATGGCTGCGCTGCCTTTCATCAGGATGCCGGCGCGGGCGGCACGCGACACACCGCCGATGAAGGCGACCGGGGCAGCGAGGATCAGCGGGCAGGGGGTTGCGACCACCAGCACGGCGAGGGCGCGGATCGGGTCTTTGGACAGCCACCAGGCGAGACCGGCGATGACCAGGGTCGTCGGGAGCAGCAGCAGCGCGAAGCGGTCGGCCATGCGGATGAACGGCGCCTTCGCGGTCTGCGCGGCTTCCACCATCCGCATGATATTCGCATAGGTGCTGTCGCGTGCCGCCGCCGAGGCCTGATAGCGGAATGCTTCGCCGGTGTTGACGGTGCCGCTGCGCAGCGCATCACCCCGGGCCTTGATCTTGGGCAGTGGCTCGCCGGTTACGGCGGATTCGTCGAGGTTGGCGCGGGCGTCGAGCAGACGGCCATCCACCGGCAGCAGCTCGCCGGCGCGCACCAGCAGCTCGTCGCCGACGCGGACGTCGTCCGCGGCCACGTCCACGAGCTGACCGTCGATCTGGCGGTGGGCGATGCGCGGGGTGCGGTCCCGCAGCGCGCGCAGTTCGCGCTCCGCCCGGCCGCGGGCGTAATCCTCCAGCAGGTTGCCGCCGGAATACATCATGGCGACGACCGCGCCGGCCAGCGGTTCGCCCATGACGATGGATGCAACCATCGCCACCAGCGCGATGGCGTCGACGCCAAACCGCCCGATCAGCATGTCGCGCAGGATCGAGACGGCGAGCCCGGCCGCGACGGGCACGGTGGCGACGCTCCAGATCAGGTGTGCTGACACCGCTGCGTCGAGGCGTCCTGCGACCAGTCCCGCGATTGCGCCCGCAAGCGCAATGGCGAACAGGCCGAGATGGACGATCATGTCAGGCGCCGCGATGCCGGGTCACAGGGTCAGGCCGCCGTTCTCGACGACGAAATCGATCACGGCGTCGAGCCCCTTGCCCCGCGACAGGTCGGTAAAGCCGAACGGACGCTCCCCCCGCATCCGGGCGGCGTCGCTGCGCATGACGTCGAGATCGACGTTCACATAGGGCGCGAGATCGCTCTTGTTGATGACGAGGAAGTCCGAGCGGGTGATGCCCGGTCCGCCCTTGCGGGGGATTTCCTCGCCCTGGCACACCGAGATCACGTACAGGGTGAGGTCGGCGAGGTCGGGGGAGAAGGTGGCGGCCAGATTGTCGCCGCCGGATTCGATGAACACCACGTCGAGGTCGGGAATCTTCCGGCTCATTTCGGCGACGGCCTGAAGGTTGATCGAGGCATCCTCGCGAATGGCGGTATGTGGGCAGCCGCCGGTCTCCACGCCCATGATGCGGTCTTCCGGCAGCGCCTGACGCCGGGCCAGGATGAGGGCGTCTTCCTTGGTGTAGATGTCGTTGGTGATGACGGCGATGGAAAGCCGGTCGCGCAACGCCTTGCAAAGCTGTTCGGTCAATGTGGTCTTGCCCGAGCCGACCGGGCCGCCGATGCCGACGCGCAGTGGTCCATTCTTCGACGCCATGAGTGTCTTCCTGACTGGTGTGGAGGTCTTGCCGTCCGGCGATCTAGCATGCTGTCGCGGCGCCTGTCCCGTGCGAGCAAACGGATGTTTCTGCGCATGATCGTAAGCACTTTTTATACATCGTGCATACGGAATGAAAACTCTGCTTCTTAATTGTGCGACCATGCGTCATCCACCTTATGACGCAGATCAAGGCCGGCGGGGCATCTTATTATAGATTTAATCTTCGCTGTCTTGAACGCATGCGGCCACCGGGCTAGCGTGCCCGACATTACGGACAGGGACGGGCAAAGATTCTGGATTCGCCGCGCGGTAGCGTACAGGCATACCGACTTACACATTTAGTGTATTCGACATAATCAAAGAGTGACGGGGAGCGTTTCGTTGGAAGGAAGTGGCTGGCGGGCCGAGCTTGAGCTATGGTTCGAGCGCAATCACGGCATGACGCGGCTGATGCGGCGTCGCCATGTCGGACCGCTGGCGGTCCAGCGCCCCTTCCATCCCGAGACCGACGGCTCCGCCCATGTCTACCTGCTGCATCCGCCGGGGGGCGTGGCCGGCGGCGACCAGCTCGACATCAGGTGCCATGTGGGGCCGCAGGCGCGGGCGGTGCTGACCACCCCCGGCGCCACCAAGTTCTATCGCAGCGAGCGCGGCCGCAGCGCGCAGCAGACCACCATCGACATCGGGACCGAGGCGATCTGCGAATATCTGCCGCAGGAAACCATTCTGTTCGACGGTGCGAACGCCTCGATCAGCACCCGCGTCACGCTGGCCGCGGATTCGGTCTATATGGGATGGGATTTCGTCAGCCTCGGACGGCCGGCGGCCGGGGAGAGCTTCGCCACGGGCCATGCTCATCAGCGCGTGGAGATCGTGCGGGAGGGCCGCCGCATCTGGTTCGAGCAGCTCAGGCTGTCCGGTGACATGCAGATGACGGCTGCGCCGTTCGCGTTTGCAGGGCGGCCGATCATCGGAACCATGGTCTATGCCGGGCCGATGGTTGAGGATACGGTGGAGCGGATTCGCACCCTGCTCGGAGACGCGGCGCGCCGGGTTTTTTCCGTCAGCCAGCTCGAGAGGGTTATCGTCTGCCGCTATCTCGGAAACCGCATGTCGGAAGGCAAATCGCTTTTTCTTCACGCCTGGGATGTGTTGCGCGAAACGGGAATCGGCAAGCGTGCCGCCGCTCCGCGCGTATGGGCCACATGAATTCGATCAAAGAGGGCTAGCCAATGGAACTGTTGCCGCGCGAGAAAGACAAACTGCTGCTGTTCACGGCAGGGCTGGTGGCCGAGCGTCGCAAGGCACGCGGCGTCAAGCTCAATTATCCCGAGGTCATCGCCTACATCTCGGCGGCGATCATGGAAGGCGCGCGGGACGGCAGGACCGTCGCCGACCTCATGTCCTATGGCGCGACGCTGCTCACCCGCGCCGACGTGATGGAGGGCGTGCCGGAGATGATCCACGACATCCAGGTCGAGGCGACATTCCCCGACGGCACCAAGCTCGTCACCGTCCACAATCCCATTCCGTGAGGAGGCCGCTATGATTCCGGGCGAATATTTCATCGAGGACGGCTCGATCGAGCTTAATGCCGGACGCGAGACCCGCGTGATCGCGGTGGAGAACTCAGGCGACCGGCCGATCCAGGTCGGTTCGCATTATCATTTCTACGAGACCAACACGGCGCTGATTTTCGATCGCGATCAGACGAGGGGCTTTCGCCTGAACATTCCGGCGGGCACGGCCGTTCGTTTCGAGCCTGGGCAGGATCGCAAGGTCGAGCTTGTCGCACTGGACGGTGCGCGCGAGATCTACGGATTCAACGCCAAGGTTATGGGCAAGCTCTAGGAGGCATGGATGGTTACGATCACGCGGCAGGCCTACTCCGATCTGTACGGCCCCACCAAAGGCGACCGCATCCGCCTCGCCGACACTGAGCTCATCATCGAGATCGAGAAGGACCACACCGTCTACGGCGAGGAGGTCACCTTCGGCGGCGGCAAGGTGATCCGTGACGGCATGGGACAGGGACAGCGCGTCGCGGCCGAGGTGGCGGACGTGATCATCACCAACGTCATCATCCTCGACCACTGGGGCATCGTCAAAGCCGACGTCGGCATCAAGAACGGCCGTATCTCCGGCATCGGCAAGGCCGGCAACCCGGACATCCAGCCGGGCGTGGACATCGTCGTCGGTCCGGGCACGGACGTGATCGCGGGCGAGGGGCGCATCCTCACGGCCGGCGCCATCGACACCCACATCCATTTCATCGCGCCGCAGCAGGCGGAGGAAGCGCTTTCGGCCGGCACCACCACGCTGGTCGGCGGCGGCACCGGCCCGTCGGTCGGCACGCTGGCGACTACGGTCACGCCGGGCATCTGGGCGATGCACCGCATGCTGGAAGCGGCGGAGGCGCTGCCGATCAATATCGGCCTGCTCGGCAAGGGCAACGCCAGCCTGCCAGAGCCGCTGCGCGAGCAGATCCGCGCCGGCGCGGTCGGCCTCAAGCTGCACGAGGACTGGGGCACCACGCCCGCGACCATCGACAACTGCCTCACCGTTGCCGACGAGATGGACATCCAGGTCGCCATCCACACCGACACGCTGAACGAGAGCGGCTTCGTCAAGGACAGTTTCGCGGCGATGAAGGACCGCACCATCCACTCCTTCCACACCGAAGGCGCGGGCGGCGGCCATGCTCCGGACATCATCACCGCAGCGGGCCAGGCGAACATCCTGCCGTCGTCGACCAACCCGACGCGGCCCTACACCATCAACACGGTGGACGAGCATCTCGACATGCTGATGGTGTGTCACCACCTCAGCCCGCAGATTCCGGAAGACGTCGCGTTCGCCGAGTCGCGGATCCGGCGTGAGACCATCGCCGCCGAGGACATCCTGCACGACCTGGGCGTGTTCTCGATGATGTCGTCGGACTCGCAGGCCATGGGCCGCATCGGCGAGACCACGACGCGCTGCTGGCAGACCGCGCACAAGATGAAGGTGCAGCGCGGGCCGCTCAAGGAAGACAGCTCGCGCAACGACAACTTCCGCGCCAAGCGCTACGTCGCCAAGTACACCATCAATCCGGCGCTGACCCATGGCTTCGCCCACGAGATCGGCTCGATCGCGGTCGGCAAGCGCGCCGACCTCGTGCTGTGGAAGCCGGCGTTCTTCGGCGTCAAGCCGATGCTGGTGATGATCGGCGGCATGATTGCCACCGCGCCGATGGGCGATCCCAACGCCTCGATCTCCACGCCGCAGCCGGTGCACTACCGGCCGATGTACGGCGTGCTCGGGCGCGCGCTTGGCTCGACCGGCGTCACCTTCGTGTCGCAGGCGGCCCTCGACGACGGCATTGGCCACAAGCTGAAGCTCAGCAAGCAGCTCTCCGCCGTCCGTGGCATCCGCACCGTGCGCAAGAAGGACATGATCCACAACGGCCTCACGCCGAAGCTCGAAGTCAACCCGCAGAACTACGAGGTGCGGGTCGACGGGGAGGTCATCACCTGCGAGCCGGCCGAGGTTCTGCCGATGGCGCAGCGATACTTCCTGTTCTGAGGGAAGGGCGCTTTGGTGTCTCGGGCGCCTTCCGCGGTCGCGGGATGACGCCTGAGACGCAAACGCGTCGTTGCTAAGCGTTAAATAGTGAAAGCCGCGCAGAGAGAGACAAAGGGGCAGGCAGCATGAACGTGGACGGGTTCAGGGATCATCCCTCGCTCGGCTTCATCGACTGGACACTTCGTGGGGTGGGGCAGGTCGTGTTCCAGAACAACCCCCTCGCGGGTCTGGTGATCCTGCTCGGCCTGCTGTTCAACTCGTGGATCTACGCGGTGATTTGCATCGTCGGCGTGGTGGCGAGCACGCTGACGGCCGTGATCCTGAAAGCCGACAAGGGGCTGATCCGCGACGGCCTGTTCGGCTTCAACGGGGCGCTGGTGGCGCTGGCGCTGGTGGCGTTCACCAGTGCCGATTTCCGCACCGGCGCGGTGCCGTCGTTCGCGATGCTGGTGTATCTCGTATCCGCAGCGGCCATGACGACCATGGCGCTGTCCACCATGGCGACGCTGCTCGGACCGCATAAAGTCGCGCCGCTGACCATGCCGTTCGTGCTGATCGGGTGGCTGTTCCTGTTCGCGGTGCTGAAGTTCAGCGCCATCGATGCCGGCCCGATGGCCAAGCCGGTGTCGCCCGACCAGTTCCCGGCGGCGGCGGCTTACGCCCTGCCGACTTGGTACATGGGCATCGGCACCTCGATCGGCCAGATTTTCTTCCAGGACAACTGGATCACCGGCTTCATCATTCTCGCCGGCATCGCCATCCATTCGCGGGTCGCCGCCGGGATGGGGCTGCTCGGCGCCATCGTCGGCACCGCTACCGCGGCAGTGTTCGGTGGTCCGGAAGGGGCCATCCGCGACGGGCTGTTCGGCTACAACTCCGCGCTGACGGCCATGGCGCTTGGCGGCTTCTTCCTGGTGCTGACCTGGAGCAGCTTCTTCTATGCGTTGTTCGGCGCGGTGGTGTCGGCATGGCTGTGGGCTTCCATCGCCATCTTCCTCAAGCCGATCGGCATGCCGGTGCTGACGTCCGCCTTCGTCTTCGTCACCTGGCTGATGCTGATAGGCCAGTATGGTTTCAAGGCGCTGGTGCCGGTGCCGCCGGCCGAGGCGACGACGCCGGAAGACAACCGCAAGCGTTACCTCGCGGGCCTCTGAGGCTGGGCCATTGACTCCGTCGGGCTGACGCGGCCCGACGATTCAGGAGCGGAACAGCCGGCTGTATTGCGTCTCGTGCCAGGCGCTGGCCATGGCCATGGCCGGGGCGACGTTGCCGATGTCGTCGTCGCTCAGGGTCGCGGCTTTCTGCGCGGCACGCTCGATCACCGGCACCGCCGCGATCAGGATGCGCTGGCCCGATGTATGGCCGAGCGGCACCAGTCGGATGGCCGCGGCGACCTGTCCCTCCACCACGCTCCACATCAGCCCGCGCAGCGCGCTCATCGGCGCGACCTTCCAGTGATCGGCGGCGATTGCGAAAGCGGCGGGGTAGGTCAGGAGCTGGCCGGCGCTGGTCTTGGCCCGGGCGACGTCGAGATCGGCGAGCAGGCCCAGCAGCGACTCGCTCATGCGCCGGTCTTCCAGCTCCAGCTCGCGGCTTTCGCGTCCCGCTGCCAGCCACGCATCGGCGGCGAAGAAAGCGGCGTCATCATCGTTGCGCAGCGCGTGACACATCCGCCAGAACAGCGCCCCGTCGAGATCGGCGTAGCTATGTTCAAGCAGCCCGAGAATCCAGCCGTTCGCACTCGCCTCATCCGTCACCGTGCCGGCGTGCACCGCCCATTCCAGACCTCGGGAATAGGAGAAGCCACCCACCGGCTGGCTCGGGCTGACGAGGCGCAGCAGGTGCAGCGGCAGTTCGCCGGACAGAACGTCATCGGTCATGGCGCGCTCTGGCTCAGAACGATCCGAACGTCGATCCGAGCGCGAACACCACGACCAGCGAGATGATGACGCTGACGATCACCGTCATCACCATGTCGAAATAACTGCCGGCATGGGTCTGCTTGCTGACCTGAAGCAACAGCAGCACGGTGCCGTTGTGAGGCAGGGCGTCGAGGGTCCCGGCGCTGATGGTGGTGAGACGGTGCATCAGCTCCGGGTTGATGCCGTGCTCGACGGCGAGGCGCATGTACTCGGCGCCCAGCGCGTTGAGCGCAATGGCCATGCCGCCGGATGCGGTGCCGGTCAGCGCCGCCAGCGCGTTCATGGCGACGACGAGAGAGACCAGCGGGCCGCCGGGGATTTCCAGCACGGCGTCGCGCACCACGGCGAAAGCCGGCATTGCCGCCACCACGGCGCCGAAACCGACGAGGCTCGCTACCGTCATGATCGGCAGCACCGAGGAGTTGGCGCCGGCGTCGAGGCTTTCGCGCAGCTTGCCGAAGCGGTTGAAGTTGAGCACGATCACGGTGGCGATGGCGGCGGTGAGGGCGATCAGCACGGCCCAGACGCCGATCGAGGAATTGATGTCGATGTTCCAGCCCATGGTTTTCAGGATGGAGTAGTCGACGCGGGGCAGGATGACCAACGCCATCAGGAAGTTGACGGCGATGACGACGATGAGCGGCAGCACGGCCGAGACGAACGGCGGATAGTCGTCGCTGCGCTTGCCGTGATCGATTTCGGCAGGATCGAAATCGCCGGCGGTGGTCGCCTGCTCGCGCACCTTTTCGCTGACCGCGATGTCGCCGATATCGTCCACATAGCATTCGCCGGCCGCGCGCGCCTTGGCTTCCGCGCGGTTCAGCCACCACATGCCGAACGCCAGCGTGACGAGCGAGGCGATGATGCCGAGGCCGGGCGCGGCGAAGGTCGTCGTCCCGAAATACGGCATCGGAATCGCGTTGTTGGTCGAGGGCGTGCCGGGCATGGCCGACATCGTGAAGGTAAATGCACCGAGGCCGATGGTGGCCGGCATCAGCCGCGCCGGAATGTTGGCGGCCTTGAACATTTCGCGCGCCATCGGCACCAGCACGAAGAACGCCACGAACACGCTGACGCCGCCATAGGTCACCACGGCGGAGGCCAGCACCACGGCGAGCATCGTCCGTTCCACGCCGAGCTTCTCGGTCAGGTAACGTGCGATGGACACGATCGAGCCGCTGTCGTCCATCAGCTTGCCGAAGATGCCGCCGAGCAGGAACAGCGGAAACCACTGCGACACGAAGCGCGCGGTCCCGGCCATGAAGCTCGTGGTCCAGTGCGGTAGCAGGGGCTCGCCGGCGAACGCCACCGCGATCAGAGCCGCGGCCGGCGACAGCATGAGAACGCTCCAGCCCCGGTAGGCGAGCCACATCAGAAGCCCGAGCCCGAGCAATATTCCGAACAGCCCCATCGTCGTGCCCCTTAAGCCAGATCGCGTGGCGGAATCGCCCGGTTAGGCTCCGCAAATCGCGAGATTCGATCCAGTAAACATTTCAACACCATGCCGTTCAAGTTACAACCTTGCCCGGAAACGGCCTGTTTGGAATTGATGTCGTGGGCCGGAATTTACGCCGTTGTGCACAGCCTTGCAGGCCAGCGTGGGCCCAAGCGTCTAGCCGCTGAGCACAGGCGAGCTTAGGGTCCGGACCGCGAACCCGCCCGGGAGGCCCGCTTGTCCGTCACGATCTACGGCATCAAGAATTGCGACACCATGAAGAAGGCTCGCGCCTGGCTGGACCAGCGCGGCGTCGCCTACACCTTCCATGACTACAAGACCGCGGGTATCGACAGGGAGCACTTGACGCGGTGGAGCGGCAAGGTCGGATGGGAGGTGCTGCTCAATCGTGCCGGCACCACGTTCCGCAAGCTGCCGGATGCCGACAAGGAGGGGGTGACCGAGAAGACGGCGCTGGCCCTGATGCTGGCCCAGCCCTCGATGATCAAGCGCCCGGTGCTTGAGGTCGGGGCCAAGGTGCTGGTCGGCTTCAAGCCCGAGCTTTATGACGCCGCGTTCCGGCGCTGAAGGCCGTACCGCCGCGGCGGCGGATCCCGCGCCGTTATTCCCCGGAATCGGGCCGATGATCGCGCCGGAAGGCAGAATTTTCTCCGAAACGGCGATCGGGGTTCAGATCGGTTTCGAGTTGCGGCGTCCGCAAGTGCAGGTGTGCTGTCTTGGGATGTGGCGTGGCGGCCTCATGCTTTTTGCTTAGACGGCGTTTTTTTGCTGAGCAGCATTGCGACTTGCGCAATGCTCATATTTCGCTACATAGTCGCGCCTACGGCCTTGGAAATCGACGCGCCTGCCGGGCAGGCGCGCGGGATCAGCGGCCTTAAGAAATCGGCCACGCGCTCATGGATGGCGTGAAGGCTGACGAGGGGGACGTTGCTTGGCTGAAGATATTATCCTCGAAACCCAAGGCATGACCAAGGAGTTTGCGGGCTTTGTGGCCGTAAGCGATGTCAGCCTGCGGGTGAAGCGCGGAACCATTCACGCGCTCATCGGCCCGAACGGCGCCGGCAAGACGACGTGTTTCAATCTGCTGACCAAGTTAGCCGACGCGCGGCCGGATTCTTTATAATGGGCAGGATATCACGGCGATGAAGCCGGCCGATGTGGCGCGGCTCGGCCTGGTGCGCTCGTTCCAGATCTCGGCGGTGTTTCCGCATCTCACCGCGCTGGAAAACGTCCGCGTCGCGCTGCAGCGCCAGCATGGCAATTCATTCGATTTCTGGCGCTCCAAAGCGGTGCTCGACCGCTTCAACGGCCGGGCGCGGGAACTGCTCGACGATGTCGGCCTCAGCGAGTTCGCCAATACGCCTGCGGTGGAGATGCCCTACGGCCGCAAGCGCGCGCTGGAGATCGCCACCACACTGGCGCTCGACCCGGACATGATGCTTCTCGACGAGCCGATGGCCGGCATGGGTCACGAGGACATCGACAAAGTGGCGGCGCTGATCAAACGCATCTCGGCGAAATACACCATCCTGATGGTGGAGCATAATCTCAACGTCGTCGCCCACCTGTCGGACACCATCACCGTGCTGACGCGCGGCAAGGTGCTGGCGGAGGGCGACTACGCCACGCTGACCAAGGACCCGCGGGTCAAGGAAGCCTATCTGGGGGCGGGCCATGAATAATCCCGCCATGAATAATCCCGTCGCGCAGAACGCAAGTGCTCCGGTGCTGAAGGTTGCCAATCTCGAAGCGTGGTATGGCGAGTCGCACATCCTGCACGGCATGAATTTCGAGGTCCGTCCGGGCGAGGTGGTGACGCTGCTCGGCCGCAACGGCGCCGGCAAGACATCGACGCTGAAGTCGATTATGGGTGTGATCGGCAAGCGCACCGGCTCGGTGGAGTTCGAGGGGCGCGAACTGATCCGCCTGTCGTCGGACAAGATCGCGCGTCTCGGCGTCGCGTTCTGCCCGGAGGAGCGCGGCATCTTCTCGACGCTTGACGTCAAGGAAAACCTGATGCTGCCGCCGGTGATCCGCAGCGGCGGCATGACGCTCGATCAGATTTTCGAGCTGTTTCCCAACTTGAAAGAGCGTCTCGGCAGCCAGGGCACCAAACTGTCCGGCGGCGAGCAGCAGATGCTGGCGATCGCGCGCATCCTGCGCACCGGCGCGCGCTTTCTGATGCTGGACGAGCCGACCGAGGGCCTCGCCCCGGTCATCATTCAGCAGATCGGCAAGATGATCGCGCGGCTCAAGCAGGAGGGCTTCACCATCCTGCTGGTCGAGCAGAATTTCCGCTTCGCCTCGACGGTGGCCGACCGCTTCTACATCGTCGAGCACGGCAAGATCATCGATGCGTTCTCGAACTCCGAACTCCAGGCCAACATGGAGAAACTCCATACCTATCTCGGCGTGTAGCGATGTGGATGGGTCTCATCTGCCGTTTCCACCCAGGCAATCAATCGGACGGACAAAAGTGTATCAAGCCCTCTACGCCCAGCTATTGGTTGGATTGATCAACGGCTCGTTCTACGCGCTGCTGAGCCTTGGGCTTGCCGTGATTTTCGGCATGCTCAACATCATCAATTTCGCCCATGGCGCGCTGTACATGATGGGCGCCTTCGTGGCGTATTTCCTGCTCAATCTCGCCGGCATCAATTACTGGTGGGCGCTGATCCTGTCGCCACTGATCGTGGGCGCGTTCGGCATCGTGCTCGAACGCACCATGCTGCAATGGCTGACCGGCCTCGACCATCTCTACGGCCTGCTCCTGACCTTCGGCCTCGCGCTGATCATCCAGGGCCTGTTCCAGAACTATTTCGGCTCGTCG
>JAFKES010000065.1 GCA_017308495.1 Afipia sp.
GCGGCCGCGCGATTCCATGGAATTCGATGTCGTGATCGTCGGCGCCGGGCCGTCGGGTCTCAGCACCGCGATCCGGCTCAAGCAGATCAATCCCGACCTGTCGGTGGTCCTGGTAGAGAAAGGCTCGGAGGTCGGCGCCCACATTCGGTACGGCGCGGTGATAGATCCGGTATATCTCGACAAGCTCATTCCGGACTGGCGCGACGACGCCGACTGTCCGCTCAAGACGCAGGTCAACGACGACCAGTTCTTCTGGATGACGTCGAATGCCGCGATCCGGCTGCCTAATATCCTGATGCCGCCGCTGATGAACAACCATCACTGCTACATCGGCTCGCTCGGCGACGTGTGCCGCTGGCTCGCGCCGCGCGCCGAGGCGCTTGGGGTCGAGATCTATCCGGGCTTCGCCGCGGTGGAGATGCTCTACGGCGAGAACGGCGAGGTGCGCGGCGTCGCCACCGGCGACATGGGCGTGGCGCGTGATGGCTCGCACAAGCCCTCCTACACCCGCGGCATGGAATTGCTCGGCAAGTACACGCTATTGGCCGAGGGCGCGCGCGGCTCGCTGGCCAAGCAGGTGATCGCGAAATTCGGCCTCGACAGGAACAGCGATGTGCCGAAGTTCGGCATTGGCCTCAAGGAAGTGTGGCAGATCGATCCTGCCAAGCACAAGAAGGGCCTGATCCAGCATTCGTTCGGCTGGCCGCTCGGCAATTCCGTCGGCGGCGGCTCGTTCCTCTATCACTACGGCGACAACCTCGTGGCGGTCGGCTTCGTGGTGCACCTGAACTATCAGGACCCGTATCTGTCGCCGTTCGAGGAGTTCCAGCGCTTCAAGACCCATCCCAGGGTGCGCGACCTGTTCGAGGGCGCCAAGCGCATCGGCTATGGCGCGCGCGCCATCACCGAGGGCGGCTACCAGTCGGTGCCGCGCCTGTCGTTCAAGGGCGGCGCGCTGATCGGCTGCGCCGCCGGCTTCGTCAACGTGCCGCGCATCAAGGGCGTGCACAACGCCATGGGCAGCGGCATGCTGGCGGCCGAGCACGTCGCCGCCGCACTCAGCGCCGGCCGCGCCAACGACGAACTCGTCAGCTATGAGACCGCCTGGCGCGGCTCGGCGGTGGGCACCGACCTGTTCCGCGTCCGCAACGTCAAGCCGCTGTGGTCGAAATTCGGCACCGTGATCGGCGTCGGGCTCGGCGGCCTCGACATGTGGACCAACACGCTGTTCGGCTTCTCGCTGTTCGGCACGCTGTCGCACGGCAAGACCGACGCCAAGGCACTCGATCCTGCCAGGGACTATGCGCCGCGCCCCGCGCCGAAGGCGGACGGCAAGCTGACCTTCGACCGGCTGTCGTCGGTGTTCCTGTCCAACACCAACCACGAGGAGGATCAGCCGATCCATCTCAAGGTGGCCGACATGAACCTGCAGAAGACCTCCGAGCACGATGTGTTCGCAGGTCCGTCGAATCGCTATTGTCCCGCCGGCGTCTATGAATGGGTCGAGGACACCTCCGGTCCACGTTACCAGATCAACGCGCAGAACTGCGTCCACTGCAAGACCTGCGACGCCAAGGACCCCAACGGCAACATCACCTGGGTTCCGCCCGAAGGCGGCGGCGGCCCGAACTACCAGTCGATGTAAGCACGATCACGCGAGTGTGGCGCGCTGCCACGATTGCGCCACACTGGTGATCCGATCTCGCGCGTATATGCCTGCGCCGGCTCTCCTTGCGGATGGCGGTCAAAAGAGCCATTGTCCGGTGCCGCTGGCCTGACCGGGTCGCGCACCTTACCCTTCAGATGGAGCCGGCGAGCGTGCTGTTTTCACTTCGCTTCAATCGTGCACTTTTCCGCAACCGCATGACCGTGGCCGCGCTCGCCGCCGCGGCGGTGTTCGCTGGCGGCGGCCCGCTTCAGGCGCAAACCCGCACCGATCCCGGCGAGGCGGCGCGCCAGTCGGCGGCCTATCCCACCAGCCGCGATCTGCTTGGCCTGTCCGGCGCGGGCAGCTATCTCGCCGCGCGCCACGCCAGCGTCGATCGCGATGCGGCGGCAGCCTCCGCCTTCTATCGCGCCGCGCTGCGCGCCGATCCGAAGAATGGCGAGTTGCTCGACCGCGCCTTCATTGCCTCGGTGGCCGACGGCGACATGGATGAGGCCGTGAAGCTCGCCGAACGCATCCTCACGGTGGACAAGAACAACCGCGTGGCGCGGCTCGTGGTCGGCGTGCGCGCGCTGAAGCAGAAGCAGTACGCGGCCGCCCAGCAGCACATCGCCCAGTCGGTGCGCGGCCCGATCACCGATCTTGTCGCCACACTGTTGTCGGGGTGGGCGGCCTATGGCGCGGGCCATCCCCAGCAGGCTGTGGCCGCCATCGACAAGCTCGCCGGGCCGGAGTGGTATCCGATCTTCAAGGACCTGCATGCCGGCCTGATCTATGAACTCGCCAACCGGCAGAAGGATGCCGGGGTGCGCTTCGAGCGCGCCTACAAGCTCGACGATTCGGCGCTGCGCGTGACGGACGCCTATGCCCGCTGGCTGTCGCGCAACAAGGGCGGCGCCGAGGCCGCGGCCGTCTACGAGGCGTTCGACAAGAAGCTCGCCCGTCATCCGCTGGTGGTGGAAGGCATGCGCGAGGCCAGGGCCGGCAAGAAGCTCGCGCCCCTGGTGGAGTCGCCGCAGCAGGGGGCGGCCGAAGCGCTCTACGGCATCGGTGCATCGCTGACGCGCCGCGGCGGTGAAGATCTCGCGCTGGTCTATCTCCAGCTCGCGCTCTACCTCAACCCGCACCATTCGCTGGCGCTGTTGTCGCTTGCCGATCTCTACGAGACGCTGAAGAAGCCGGCGATGGCGATCAAGGTCTATGAGCGTGTGCCGCAGGCGTCGCCGCTGAAGCGCAACGCGCAGATCCAGCTCGCCACCGATCTCGACGCGGTCGACCGCACCGACGAGGCGATCAAGATTCTCAAGGGTGTGGTGGCGGAAGATCCGAAGGACCTCGAAGCCATCATGGCGCTCGGCAACATCGAGCGCGCCCGCAAGAAATTCGCCGATTGCGGCGAGACCTATACCCGAGGCATCGACGTCTCCGACAAGCCGAACTGGGTGTTCCATTATTTCCGCGGCATCTGCCTCGAGCGTTCCAAGCAGTGGGCCAAGGCCGAGGCCGATCTGAAGAAGGCGCTCGAGTTGCAGCCCGACCAGCCGCACGTGCTCAACTATCTCGGCTATTCGTGGATCGATCAGGGCATCAATCTCGACGAGGCCATGAAGATGATCCGCCGCGCTGTCGAGCAGCGGCCGGATGACGGTTACATCGTCGACTCGCTCGGCTGGGCCTACTATCGCATCGCCGACTACGACAATGCGGTGAAGACGCTGGAACGCGCCATCGACCTCAAGCCGGAAGACCCGACCATCAACGATCACCTCGGCGATGCCTACTGGCGGGTGGGGCGCACGCAGGAAGCCAGGTTCCAGTGGCAGCACGCGCGCGACCTCAAGCCCGAGGCCGACGAACTTCCGAAGATCGAGGCCAAGATTCGCGATGGCCTGCCGGAGGATACATCCAACGCCGCCGCAGCCGACAAGAAGAAGGACGACGGCAAGGGCGGCTAACGTAGTTTCCGTTTGATGGAAGCATTGTTCTCGTCATGCCCGGCGTGAAGCCGGGCATGACGAATGCTATTCTGTCTGAATGAAACCTGCTCCGGCTGTCCGTGCACGTGCCGCGGTCCGGTCACGACGAACGAAAGATTCACGCCGCATGACACGTTTGACCGACCCCGCGCGCGCCAAGGTCAACCTCACCCTGCGCGTGCTCGGCCGCCGCGCCGACGGCTACCACGATCTCGAAAGCCTGGTGGCGTTCGCCGATTGCGCCGACACGCTCACGCTGGAGCTGGGGACTGAACTCGGCCTCGATATCGCCGGTCCCGGCGCGGGCGATTGCGGCGAGGCCGCCGAAAATCTGGTGCTGCGGGTGGCGAGGTTGCTCGGCGAGCGTATTCCGGGCCTTGTGGCCGGCCGCTTCACGCTCGACAAGTGCCTGCCAGTCGCCGCCGGCATCGGTGGCGGCTCGGCGGATGCGGCTGCAGCGCTGCGGCTGCTGGCGCGGGCCAATGGCCTCGCGGTCGACGATCCGCGCCTTGCCGATGTCGCGCGCGAGACCGGCGCGGATATTCCGGTGTGCCTCGCCTCGCATGCCTGTACCATGACCGGCGTCGGCGACAACCTGGAGATGCTGCAACCGCCGTCGCTGCCCTGCGTGATGGTCAATCCGCGCGTCGGCGTCGCGACGAAGGATGTGTTCGCGGCGCTCGGCCTCGGCAAGGGCGAACTGCTCGCCGGCCCCGTCGATATCCTGCTGGCGCCGGGCTGGCCGGGCGCGGATGCATCGTTCGACGACTGGATCGATGCGATCGGCCGCGGCGTCAACGATCTCGAAAAGCCGGCGCTGAAGGTCGAGCCGGTCATCGGCGAGGTGCTGGCGGCGCTGCGTGAAACGGACGGCGTTCGGCTTGCACGCATGTCCGGCTCGGGCGCGACCTGCTTCGGACTGTACGGGACTATCGGCGATGCGGGTTTGGCGGCCAGGGCGCTGGTGCAGGCCCATCCGGACTGGTGGGTGCATGCCGGCGTGCTGAGCTGAGCGCTTCACCACATTCACATTATGCGTGGTCAGCTTCGCTCGTGATGGCGAAGGCGTCGCCTCAGTGCGACCGCGCCAGGCAGAACGCCACCACATGCTCCAGCGCCGTCTTCATCGGCGAGGACGGGAACAGCGCCAGCGCGTCCACCGCCATGGCGCCGTAATGGTGGGCGCGGCTCATGGTGTCGTCCAGCGCGCGGTGCTTGGTCATGAGACCAATGGCGTGATCGAGGTCGCCGTCGCCGATCTCGCCCTTCTCCAGAGTGCGGCTCCAGAACGCGCGCTCGACGTCGTTGCCGCGCCGGAACGCCAGCACCACCGGCAGGGTGATCTTGCCCTCGCGGAAATCGTCGCCGACATTCTTGCCGAGCTTGGCGGCCTTGCCGCCATAGTCGAGCACGTCGTCGATCAGCTGGAAGGCGATGCCGAGATTCATGCCGAAGGAACGCGAGGCGGTCTGTTCCGCCTTGGGCCGGTTGGCGATCACCGGGCCCACTTCGCAGGCGGCGGCGAACAGTTCGGCGGTCTTGCCGCGGATCACCGCGAGATATTCGTCTTCGGTGGTGGCGGTGTTCTTGGCGGCGGCGAGCTGCATCACCTCGCCTTCGGCGATGGTGGCCGCCGCCGACGACAGGATGTCGAGGGCGCGCAGCGAGCCGACCTCCACCATCATGCGGAACGCCTGGCCGAGCAGGAAGTCGCCGACCAGCACGCTGGCCTCGTTGCCCCACAGCATGCGCGCGGACAGCTTGCCGCGGCGCAGTTCGCTTTCGTCGACCACGTCGTCGTGCAGCAGCGTCGCGGTGTGCATGAATTCCACCGCGGCGGCGAGCTTGATGTGGCCGTCGCCGGAATAGCCGGTGAGGTTGGCCATCGCCAGCGTCAGCATCGGCCGCAGCCGCTTGCCGCCCGACGAAATCAGGTGGTTGGCGACCTCCGGGATCATGGTGACTTCCGACCCGGTCCGCGACAGGATGGTGGCGTTGACGCGATCCATGTCGGCGGCGACAAGCGCGACCAGTTGCTCTATCGAGGGGGTCGCGTGGCTCTCGAAGGGTACGATGACGGCCAAAGTCCGGTCTCCGGATGGAACTCGGGCCACCATAGAAACTGCCGTGCGAGGCGGCAAGAGCGACGAACGGCTGGGTTCCGGCCGGGGCTGGATCAAGGCTGGAGGGCGGCGATTTGCGCGAACTGGTGCGGACCAACGACGTGGTGCTGATGTCGGCGATCGGCGCGCTGCTCGATGCCGCCGACATCCATCATCTGGTCCTCGACGGCAATATGAGCGTCATGGACGGCTCGCTCGGGGTGCTGCCCCGGCGCATCCTGGTTGGCGACGCGGACAATGCCGCCGCGCGCCGCCTGCTGGCCGAGGCCGGTCTCGGCCATGAATTGCGGGACGATGAATCGCGCGACGATGGCTGATCCGGGCGAGATCACCGAGGATCTGTTTCTCGACGGGCGGCTGCGGCTGCGCCAGCCCCGGCGCGGCCATCGCGCCGGGCACGATGCGCTGCTGCTGGCTGCGTCGGTGCCGGCTCAGCCGGGCCAGCGCGTGGTCGAATTCGGCGCCGGGGTTGGGGCCGCCGGCCTCGCGGTGGCGCGCCGTGTTGGCGGGCTCGATCTGGCGCTGGTGGAGATCGATCCGGCGCTGGCGGAGCTGGCGCGCCTCAATGCCGCCGGCAACGGCGTCGCGGCCCGGGTCGTGGAGCTTGATGTCACCATGGCCGCGGGGGAATTCTCAAGCGCCGGGCTTGGTCCCGACAGCGCCGATAGCGTGCTGATGAATCCGCCCTTCAACGATCCCGGCCGCCATCGCGCCTCGCCCGATCCGGCGCGGCGGGCGGCCCATATGGCGACAGCCGACACGCTGGCGGCATGGGTTCACGCCGCGCGCCGTGTGCTGCGGCCCGGCGGGACGCTGGCGCTGATCTGGCGGGCGGATGGTCTTGCCGAAGTTCTCGCCGTCCTCGCCCGCGGCTTCGGCGGTGTCGAGGTGGTGCCGGTTCATCCGGACGCGGCGTCGCCGGCGATCCGGGTGCTGGTGAGGGCGGTCAAGGGCGGCCGTGCGCCGCTCCTGCTGCATCCCGCGCTGGCGCTGGGCGACGGGCCGGGGCGCGACACCGCCGCGGCGAGGGCGGTGCTTGGCGGACGGACCACGCTGCCGTTGCCGCGCGCGGCGGCCGATTAGTGCGATGCCGGCTTGCGGCCGGTGTCGGGCGCGGCGGTGAAGTGGATTGCCGCAAAAAGGGCACAGGTTAGCAACATCAAGAGGGAGATCTTCATTTCGTCACCGTCCGGGCTGCGCCGTTGCAGCCCCTGATGACGGAGTGCAAGGCACGGCGCGTTCCAGTTTTCGGTCTTTCCTGCACGCCCCGAGGGCGGCGCAGAAAAAGACCTGTCAGGCCAAATGTTTGGGCTCCATTCCGTCGCCAAGAGGGTTAATCTTTGCCGAACAGGCCCGTCTCCTCAGTGCCAGTTATCGAATAATAAACCGTGAATGCAGGATCGTTCCATGGCCGACAGTGCCCCCAACGATGTTTTGATGAGGCTTAAGCAGTTCCTGCCCGCGCGCCTGCGCGGCGGGCCGGTGGTGCCGGTGGTCCGCCTGTCGGGAACGATCGGGGCGGTGACGCCATTGCGTCCCGGCCTGTCGCTCGCGGGCGTGGCGAAACTGCTGGACAAGGCCTTTTCCACAAGGGGCGCGAAAGCGGTCGCACTTGTCATCAATTCGCCCGGCGGCTCGCCGGTGCAATCACGCGAAATCTATCAGCGCGTCCGCCAACTCGCCGCGGAGAAGAAGCTGCGCGTGCTGGTGTTCGTCGAGGATGTGGCGGCGTCCGGCGGCTACATGATCGCCTGTGCCGGCGACGAGATTTTCTGCGACCCGTCCTCCATCGTCGGTTCGATCGGAGTGGTCGGCGGCACTTTCGGATTTACGGAACTGATCAAGAAAGTCGGCATCGAACGCAGGGTCTATACGTCGGGCGACTACAAGTCGCAGCTCGATCCGTTCCTGCCGGAAAATCCCGACGACGTGGCGCGGCTGAAGGCGATCCAGCGCGACATCCATGACACGTTCATCCAGCTCGTGAAGGACAGCCGCGGCGCGCGGCTGAAAGGCGAGGGCGACTATCTGTTCACCGGCGAATACTGGGCCGGGGAGCGGGCGGTGAAGCTCGGCCTTGCCGATGCCCTCGGCGATCTGCGCACGGTGCTGCGCGCCCGCTATGGCGACAAGGTGCGCATGCCGGTGATCGCGCCGGCTGGCGGGCTGCTCGCGAGCCTCACCGGCCGCAAGCCGGGCGCGGGCGCGGCGTTCCCGGGGACCGTGGGATTTTCCGATGACCTGATCTCGGCGCTGGAAACACGCGCGCTATGGGCGCGTTACGGATTGTGAACCGGAGTGAAGTCATGCCGATTGTTCTGATCGTCGCCGGATTTGTCGGAGGCGCCATGCTGGTGCGGTTCGCCGTCCGCGAGGGCCGGCGCGTCAACCGGGAACTGAACGAGGCGCGGGAGGCGCGGATCAACGATCCCGCCGGCATTCGCACGCTGCGGCGCGACCCCGCCACCGGAACCTACCGGCCGGGCTGAGCGGATTCAGCCGGGGCGGCGGGCGCCGCTGATAGTCATGAGGCACAGCGCGACCATGATGGCCGCCGCGGCGATGATCTGGAAAGCAATCATGGTCGTCCCTGTCGCAATCACGCCGCCGGTTGATCCGGCGGTCCGTTTTGACGGGGATCATGGGTAGCGGCGAGTTGCTAACAAAATGCGCTGCCGGTTCCCTCGTCCGGCAACGCGGTTAAGGGGACCTTCCGCCGGCCGCCGGACATCCCGCTGCCGGAGGCGAGACCGCAGCCTGCGGGGCCGTCATCGCCTTGATTCCGCGGGGCGGCGCCGATACGGTCCGGCGCAAATCATCCCCGCCCTCATCCAAAAGACATTTCATGGATTCCCTGCCTCCGCACATGCGCCCCGAACGGTCGTTCCAGGGGCTGATCCTGACGCTGCAGCGCTATTGGGCCGACCACGGCTGCGTCATCCTGCAGCCCTATGACATGGAGGTGGGCGCGGGCACGTTCCATCCAGCCACCACACTGCGCGCGCTTGGCCCGCGGCCGTGGAACGCGGCCTATGTGCAGCCGTCGCGCCGCCCCAAGGACGGCCGCTACGGCGAGAATCCCAACCGCCTGCAGCACTACTACCAGTTTCAGGTGATCCTGAAGCCGTCGCCGCCGGACATTCAGGACCTCTATCTGAAGTCTCTGGAGGCCATCGGCATCGATCTGCACCTGCATGACGTGCGCTTCGTCGAGGACGACTGGGAAAGCCCGACGCTGGGTGCATGGGGACTCGGCTGGGAGTGCTGGTGCGACGGCATGGAGGTGTCGCAGTTCACCTACTTCCAGCAGGTCGCGGGCGTCGAATGCGCGCCGGTCGCGGGCGAACTTACCTACGGGTTGGAGCGCCTCGCCATGTATGTGCAGGGCGTGGACCGGGTCTACGATCTCAACTTCAACGGCCGCGACGGCGCGGAGAAGGTGACCTATGGCGACGTGTTCCTGCAGGCCGAGCAGGAATATTCGCGGCACAATTTCGAGCACGCCGACACCGCGATGCTGTTCGAGCAGTTTCGGATGGCCGAGAGCGCCTGCAAGAGCTATCTCGACGCCGGCTGGCAAGAAAACAAAAAAGAGCCCGGCAAGCGCGAGGCGCATCTGATGGCGCTGCCGGCTTACGACCAGTGCATCAAGGCGAGCCACGTCTTCAACCTGCTCGACGCGCGCGGCGTGATCTCGGTCACCGAGCGGCAGAGCTACATCCTGCGCGTGCGCGAACTGGCGAAAGCCTGCGGCGAGGCGTGGGTGCATACGGATGCGGGACGGGGAGCGTAAGACAATGCCCGATCTTCTCCTCGAACTGTTCTCCGAAGAAATTCCCGCGCGCATGCAGGCGAAGGCGGCGGACGACCTGCGCAAGATGGTCACCGACAAGCTGGTCGCCGAAGGGCTCGTCTATGACGGCGCCAAGGCGTTCGTCACCCCGCGCCGCCTCGCGCTCACCGTGCACGGCATCCCGGTGCGCCAGCCGGACCTCAAGCAGGAGCGCAAGGGGCCGAAGGTCGGCGCGGCGGACGCCGCCGTGCAGGGCTTCCTCAAGGCCGCCGGGCTGGCGTCGCTCGACGAGGCGAAGATCCAGCGCGACCCCAAGGGCGATTTCTACATCGCACTGATGGAGAAGGCCGGGCGTCCCGCCATCGACGTGATCGCGGAGATCATTCCGCCCATCATCCGCACCTTCCCGTGGCCGAAACAGATGCGCTGGGGCGAGCGCTCGGCCAAATCCGGCGCGCTGACCTGGGTGCGGCCGCTGCATTCGATCATCGCGACCTTCGGCCCGGAGACCGAGGACCCGGACATCGTGGCGTTCGACGTCGCCGGCATCAAAGCCGGACAGGTCACGCGCGGCCACCGCTTCATGGCGCCGGGCGAATTCAGCGTGCGCCGCTTCGACGACTATGTGACGAAGCTGGAAGCGGCCAAGGTGGTGCTCGATCCCGAGCGGCGCAGGAACATCATTCTCGAAGACGCCAAGGAACTGGCGTTCGCGCAGGGCTATGAACTGGTCGATGACCCGGCGCTGCTCGACGAGGTCGCGGGCCTCGTCGAATGGCCGGTGGTGCTGATGGGCTCGTTCGATGCGAGCTTCCTGTCGATCCCGGGCGAGGTGATCCGCGCCACCATCCGCAACAACCAGAAGTGCTTCGTGGTGCGCGATCCGAAAACGGGAAAGCTCGCGCCGAAGTTCATCCTCACCGCCAATATCGAGGCGAGCGACGGCGGCGGCGCCATCGTCGCGGGCAACGAGCGGGTGATCCGCGCGCGGCTGTCGGACGCCAAGTTCTTCTACGAGACCGATCTCAAGACCAGTCTGGAAGACCGGCTGCCGAAGTTCGAGCAGATCGTGTTTCACGAGAAGCTGGGCTCGCAAGGAGAGCGCATCGCGCGCATCGAGCGGCTCGCGGCGGAGATCGCGCCGCTCGTGGGGGCGGATGTCGAGAAGACCAAGCGCGCCGCGAAACTTGCCAAGGCGGACCTGCTCACCGAGGTGGTCGGTGAATTCCCCGAGGTGCAGGGCCTGATGGGCCGCTATTACGCGCTCGCGCAGGGCGAGGATGCGTCGGTCGCAGCCGCCATCGAGGATCACTACAAGCCGTAAGGCCCTGCGGACCGCGTGCCGACCGATCCGGTCGCGATCGCGG
>JAFKES010000066.1 GCA_017308495.1 Afipia sp.
GGCCATTCACACCGCCGACCGCTGGATCGCCGTTCGCCGCCCCGTGCCGATCGAGCGCCGCCGCAGATGAATGGGCCGCCGGCGCACACGCGTTGGAGCAGAAGGCCCGAACTTGAAAGGCGCGAACTGAAAGGCGCGAACTGAAAGGCGCGAACTGAAAGGCGCGAACTGAAAGGCCTGGCTGGAAAGGCTTGGATTATTTGTTGAACGCCATATCGACGCACTTCATCACGTCGGACCCGATACCGACGTTGAGAATGATGCATCCCTTGGCGCTCAGGCGCGTACTGTCGGCGACCCAGATCGCCGTGCCGCCGGCGCCGAAAAAGCTGTTGGTGTTCGGCGGCTCGGTCTCGGTCGCGTCGAACAGATAGGATGAATTCTCGGGAAACAAGCGGGCTTTCAGTGTGCAGGCGCCGTCGGTATCCACCCGCAGGATTTCCTTGTTGTCGCGTGTCACCGCGACGCTGACCTGACAGCGATAGAACTCGGACGTCTTGCTGTTGAAGATATAGGCGAAGGATTTGCAACTGACGTTTTGCAGCTTTCCGGCGTTGAGGCCGCGCCCGCAGGCGATGCGCTGATTGTGGCTGAGCTGGAAATCGTCGGCACGCGCCTCGGATCGCCCCGCCATCACGGCCACAGCGAGAATGCAGAATCCAAAAAACCGCTTCATGTGTATTCCCTTGCCGCCGCGCGCAGCGGCGTCGTCTCCCATCGGATCAAGCGGCGCAGTGTAAAGCAGTTCGCTGCCGCAGGCCACCGGTGGGTTCCCCGTTATTCCCCTCCTTATTCTCCTTGCACGGTAAGGGCCTGAAGCCGCGACCGAGCGTCTATCATGGCGCGCAGGCGGCGGGGCCCGACTTCCCCGTCCGCGGCGCGGCGCACCTCGCGAATGGCGGCGGCGAGATCCGGCAGCTTCAGCGTCCCGTCGCAGGCCGGCTTGACCAGACCGTCGATGATCACGCTCCATTCCGCGAGGCCCTGATGGTAGGCGTCGCCGTGGCCCGCGATCAGTTCGGCGGAGCGCACGATATCCGCCGCCGCCTCCGGGTGTTTGACCAGACTGCGGTCCACCATGTGCAGCCAGCGCTCGACCCAGGTCCGTTCGGTCTTGAAGCGCTCGGAGAACGGCCGCGTGATGCGCAGCGCCGCCAGGCCTTTCAGGCGCAGCAGCCTGAACCGGCCCGTCGAACTGAAGCGCAGCTTCAGACTCCGGCCCAACAGGCGCCCCAGCCGCAACCGCCTGAAGGCGTTCAGCGCCGACGCAACGGCCGCCGACGGCAGCGTGCGGATGATGTCGTCCCAGCGGAATTGTTCGATCCGGTCGATGGAGGCGGGATCGGGCACGGCAGTCGCGCCTCCCGCTTCGGCGAGCTTCAACTGCGCGATGCGGATCGGGTCCTCATACTGCATGCGCGCCGCCAACAGCCGCGCCAGTTCGGCCAGCGACGGCAGCATGATGCCGGCGGGGCCGAGATAGCGCTCGATCCGGTCGAGATAGAGCAAGGCGTAATCGGGATCCTGATAGTCGATCAGAGCAGCCACCGCCTCGCCGACCACAGGCGCGACATCCGCCGGCAGCCGCGCCGACAGGCGCGCCAACGCCGCGCGCGCGACGCGCGGGTCGCGGGTCTCCTCGCCGAAGTAACGCTCCTTCAGCAGCCGGAACGGCGACGGCGGGACCTTGACCGCGATTTTCACGGCGTTGCCTGAGCCGTGCGCTCGGCCAGCTGCGCTTCGAGCTTTCCGACGTTCTGGAACAGCCGCGCGCTGACGAGGCGGAGAAAGTAGAACCCGAAGGCCGGGTTCTGAACGTAAAGCTCCTGCACCTTCTGATAGGTCACGCTGAGCACCAGCCCCCCCTCGATGCATTCCAGCGTCTGCGTCCGCTTGTTGGACGGCGACAGCATGCCGAGTTCGCCGACGATCGAGCCGGTGGGCAATTCGATCTCGGACTCCACCAGCCTGAAGCGGCCGCTGACGATGTAGTACATCTCCTCGGCCTTCTCGTGCTTGTAGAACAGCACCTCGCCGGTCCGGCAGCGGCGCTCGGTCATGAACGGTTTCAGCCACGCCATCGACAGGTCGCTGTTGACCGACTTCTTCACGTCGCGCACCAGCAGCAGCATTTCGCGCAGGCGATAGGCGTTGAGCGGCAGCAGGATCATGTGCAGCGCCATGATCGGATAATGATGATGCACCACCGCGAAAACGATCAGCACCACATTTGTAAGAATTCCGAAGATGCGCAGCGGGATCATCGTCCGCATGGTGTAGCCGGCGACCACGAAGGCGGATGCGATAAACCCGCCGGCGCCGGAAACGAGCCCTGTCATATCCATCGGAGGTGACCTGATGCTGAAGACTGTCGAAGGCGGTATTATGCCGTTACCCGCCCCCGCGAACAACGGCTGACGGCCGCGAACCGCGCGTGGCCGCACGGCGTGACATCCGCCTGTTCAGATATCGAGGACGAGCCCTTCCCGGGCCACCAGCGTCCCCGGCCGGGCGGTGGCGGCCGCGGCCGCGATGCGGTCCATCTGGGCATCGTCATGATCGGGGTCGTGGTGAAACAGGCACAGCTTGGCGACCCCGGCCTCGTTGGCGAGCCGGACCACCTGCTGCCAGCTCGAATGACCCCAGCCGACATGATCCGGCAGTTCGGCGTCGGTATAGGTCGCGTCGATGATCACCAGCGAGGCGTCGCGCACCAGCGCCAGCAGCGCCGGATCGGTCGCGCCGCCGCCGAGTTCGAGGTCGGTGACATAGGCCATCGCCCGGCCGCCATATTCGACGCGGTAGCCGGTCGCGCCGCCGGGATGGTTCAGCGCCGCGGTGTGGACGGCGATGCCGTGGCGCGGATGAAGCACCTCGCCCGGATCGAAATCGACGAACGCCACCGTGCCCTGCGCAGCCTCGACCCCGATCGGAAACAGCGGATAGCTCATCAGCCGGCCCACCGCCTCGCGCACGCCGCCCGCCCGCCTGACGTTGCCGGCCCAGACATGGACCCGGTTGCCCTTCGCGAACGCCGGCGTGAAGAACGGCAGGCCGATCACGTGGTCGATATGGCAGTGGCTGAGAAACAGATCGATGTCGATCAGCCGCGGATCGGCGGCCAGGGCATTGCCAAGCATGCGCAGTCCCGAGCCCGCGTCGAACACCAGACGGTGCTCGCCGCAGCGGACTTCGACGCAGGACGTATTGCCGCCGTAGCGCACGGTCCCGGGACCCGGACATGGAATGCTCCCCCGAACACCCCAGAACCGGACGGACATTGTCGTGGACATGAAAGAACTCGGTGAATCCATTGCAAGGATGACATGCGGCTGTCATCCTCTCCAAGACGATAGTGAACGCCGCTCCGCAAAAAAAGACCTTGCCAGCGCGCGCCGCCAACGATAGCCGCGGCCGCGCTGCGCTTCATTTCGTCGTCAGCGCGAACACCCCGTCCCAGTCGTCCGGCGGCGGATTGCTGCGGAACGCCGCGATCCGCTCCGCATAGAGATCGCGCAGCTTTGCCAGCAGGCCCGATTCGTCGGCGCGCCGGCCATTCTCGATCGCGGCCATGGCGCCGTCCCAGTCGCGGGCGCGATAACGCGACAGCATCTCGGCGTTGAATTCGCGCAGGGTCCGGAATTGGGGAGACTGCGCGACGTCCTCGCGGCCGGCGATGGCGTAGATCACCTCCGGCTCGGTCTTGCCCTTCACGGTGATGCGGTCGAGTTCGAGGATCGCGAATTTGTCCTGCGCCGCAAGCGCCGTGTTCGATCCGGCGATGATCGGCACGCCGTAGGACTTCGATTGTCCCTCCAGGCGCGAGGCGAGGTTGACGCTGTCGCCCAGCACCGAATAGTCGAACCGCAGGTCCGATCCCATGTTGCCGACGACGCAGGTGCCGGTGTTGAGACCTATGCCGACCTGCATGGGAATGTAGGGCTTGCCGGCCTCCTCCGCCTCGCGCTTGCGCGCCGCGTTGAGCGTCTCGATGCGCTCGATCATGTCGAGCGCCGCCTCGCAGGCGTTGATCTGGTGGGTCTGGTCGTCCAGCGGCGCGTTCCAGAACGCCATGATGGCGTCGCCCATGTACTTGTCGATGGTGCCCTTGCGATCGAGGATCGCATTGGTCAGCGGCGTCAGGAAGCGGTTCATCAGCGAGGTCAGGCCCTGCGGATCGCTCTTGAATGACTCCGAGATGGTGGTGAAGCCGCGCACGTCGCTGAACATGATGGTCATGTCGCGCTCCTCGCCGCCGAGCACGAGCTTGTCGGGCGACTGCGCCAGCTGCTCCACCAGCGCCGGCGACAGATACTGGCCGAACGCCGAACGGATGCGGCGGCGCTGCGCCTGCTCGCGGAAATAGCTGTTGAACACCAGCACCAGATAGACCGAGGTCGAAGCGATCAGCGGGAAGGTGAAATCGAACAGCAGCCGGTGCTCGGCGTAGAAGAACCACGACGCCGCCACCATGATGGCGACGATCACCGCGCCGAACGCCAGCAATCCCAACGGGGTGAGAATGGGCGCAAGCCAGATGATCGCCGCGCCGAACAGGATGGCCGCGAGCAGTTCAGCACCGATGGCGTAGTTCGGCTGCGACAGCACCGAGCGGGTCAGCGCGCTTTCCAGCACCTGCGCATGCACCTCCACCCCGGGCATCACCGGATCGAGCGGCGTCGTCTTGACGTCGAGCAGACCCACGGCCGAGGTGCCGATCAGGATCAGCTTGCGCGAGATGGCGTCAGGACCGATGCGGCCGTCCAGAACGTCGGCGGCGGAGACGTAGCGCGCCGGATCGTGCCGCGCGAAATGCACCCAGAGCTGGCCGTTGCGGTCGGTCGGCACCTCGAAGCCCGGCACGGCGACGCTTTTGACGCCGGCTTCGTCGGACTTGATGAGGATCGTATCGGCCCTGGTGACGATGCGCAGCATCTCGAAGGTCAGCGAGGGCATCAGTTCGCCCTGCGCCCGCATGATCATCGGCACGCGGCGCACGATGCCGTCGCGCTCGGTGCGGATGGTGAACAGCCCCCGCCCCGGCGCGGCTTCCTCGAGGATCGGGATGTTGCGCAGCAGTCCGGGAAAGCTCAGCAGGAACGGCTTGGGATCGCCGCCCAGCGTGGCGAGCCCGGTGAGCGGCAGCCTGAGGTCGGGCTGCGGCACAGTTCGTGGCAGACCGGATTCACCGAGCACCGCCGGCGAGCGCCGCAGCACATCGGCGAGCACCTGATCGTTGCTGGGCAGCGCCCGCAGCCGGGCGCGGCTCTCGTCGTCAAGATCGCGGAAGGTGTCGGCGGCCACCGCCGGCGACAGCCGGTCCGGCTCGGCGAACACGATGTCGAAGGCGATGGCGGCCGCGCCGAGGTCGGTCAGCTTGCCGACCAGATCGGCCACCCGCGTGCGCGGCCACGGCCATTGCCCAAAGCGGGCGAGGCTTTTCTCATCGATATCGATGATGACGACGGGGCGCTGGGTCGCCACGCGCGGCTTCAGCACCTGATAGGCATCGAAGGTGCGGACCCGCAATTCCTCCAGCGGCAGCGGATCGATCACCCGCACGGCGAGGAACGCCAGCAGCAGGGCGATACACAGCATGCGGGCATAGCCGAACGCCCGGACATACATCCGCAGCCGCGCGACGAACCGGACCGCCGATTTCCCCGCCCCGTGCGTCATGCCGTCCGCCGCCCGCCCGTCACTTTTCACGGAACGCGCGCATGAGCTGGTCGCTCAGCGGCTTCGCGAGGTAGGAGATCATGGTGCGCTCGCCGGTCTGCACGAACGCCTCGACCGGCATGCCCGGAATGAGCTTAACATCGCCGAGCCGCGCGACTTCCTCGGGCGGCAGCGACACGCGGATGGTGTAGTAGCTCTGCCCGGTGCGCTGGTCCACGGTGGTGTCCGGCGAGATCCGGCTCACGGTGCCGTTCAGTTCCGGCGTGGTGCGCTGGTTGAACGCCGACAGCCGCAGCAGGGTCTTCTGGCCGATGCGCAGCTGATCAATGTCCTGCGGGTTGACCCGCGCCTCCACCGACAGGTTGTCGGTGTCCGGCACGATCAGCATGATGGCGTCGCCGGCGGTGATGACGCCGCCCACGGTGTGCACGGTGGATTGCAGCACCATGCCGGCCTGGGGCGCGCGAATGTCGATGCGCCGCAACTGGTCTTCGGCTGTCACCTTGCGCTCGACGAACTCGCCGATCTTGTCGTTGATCTCGCGCATCTCCTTGGAGACCTCGCTGGAGAGATCCTTGTCGATCTGGATGATCTGCAATTCGGTTTCGGTGATCTTGCCCTTGGTCTGCGCCTTTTGCGCGATGAACTGGGCGCGATCGCCGTCGAGGCGCGCGGCGTCGCGCTCCAGTGTGGTCAGGCGCGAGATCTGCACCAGGTTCTTGTTGTAGAGATCGCGGACGCCCACCAGCTCCTTCTGGATCAGATCGATCTCGCGCGACTTGGCGTTTTCCTGCGCCTCAAGCCCGACGATCTCCTCCTTGAGTTGGGCGATGCGCTCCCGGAGCTGCGCCTTCTGGCCGACGCGCCCGGCCGAGCGCACCTGAAACAGCTTGACCTCGTTGCCGATCAGCGAGCGCACCTCGGGATCGGAGAAATAGTCCATAAGGTCCGGCGGGAAGGTGATGCGGTCGAGCCCTTCCTGCTCGGCGAGCAGCCGCGCGCGGCGGGCGAGAAGACCGTTCAATCCCTTGGTGACGATGGCAAGGCTCGCCTTGGTGACGGTGTCGTCGAGCCGCACCACGATATCGCCCGCCTTGACGCGGTCGCCGTCGCGCGCCCTCACCTCGCCGACCACGCCGCCGGTCGGATGCTGGACTTTCTTGACGTTGGAATCGACGACGATGGAGCCCGGCGCGATCAGCGCCCCGGAAATCTGCGCCGTGGAGGCCCAGCCGCCGAGCCCGCCGGTGAGCAGGCCGACCACCACCAGCCCGGTGATCAGGTGCAGGCGGATCGACCGGCGCGAGCCCGGCTGGTCGAGGCTCCTGAACAGCGCGAGGCGTTCGAGCGGCGACACCAGCGCGCTGAGCGCACCGCGAATTCTGCCTTCCGTTCCCGCCAGACCCGGCCGCGTCATGGCTGCGCTCCCGTCTTGTCGGACACGATCTTGATCGCCGGCGTGGCGGCTGGCGGCTGGCGTTGCAGCACCTGCCCCAGCACGGCTTCCTTGGGACCGAACGCCTGGGCGCGCCCGTCCTTGAGGACCAGGACGAGATCAACGCTTTCAATGCCGACCGGCCGATGCGCCACCACCACCACCACGCCGCCACGGGCGCGCACCGAGAGGATCGCGGCGTTGAGCGCGGCGTCACCGTCGCTGTCGAGATTGGAGTTGGGTTCGTCAAGCACCACCAGGAACGGATTGCCGTAAAGCGCGCGCGCCAGCGCGATGCGCTGCGCCTGCCCGGCGGACAGCACGCTGCCCTGCTCGCCCACCTGCGTGTCGTAGCCGTCGCGCATGCCGATGATCAGGTCGTGGACGCGCGCCTGCCGCGCCGCCGCGATGATGTCTTCGGAGTTGGCGTTGTCTTCGAAGCGGGCGATGTTCTGGGCGACGGTGCCGGAAAACAGTTCGACGTCCTGCGGCAGGTAGCCGATATGGCGGCCGAGCACCTCCGGCGACCATTGGTCGAGCGCGGCGCCATCGAGGCGCACCTTGCCGCGCAGCGGATGCCACACGCCGACGAGCGCCCGCACCAGCGACGACTTGCCCGATCCGCTCGGGCCGATGACGCCGACGCCGTGCCCGGCTTCCAGTGTGAAGGACATGTCCTGCACCACCGCCTTCTGCTCGCCGGGCGGCGCCACCGACAGCGCCTCGACCGAGAGCCGGCCGCATGGCGGCTCCAGCAACGTCGGCACGGCCGCGGCCGGGATCATGCCCAGCAGGCGGTTGAGGCGATGCCAGCTCTGCCGCGCGGCGACGAAACCCTTCCAGTGCGCAATGGCGAGATCGACGGGCGCCAGCGCGCGGGCGCTGAGGATCGAGCCGGCGATGATGATGCCTGCGGTCGCCTGCTGGTTGATGACCAGCCACGCGCCGACGCCGAGCACCGCCGATTGCAGCATCATCCGCAGCACCTTGGCGATGGCGCCGAGTCCGCCGGCGACGTCGCTGACGCGGGCGTGGCTCGCGAGATAATCGCGATTGGATTCGTCCCATGCCTTGCCGACCCGCCCGGCCATGCCCATCGCCACCAGCACCTCGGCGTTGCGCCGGCTGGCGAGCGCCAGATCCTGCCGGCGCATGGCGAGGCCGGCCGCGCGCTTCATCGGCTGGCTGGTGAGATATTCGGTCAGCACCGTCAGCGCGATCAGGATGATGGCGCCTGCCAGCGCGGTCAGTCCGATCAGCGGATGGAAGGCGAAGCAGATCGCGAGATAAAGCGGCAGCCACGGCAGGTCGAACAGTGCCCCCGGCCCCATGCCGGACAGGAACGCGCGGATGTTGTCGAGATCGCGCAGCGGCTGCAGACCCTCGCCGCGCTGGCCCGCGAGCAGCGGCATCCGCACCACGATGTCATAGACCCGGGCGCTGAGGATCTCGTCGAGGGTGGAGCCGATCCGGACGAGAATGCGGCTGCGGATCAGGTCGAGAATGCCCTGCACCGCATACAGGCCGCCCGCCAGCACCATCAGCCCCACCAGCGTCGGGACGCTGCGGCTCGGCAGCACGCGGTCGTAGATCTCCAGCATGAAGAACGAGCCGGTGAGATAGAGCACGTTGATGACGAGGCTCATCACGCCGACACCGATGAAGGCGCTGCGGCAGGCCGCAAGCGCCGTGCCCAGTTCGGATCGCGGCGAACGGCGCTCAGTCGATGTCGGAACGGGCTGCATTGGCACCTGACTTGCCGGATGAGGATGGCGCGCTCATTCGCGCCGCCCGACACGATGACCCGACCCGCCAATCATGCCACACCCTGCGCGGTGAATGCACCCGGAAGCGGCCGTGAGGTTAATGCGTCCGCCGCTCCCGGGGCCATGGTTCACCGCTCAGGCGTGAAGGATGAAATCGCCGGCGGACAGGCTCGCCACGTTCTTGAGCAGCACGGTGTCGGTGTTGCCGTTCAGATGCAGCAGCAGGTCGGCGCCGCCGGTCCCGACATGATCGGCCGTTTCGAGCAGATGGTCCAGCGCGGTGGCGTCGAAGGACGGCAGGCCCTGCAGGTCGATCTTGTCCGTCCCGGCGGCGAACCCGGTGATGGTGTCCTGACCGGAGCCGGAGGCAAACACGAACGTGTCCTGTTGCGCGGAGGCGAAGAACACGTCCTTCTGCGAGGTTCCCTCCAGCGTCACCGGCCCGGTGCCGGACACGCTGAAAATGAAATTCACCGTGTCGGTGGCGCCGGCCTGATCGGTCACGGTCAGCGCGACCTTGTCGGTCGCCGGCGGAGCGACGTCGGGCAGCGCGGCGTCCGGCGTGTAGACGATCCCCTCCGCCAGAGCCGTGTTGAGGTCGGACAACGATCCCGACGCCGCGGACAGCGCCACGCTGCCATGGTCGGCCGTGGCGGTGAGCGTGAAGGTGTCGGACGTATCGGGATCGGACAGTACCACTCCCGTCAGGGTTGTCGCGTCCGCGACGGTTGCGGCCGCAACCGCGCCGGTCGCAATCACCGGCGCGTCGTTGTCACCCTCGATGGTGATGGTGATGCATTCGTGATGGGTGTCCGGGCCCGACGATGCATCGAAGGTGAAGGTGGCGGTGACCTGATCGCCCGCGGCCAGATAGTCGAACGCCGCCTTGTCGTAGCTGATGGTGCCGTCCGCCGCGTTGACGGTGAACAGATCGCCCAGCCCGCCGGCGGGCGCCGGTCCCGTGGCATGGCCGAACGCCAGCGTATCCGCCACATACGGAACGTGCGCGTCGCTCGCATCGACATCGGTGATGGCGACGTGATCGGCGACGGTGACGGTCTGCGGTGCGGCCGTGCCGGCGTCTCCCTCGGTGACTGCCGCCGGGTTGCTCACGGTGATGGTGGGTTCATCGTTGCTGCCGGTGATGACGACGGTCACCGTCTGCGGCGCGGAGGTGTCGTTGGCCGCGACCGCGCTGTTGTCCTGCACGGTGATCGTATAGGTCACGGTAATGGTTTCGCCGGCGGCGAGATACTGCACGAGGCTGTTGTCGAGGCTGAAGTGCCAGTCGAACGCATGCGTCTCAGCATCGAGAGCCGTGGACGGCACGCTCAAGGCGTCCTGAAGCGCTGCGGCGAGGTCGTCGGACACGGTCGCGCCGCTGCTCGCCACCGCACCGCTGAACGCGGCATGCACGGTGTGGGTGTCGGTCAGGTCGGCATCGCTGAAGGCCACTGTGCCGCTGTCGTTCAGCACGCCCGAGGAGGCGTAAACGTCCTCCGTCACAGCACCCGCCAGATCGGAGACCACGGTGATGACCGGCTGGTCGTTCGCTGCGGTGATCTGAACCGTCACCGGCTGGGTGGACGACACGCCATTATCGTCCGTCACGGTGACATCGTAGACGATGGTCAGGGTCTCTCCGTGGGCGAGAAAATCGCTCAGGTGATCGGGCAGCGAGAACGTCCAGTCCAGCGTCCCGTGGCCGGTGTCGGTGCTGTCGGAGCCGTCCGCGACCGACGCCGACATGGCGGTCGCCAGCGCCGCCAACGTCGCCGCCGGGATGTCGCTGGCGTCGCCGCCGGACCACCGGATGGCGTCCGGCTCGGTGCTCAGACTCGCGCTCGCCTGATGGGTGTCGATGAGATCGATGTCGTCGAACGTCAGCGATCCCGACACCGTATCGACCACCGCCGGATCGGCGCCGGTGACATCGACCTGCTCCATTGTCTGATGGTATTGCTCGGTGTCCGCCGCCAGCACCGGCGCGTCGTTGGTGCCGGTGATGGTGACCGTGATGGCCTGCG
>JAFKES010000067.1 GCA_017308495.1 Afipia sp.
GCTTTCGACAAGGTCGCGGCCAAGCGCTTCGCGGCCTATGCCGGGGTGAATTCGCCCTCGGGCATCGATCTCGCCGATGCAGAGGCAGCGCTGGCGAAATACGGCAAGCTGATCGCCAAGCCGGCGCGCGACGGATCGAGCTACGGCCTGTTCTTCATCAACGCGACACAGGATCTGGTCGCGGTGCGCAGCGCTGCGGCGACCGAGGACTATCTGATCGAGCCGTTCATCGCCGGTGCGGAAGCCACGTGCGGCGTGCTCGAGACCTCCGACGGCGCGGTGATCGCGCTGCCGCCGGTAGAGATCATTCCCGCAGTGGGTGGCTTCGACTATGAGGCGAAATATCTCGCCGCCTCGACCCAGGAGATCTGCCCGGCGCGCTTTGCGCCGCAGGTCAACGCGACCATCATGGAGCAGGCGCTCAAGGCGCATCGCGCGATGTCGTGCAGCGGCTATTCGCGTTCGGATTTCATCGTCTCCGACAACGGGCCGGTCTATCTCGAAACCAACACGCTGCCCGGCCTGACCGCGGCCTCGCTCTATCCGAAGGCGCTGAAGGCGCAGGGCATCGACTTCGTCGATTTCCTCTACGGCCAGATCGCGCTCGCGGCGCGCCGCGCCCGCGGCTAGGGCGGCGCTCGCGCCGCTCGACGGTGCGGCCGAATGGGCCGCTCCTATGCCAGCCCCCACGGCTCATGCAGCGGGTGAACGCCTCCAGCCTCGCCCCGCTGCGGCCGGCGTCATGGTCCGGTGTTCGGTCAAATGCGACGGATCTCGGTGCAAACCCTTTCCCCGGCGTGCCAAATTCTCCCCTGGCCATGCCAATTTTACCTTTTGTTTACCAGGACGTCCGATGGTTAACGCCGGCGGCGCATGGGCGCTTGGCCGCCGCAACGTGAGTCGCGCGGACGTCCGCGGCGACCTCAACATTTGACGAGCTGGTGCAATGGACGGTGGAGGACGCCTCCCTCGGTCGGTCGGACGGACGGGACCCCAAGCGGGTCCTGGCCCGCGCACGCCCGCGCCCGGCCTGTTCCGTCGCCCGCTGTTCCGCTCCGTTTCCCACAATGCCGCCGTTCATCGCTGGATCGCGTGGCTGGAACGCCGCCGTCCGCGCGGCTTCGGCCTGTCGGCCACGGCGGTTCTGCTCGTCGGCGCCACCGTGTTCGGTGTCGTCAAGGGTGGCCATACCGACGACGTGCTCGGCGCTTTGAGCGATGCCCGCAACGCCGCCGCCAATTCGGTCGGATTCCGGATCACCAGCGTGGCGATTTCCGGCCGCAAGCAGCTCACCCAGGACGAAGTGCTCGCCATCGGCGGCGTGAACGGCCGCTCGTCGCTGCTGTTCCTCAATGCCGCGGCGGCGCGCGACAAGCTCAAGGCCGACCCGTGGATCGCCGACGCCACCGTGCAGAAGCTCTATCCCGGCCGGCTGCAGATCGACATCACCGAGCGCGCGCCCTTTGCGCTGTGGCAGGAGAACGGCCGCGTTTCCGTGATCGCGGAAGACGGCACCGTGCTGGAGCCATATGTGGCGCGGCGGTTCGTGAAGCTGCCGCTCGTGGTCGGCAAGGGGGCGGAAACCCGCGCCCGCGAATTCCTCGATCTGCTGGCGAAATATCCGCAGGTCCGCTCCGCCGTGAAGGCGGTGGTGTTCGTCGGCGAGCGGCGCTGGAATTTGCGTCTGGCCGACGGCATCGACGTCCGGCTGCCGGAAACCGACGTGGAAAAGGCGCTGGCGACCCTGTCGAAGATGGACAAGGAAACCGGCCTGTTCTCCCGCGACATCACCGCCATCGACATGCGGCTGCCGGATCGGCTGACGGTGCGCCTGTCGGAAGGCGCGGCGAAGGCGCGCGACGAGCTTCTCAAAGACAAGAAACCGAAGAAGGCTGGCAGCGCATGACCGGTCTCGATGGCGTGCAGACCCCGAAAACCCGCCAGATGCCGGCGAACAAGACGGCGCTGGTGGCGGCGCTCGACATCGGCACGAGCAAGATCGCCTGCCTGATCGCGCGGCTGAAACCGCGCCCGCCGGGCGAGACGCTGCGCGGGCGCACCCACGCGGTCGAACTGATCGGGCTGAGCCATATCCAGTCGCGCGGCGTCAAGGCCGGCGCGGTGATCAATCTCAACGAATGCGAACAGGCGGTGCGCCAGGCGGTGGCGCTGGCCGAGCGCATGGCCAAGGTGCGCGTCGAATCGGTGCTGCTGTCGGTGTCGGCGGGCCGCCTCAAGGGCGAACTGATCGAGGCCTCCTCGGAACTGCGCGGCGGCGCGGTCACCCCGGCCGATATGAGCCGCGTGGTCAGCGCGGGCATGTATCACGCCACGCCGCAGGGGCGCACCGTGCTTCATGCGCTGCCGGTCGGCTATTCGCTCGACGGCGTCAAGGGCGTGCGCGATCCCTCTGGCATGGTCGCGCGCCAGTTCGGCATCGACATGAACGTCGTCACGGCGGATGCGACCGCGGCCAAGAACCTGATGCTGGTGGTGGAGCGCTGTCATCTCAACGTCGAAGCGATGGCGGCGGGACCCTATGCGGCCGGGCTGTCGGTGCTGACCGACGACGAACTCGATCTCGGTGCCGCTGTTGTCGAAATGGGCGCGGGCACCACGACGATCTCGACCTATTCCGGCGGCCAGTGCGTGCATGCGAGCGGCTTTGCGCTCGGCGGCCATCACGTCACCATGGATCTGGCGCGGGGCCTCGGCGCTTGCATTGCGGATGCCGAGCGAATCAAGACGTTATATGGCACGGTGCTGACGGGGGGCTCGGACGCGCGCGAACTGATGAGCGTGCCGACGGCGGACGATCACGAGCGCGACGCGCCGCAGATCGTCTCCCGCGCGACGATCGCGAACATCGTCCGCCAGCGGGTTGAGGAGACTTTCGAGATGGTGCGGGACCGGCTCGCGGATTCCCCCTTTGCGGCAGATCCGCGGGCGCGCGTTGTGCTGACCGGCGGAGCCTCGCAGCTCACGGGAATTCCCGAACTCGCCGGCCGCATCCTGGGCCGCCCGGTCCGGATCGGCCGTCCGCTCGGCTTCGGCCGCCTGCCGCCCGAGGCCAAGAGCGCATCCTTCGCGGTGCCCACGGGCCTCTTGGTCTATCCGCAATTCGCCCATCTTGAACACGTTGAACCGCGGCATACGCGGCACCCCATGACAGGGACCCACGGCTATTTCGGAAAGGTCGGACGATGGCTCCGGGAGGGCTTCTGATGATCTCAACACCGGATCGGACCATTCCATCAACTGCTTCGGCGTGCAGCCCAAGCCCCCACGCGCCCGCGTAATCGAGAGGCAACCATGACCATCAATCTCACTCCCCCTGATGTTCGCGAGCTGAGGCCGCGCATTACCGTGTTCGGCGTCGGCGGCGCGGGCGGCAACGCCGTCAACAACATGATCACCGCCGGTCTTGAGGGCGTTGATTTCGTCGTCGCCAATACCGACGCGCAGGCCCTGACGATGTCGAAGGCCGAGCGCATCGTGCAGATGGGCACCCAGGTCACCCAGGGCCTCGGCGCGGGCTCGCAGCCGGACGTCGGAGCGGCTGCCGCGCAGGAAGTCATCGACGAGATCAAGGACCATCTCAGCGGTGCGAATATGGTGTTCGTCACCGCCGGCATGGGCGGCGGCACCGGCACCGGCGCGGCCCCCGTGATCGCCGCCACCGCGCGCGACATGGGCATCCTCACCGTCGGCGTGGTCACCAAGCCGTTCCACTTCGAAGGCCAGCGCCGGATGCGCACCGCCGAGGCCGGCATCACCGAGCTTCAGAAGGTGGTCGACACGCTGCTGATCATCCCGAACCAGAACCTGTTCCGGGTCGCGAACGAGAAGACCACCTTTGCCGACGCCTTCGCCATGGCCGACCAGGTGCTGTACTCGGGCGTCGCCTGCATCACCGACCTGATGGTCAAGGAAGGCCTCATCAACCTCGACTTCGCCGACGTCCGCGCGGTGATGAAGGAGATGGGCAAGGCGATGATGGGGACCGGCGAGGCGACCGGCGAGAAGCGCGCGCTGACCGCCGCCGAAGCCGCGATCGCCAATCCGCTGATCGACGATTCCTCGATGAAGGGTGCCCGCGGCCTGTTGATCTCCATCACCGGCGGCAGGGACCTGACCCTGTTCGAGGTGGACGAAGCCGCAACCCGCATCCGCGAGGAGGTCGACAACGACGCCAACATCATCGTCGGCGCCACTTTCGACGAGAGCCTCGACGGTGTCATCCGCGTCTCGGTGGTCGCCACCGGCATCGACGCCGTGGCCCGTGCCGTGCTGCCGACGCCGGCCGCCTCGGCCGGACCGGAAGGCCGCCTCGCCGAACTCACCGCCCGCCTGCGCGCCGACAACCAGCGCATGCAGGAACGCGCCGCCCAGCAGACGAAGCAGGTGGCGGCTGCCGCGCCCGCGCCGGTTCGCGCCAGCGCCGACCAGATCGACCGCGCTGCGCTGGCGGCGATCGCCGAGGCGGTGTCGCCGGCGGCTCCGGTCGCTCCGGCTCCGGAACTGTTGCAGCCCGCGGCTTATGGTGACGTCAGCGTACGTCCGATCCCGCCCACGCCGTCGCTGTTCCCCGACCACGAGGAGCCGATGAGCCTGAACGAGGCTCCGCCGCCTGCCGCGTTCATCCCGCAGCAGGCCGAGCGCATGCCGGCGCGCGCGCCGCGCATGCCGCAGTTCGACGAACTGCCGGTGCCGGCGCAGAATCAGATCCGCCGCGCCCGCGGGGAGACCGCCGAGGAGCATCCGCAGAAGACCCGCATCTCGCTGTTGCAGCGTCTGGCCAATGTCGGCCTCGGCCGCCGCGACGAGGACAGCGAGCCGCCGATCGCGGCCCGCACCGAGGGACCGGCCATGGCGCAGATGCCGCCGCTGCCGGAGCGCAAGCCGCAGCGGTCGAACCCCGCTCAGTATGGCGGTGATCCGGTATCGGAGTATGCGCGCCGTCCGGCCCCCGCACCGCAGGGCCTCGATGTCCACGGCCGGCCGGCCCCGGTGGCCCCTCAGGGCACCAGCGAGGACCATCTCGACATTCCGGCCTTCCTGCGGCGGCAGGCCAACTGAGGTCTGTTACAATTCGCGATCACAAATTTAATGCCCCGGCCCGCCAGGCCGGGGCATTTGCATTTTCTTAACCTTCGCGCGCAATACGTAAGTGTCTGTTTTTTCTTTAAAAAAATGTGCCTCCGACGCGCTCTTGACAGTGCCGGGCGCATCGCGAATTTGGCCGGGCCGGCGGCACGAATACGGCGGGTTTGGGGTAATAATCTGTAAACAAGCGTGAGTGGCGCTCCGTGCTGCAGGAGCTAAGATTCACGCAACCTTGGGGAATCGGAAGGCGAGGGCGTTGGCCACACAGGCCGTCTCCACTTTCGATAAGGTCAGGCAAGTGGACTTGCGGGTATGAAATCCAGTCGGCAGACGACGCTCCGGTCGCAGGTGACCGTGACGGGAATTGGTGTGCACTCCGGCTCCGCCGCAAGTCTCACCCTTGGACCCGCCGACATCAATTCCGGATTCGTTTTCATCCGCACTGGTGCCAATGGTGTGGAACGTGAGATTCGCGCCGTCGCTTCCGCGGTCGTCGCCACCGAACTTGCAACGGTTCTCGGCGATCATGGCGGTCCGCTGGTATCCACTGCGGAACATATTCTCGCCGCGCTGCGCGGCATGGGCGTCGATAACGCCACTATCGAAGTCGACGGTCCCGAAGTTCCGATCATGGACGGCAGCGCCGCCCCCTTTGTGGAGGCAATCGACCGCGCCGGAATCGTGCAGCAGGCCGCGCCCCGCCGTTTCATCGAAATCCTCAAGCCGGTGCGGGTGGTGCAGGGTGATTCGGTCGGTGAACTGCGCCCCTATTCCGGTGGTTTCCGCGCCGAGCTTGAAATCTCCTTCGCCAATCCGCTGATCGGACGGCAGGCCTATGCGTTCGATCTCGAGCCCGTCAGCTTCCGCCGCGACATCTGCCGCGCGCGCACCTTCGGCTGCATGGCGGACGTCAACAAACTCTGGAGCGCGGGCTATGCGCTCGGTGCGTCGCTGGAGAATTCTGTGGTGTTCGACGACACCCGCCTGATGAATGTCGAGGGCCTGCGCTACGCGGACGAATGCGTCCGCCACAAGGTGCTCGACGTGGTCGGCGATCTGGCTCTTGCCGGCCTGCCGCTGCTCGGCCTCTACCGTTCGGTGCGCGGCGGCCACAAGCTCAATCATGCCGTTCTCACCGCCCTGATGGCGGATCGCCATGCCTGGCGCATCGTCGAGGCGGTCGAGCCGGTGGTGGTGGAACGCCCCGTGGTGGCCCGCCGTGCCCGCGGCCATGCCGATGTTGCCGGCGGCATGGTGGCCGTTGCCTATGGACCGGATGTGTCCTGAACCGGCGCGTTCCGGGATTTGACCGGGCGTCGATATCCGGCGGTGGACAGGCCCCGCTTTAACCAAACCAGCGTGCAGGCGGGGGACCCCCGCCTTAATCCGGGCGAAATGTCTGCCTATCCGGTTGGTTAAGATATCTTTTTCAGCTAGATAGGCGCTCTCACGGGCTGCTCGTGCCGCAGCGGCGGCTTGAGGTGGTTTTTGAGCTTATCGGCAGCGGGCATGCTTGATGACGGCAGGGGCCGGATCGAGCGTCCTCCATTCGGGGCAGCTACAACGTATGACGCTTGCAACGCGAAAGCTTCCTGATTTCTCCGGCGGCAGCATCGGCCGCGGGCTTCGTCTCGCGCTCGGGCTGATGGTGCTGGCGGCGCCGCTCGGCGGCTGCGGCACCGGCGCGCTGTGGGACAAGTATTTTGCCAAGGAAGAAGTTTTCGTCGATGAGCCGGCCGACAAGCTCTACAACGAAGGCCTGTACCTGCTGAACAAGAAGAGCGACCGCAAGTCCGCGCTCAAGAAGTTCGAGGAAGTCGATCGCCAGCACCCGTATTCAGACTGGGCGCGCAAGTCGCTGCTGATGTCGGCCTATGCGGCCTACGAGCAGGGCGATTACGACGAGTGCATTTCCTCCGCCAACCGCTACGTCGCGCTGCATCCCGGCAGCCCGGACGCGGCCTATGCGCAGTACCTGATCGCGGCGGCGAACTTCGATCAGATTCCCGACATCAGCCGCGACCAGACCCGCACCGAGAAGGCGATTGCCGCGCTTGAGGAAGTGGTCCGCAAATATCCGAGTTCCGAATACGCCACCACGGCCCGCAAGAAGATCGAGGCGGCGCGCGACCAGTTGGCCGGCCGCGAAATGAATGTCGGCCGCTATTATATGAACAAAAAGGACTACACCGCCGCGATCAATCGCTTCAAGGTGGTGGTGACGCAGTATCAGACCACACGCCACGTCGAGGAAGCGCTGGCCCGCCTCACCGAAGCCTATATGGCCATCGGCATCGTTCCCGAGGCTCAGACCGCGGCCGCCGTGCTCGGCCACAATTTCCCGGACAGCACCTGGTACAGGGACGCCTACAACCTCGTGAGGTCTGGCGGTTCCGAGCCGGTCGAGAACAAGGGCTCCTGGATCAGTCAGGCGTTCAAGAAGGTCGGCCTCGGCTGATCGCGCGTCTTCCGCTGCGGCCGAAGCGATTTTGCGGTTAGAACACGCGCCGGTTTTTGGTTAGAGTGCGTCGCTGCGGCGATCCGGATTCCGTGCCGCCGGACACCTCTCGCGCCTCAGGACCCATTCCGCATGCTTGCCCGACTTTCGATCCGTGACATCGTCCTGATCGAGCGGCTCGATATCGATTTCCTGAAAGGTCTGGCCGTGCTCACCGGTGAAACCGGCGCGGGCAAGTCGATCCTGCTCGATGCCTTCGCGCTGGCGCTGGGCGGGCGGGGCGACGCCAGCCTGGTCCGCCACGGCGCCGAGCAGGGCCAGGTGACGGCGGTGTTCGAAGTCACGAAGAAACATCCGGCCAGCGCCATCCTGCGCGACAACGGCTTTGAGGACACCGGCGAGATGATCCTGCGCCGCGTGCAATTCGCCGACGGCCGCACCCGCGCTTTTCTCAACGACCAGTCGATCAGCGTGCAGACCCTGAAGGCGCTCGGCGGCATGCTGGTGGAAATCCACGGCCAGCATGACGAGCGCGCGCTGGTGGACACGGCGACCCATCGCCGCCTGCTGGATGCCTTCGCCGCGCTCGAAAAGGATGTCACCGCCATCGAGGCGCTGTGGGATGCGCGCCGCACTGCCCGCGCCGCGCTCGACGAGCATCGCGCCGGCATGGAACGCGCCGCCCGCGACGCGGATTATCTGCGCCATGCCTCCGACGAACTGAAGACTCTCAATCCGCAGGACGGCGAGGAGACGGCGCTGGCGGAGCGCCGCACCACGATGATGCAGGGCGAGAAGATCGCGGAGGATCTGCGCGAGGCGCAGGCCGCGGTCGGCGGGCCGCAATCGCCGGTGTCGTCGCTCGCCGCCGCCGTGCGCCGGCTGGAGCGCCGCGCCGGCAGCGCGCCGGCCCTGATCGGGCCGGCCGTGCAGGCCATGGATGCCGCGATCAACGCGCTGGAGGAAGCCGACCAGCATCTCAACGCGGCGCTGCTCGCCGCCGATTTCGATCCGCACGAACTCGAACGTATCGAGGAGCGCCTGTTCGCGCTGCGTGCGGCGGCGCGGAAATATGCGACGCCAGTGGATGGACTGGCGGCGCTGGCGCAGCGGTTCGCCTCGGATGTGGCTCTGATCGATGCCGGCGCCGACCGCCTGACGGCGCTGGAAAAGGCAGTGGCCGAGGCCGACAAGGCCTATGACGCCGCCGCCGGGAGGCTGTCCGCCGCCCGCAACAAAGCGGCCGACAAGCTCAACAAGGCGGTCAATGCCGAGTTGGGTCCGCTCAAGCTCGAGCGCGCCAAGTTCTCGACGCAGGTGGACTCCGATCCAGCGTCGCCGGGGCCGCAGGGCATCGACCGCGTCGAATTCTGGGTGCAGACCAATCCCGGCACGCGGCCGGGACCGCTGATGAAGGTCGCGTCCGGCGGCGAGCTGTCGCGCTTCCTGCTGGCGCTGAAAGTGGTGCTGTCGGATCGCGGCTCGGCGCCGACGCTGGTGTTCGACGAGATCGACACCGGGGTCGGCGGCGCGGTGGCGGACGCTATCGGGGCGCGGCTGGCGCGGCTCGCCGAGAAGGTGCAGGTGATGGCGGTGACCCACGCCCCGCAGGTGGCGGCACGCGCCGATCAGCATCTGCTGATTTCCAAGGACGCGCTCGACCGCGGCAAGCGCGTCGCCACCCGCGTCGCCACGCTGGCCAAGGATCACCGCCGCGAGGAGATCGCGCGCATGCTGGCGGGCGCGGAGATCACCGCCGAGGCGCGCGCCGCCGCCGAGCGGCTGCTCAAGGCGGCGGGATAGGAACCCTCCCTTTGCCCGTGCGCGGGACCAGGGCCTGGGTGAGGGGGCGTTCCCAAGAGGCCGAAATCTCAAGTGTCAGCACATGAAATCTAGAACCAAAGCCACTGCCCCGGACATTTCCAAGCTCACCAAGCCGAAGGCCAAGGTGGAGCTGATGCGGTTGCGGCTCGAGATCGAGGGGCACGACAAAGCCTATTACCAAGACGACGCGCCGAAGATTTCGGATGCCGACTACGACGCGCTGCGACGGCGGCTGGAGGCGATCGAGGCGAGGTTTCCCGACCTCGTCAGCGGGCGATCGCCGACGCAGAAAGTCGGTGCGGCGCCGGCGCGCGGCTTCGCCAAGGTGCAGCACGCGGTGCCGATGCTGTCGCTCGGCAACGCATTCTCCGACGAGGAGGTCGAGGAGTTCCTGGCCCGCGTCCGCCGCTTCCTCAATCTTGGCGAGGAGATTCCGGCGATCGTCGCCGAGCCGAAGATCGACGGCCTGTCGCTGTCGCTGCGCTACGAGCATGGTGAACTGGTGCGCGCCGCGACCCGCGGCGACGGCTTCACCGGCGAGGACGTTACCGCCAATGTCCGCACCATCGCGGACGTGCCGCACACGCTGAAGGGCAGGCATATCCCAGCAGCCTGCGAGCTGCGCGGCGAGGTCTATATGCTGAAGCAGGACTTCCTCGCGCTCAACAGGCGTCAGGAGGAGGCCGGCGAGACGGTGTTCGCCAATCCGCGCAACTCGGCGGCCGGCTCGCTGCGGCAGAAGGACGTGACCATCACCGCATCGCGGCCGCTGAAATTCTTCGCCTATGCGTGGGGCGAGATGAGCGACTATCCGATGGCCGAGCCGACCCAGCACGGGATGCTGCGGTGGCTTGATCACGCCGGATTCGTCGTCAATCCGGAAATCACGCTGTGCACCACCGTCGACGACGCGCTCGCCTTCTATCGCCGGATCGGCGAGCAGCGCGCATCGCTGCCTTACGATATCGACGGCGTGGTCTACAAGGTCGACCGGATCGATTATCAGGCGCGCTTGGGCTTCGTGTCGCGCTCGCCGCGCTGGGCGATCGCGCACAAGTTCGCCGCGGAGCAGGCCATCACGGAACTGGAAAAGATCGACATCCAGGTCGGCCGCACCGGCGCGATGACGCCGGTGGCGCGGCTGAAGCCGGTGACGGTCGGCGGCGTCGTGGTGCAGAACGCCACGCTGCACAATGAGGACTACATCAAGGGCATCGGCAACGACGGCTCTCCGCTGCGCGACGGCGTCGACATCCGCGAGGGCGACACCGTGGTGGTGCAGCGCGCCGGCGACGTCATCCCGCAGATCGTCGGTGTGGTGATGGAGAAGCGGCCGGACGATGCCGAGCCGTATCAGTTCCCGCACCAATGCCCGGTATGTGGC
>JAFKES010000195.1 GCA_017308495.1 Afipia sp.
TAGGTAGTGAAGGAAAGACCCTTCTCCTGCGCCCATTTCCCTACCGAGTCGTAATCGATTTGGATCAGCGCCGCGACGAAGTTGCGGCCATCGCCGACCACGATGGCCTCGCGGACATGGATGCTCTCCTTCAGCGCATGCTCGACCTCGGAAGGTGAAATATTCTTGCCGCCCGACGTGATGATCAGGTCCTTTTTTCGATCAATAATCTGCACTTCGCCGTCGACAATGCGCGCGATATCACCCGACGCGAGCCAACCATCATCCAGCACCGCAGCGGTTGCCTCGGGCGCATCGAGATATCCGAGAAACACCGATGGCCCCTTCATCTGCAGCTCGCCATCTTCTCCAAGTCGATACTGCAGGGAGGGAATGGGCACCCCCACACACCCGAACGCGGTGTGATCCGGCTGCTGCACCAGCGCAACGGCAGCCGTCTCGGTCATTCCATAAACCTGATAGATCGGAAGCCCGATTGCCCGAAAAAACAGCAACGTCTCAGGCGAAACGGAGGCTGCGCCACAGAAGCATACGGCAGCACGATGCAGGCCGGAAAATCTCTGGATGTTCCGAAACATCAGCAGATACAGCAATTTTCCGACCAGCTTATCGCGCAGTCCTCTCCGATATCCGCCGGAAGCGATTTCACGGCGCGCGATCGGCATCGCCAGCGCGAGGGCAGCCTGATAGGCCCAACGATGAAAGGAATAGGATTCCTTGATCTTGATCGTGATGGTCTGCTGAAGCTTTTCCCAAATACGCGGCACGCCAAGGAACAGCGTGGGTCCGATTTCGCGCAGGTCCATCGAAACGGTGTCCACCGACTCCGCGAAGTTCACCACCGATCCGCAGCATAGTTGCATCACGGTCGAGAACGAACGCTCCGCGACGTGACAGAGCGGAAGATAGCAGAGCACCTCGAGGTTTTTTCCATCGTAGCAGAACGTATCGACCACGCTGCATCCGGCAACCAGCATGTTGCGGTGGGACAGCAATGCTCCTTTTGGGGCACCGGTCGTTCCGGACGTATAGACAATAATAGCGGGATCGTCCGGAGAGCGGGCGGCGGCCTCCGCCCGATAATTGTTGAGCACAGCCGCATCACTCTCTGCCCGCCGCTGCCCGCGTTCGATAACCTCGGCGATGGCAACGAGGCCCTCTTCCTGATAGCCACGCATACCTTTGTCATCGACGTAGATGATCCACTTCAGGTTTGACAGGCCACGCTGCTTCCGCGCTTCAAGAACCTTGTCGACCTGTTCCTGATCCCCGCACACGACGATCCGAGATCCGGAATGATCGAGAATATAAGCGAGCTCCGCCCATGGGCTCGTGGGATACAGTCCTACGCAAATGCCGCCGAGCGACTGCGCCGCCATGTCCGCATACATCCACTCCGGAATCCCCTCACCTGCGATTGCGAGGCGCTCTCCTTCGCGGAATCCGAGCTCGGCAAGGCCGAGCGCCAGCAGTTCGACATTGCGCGCATACTCGCCCCAGGTAATCCGCTTCCAGATTCCGAAATCCTTTTCACGGAATGCAAGCGCATTCGGCTGGATTTCGCTCCATAGTCTTACCAATTGCGGAATTGGCAATGAGCCGGCGCGCGCCTGATCTCGGATCGAAGCCGTCATGCTGCCTCGCTTCTCGCATTGCCGAGATATGCCGCCATTACCCGCGGATCCCGCGAGACTTCAGACGGCGTTCCCTCGCCGATCTTTTTGCCGAATTCAAGAACCACGACTTGATCGGAAATATCCATCACGATTCCCATGTCGTGCTCCACCATCAGCACCGTGACATCGAGCTGTTCTTTGATGTCCAGAATGAACCGCGCGATATCTTCGGTTTCTTCCTGGTTCATGCCGGAGACCATCTCATCCAGCAGCAGCAGGCGCGGATTCATCGCGAGCGCGCGGCCAAGCTCGACCCGCTTCTGCAGGCCATAAGACAGAGTTCCGACCGGCAGATCGCGCACGCGCTGAATCTCGAGGAAATCGATGATTTCCTCGACGCGACGACGCGCCTGGATTTCCTGTCGGCGCACGCCACCCCAATACAGCGCCGCCGTCAGCGGATTGGCCGACAGTTGCGAATGCATCCCGACCAGAATGTTGTCCACGACGGATGCATGAGCAAAGACTGCAAGATTCTGGAAGGTGCGACCGAGTCCACGATGGGCCATGCGATGCGCTGGCAGGCCGGTGATCGCTTCGCCTTCGAAGCGCACCGCACCTCGCGTCGGCGGCACGAGGCCGCTGATCATGTTAAAGACCGTGGTCTTGCCGGCGCCGTTCGGCCCGATCAGGCTACAGATCGTGCCCCGCTTGACGGAAAATGAGACATCCTGCACCGCATGCACGCCGCCGAAGGACTTGCCGAGTTGATTGACTTCCAGAATTACGCTCACGACAGCCACCGCTTGCGACGCTTATAGTGCTTCACATCTCGCATGCTGCGACGAACGCCCTTGGCGCCGAGCCCAAGGTAGAACTCACAGACATCTTCATTTCGCTTCAGTTCTTCCGAAGCGCCGTCGAGAACGACCCGGCCGTTCTCCAGAACGAACGCGTTGCGCGAAGCATTGAGCGCCAAGCTTGCATTTTGCTCCACTAGAAGGACGGTGAGACCGCCCTCATTGCTCAGGCGCGTCACTGCTGCGTAGATCGCCTCCGCCATGAGCGGCGCGATCCCCAATGACGGCTCATCGAGCATCAGCAATCGCGGATTGGCCATTAGCGCCCGCCCGATTGCGACCATCTGCTGCTCGCCTCCGGAAAGATAACCGGAGAGAACCGTGCGGCGGTTCTTGAGTTGCGGGAAGAGTTGGTAGATCTCTTCGAGACGGCGAGCAATGTCAGCACGGTTGGTGGTGTGTCCTCCGACGAGGAGATTTTCCTCCACCGTCAGTTCGATAAAAAGCTTCCGGCCTTCTGGGACATGCGCGATACCGAGCCGCACGATGTCATCCGGCGCGAGTTTGGTGAGGTCACATCCCTCAAAGCGGATCACGCCATCGCGGATCTTGCCGTCTTCGGGATAGAGTACGCCGGAAATGGCCTTTAACAGCGTGGTCTTGCCCGCACCATTCGCTCCCAGCAGCGCCGTGATGCCGCCCACCGTCAAATTGAGCGACGCGTTTCGAACGGCCTCAATGGCGTTGTTGTAGACCACCTGAAGGTTTTCAACCTCAAGCATTCGCTTCCCCAGTTCGGGCCTCTTAAAGGGGCCGCCGGCAGGATAGCTATCAGCGCGCCCGCCCACGTGCAAGAAAAAAACGGTTGTCCGCCCGTTTCATTGCCAGAACGGATTTCGCTTTTCGAGAAATGCCGTCAATCCCTCACGCGCATCACCGCTTTCCCATGTCTTGACCAGCGCTTCGGCAGCCTCCTCGACGGCAAGGCCGAGATTTCGCGCACTTTCACGCCGGAACAACCGCTTGGCCTCGGCGATCGCGGTCGGCGACGACCTCAAGATCGTTCGCAGTTCGGCTTCCACGGCAACATCAAGCTGGTCGCGCGCGACAACATGCTGTACCAGGCCAATGCCGAGCGCTCGCTGTGCCACCATCGGATCCTGCCCGGTGAGGAAATGCGCGCGCGCCCCCGCCTCACCCAGACGGCGAACGACAAACGGTGAAATCATGGCAGGAACGATTCCGAGCTTGACCTCGGAGAGCCCGAAAACCGCTTCAGAACAGGCCACGGCGATGTCGCAGACACATACAAGACCGAAGCCGCCGCCAATTGCCGCACCATTGATCCGGGCAATGACCGGCTTGGGGCAGGCATCGAGCGCGACCAGCAGTTTTCCAATTCGGTCAGCATCCGCGCGCCGCTGCTCGGACGACTGATCAAGGATCCCGCGCATCCAGCGCAAATCGCCGCCCGCGCTAAAGCTCTTGCCCTCGCCAGTCAGCACCACCGCGCGAACATAGGGCGCGGCCGACACCGCCTGGATGGCATCCGTGAGAACCCCGACAACTTGTGGATTCCACGCATTGTGGACCATCGGGCGGTTCATGGTGATCCGGGCGACGCCGCGCTCGTCAATATCACAGATAACGACATCGGCCTCCGTCTCGGGGAGAGATTTGATGGACACAAGGCACCTCATAAACAAACGGTCAACCGTTGCTTTCCTAGATGAGATTTGCTACGGCGTCCAGACTGGCGCCACGGGCGCGGAAGGCGCGCCCTGCGATAGGCGAACGGATTCGCCGGCCGTCGCTTCTTCCACGATGTCGGCGCACGGGAGTGAATCGGATGTTACAACGGAGAGCATAATGCCCCGCGCGTTTTCCACCATCGAGCTGACCATCGACGATCAGATTGCGACGATCTGGTTGAATCGGCCGGAAAGCGGCAACGGCATCAATCTTCAGATGATGACGGAATTCAAAACCGCGGTTTTCGATCTTGAATCCAATCCTGATATCCGCGTCATCGTGCTGCGCGGTCGCGGCCGGCATTTCTCCGTTGGCGGCGACATGGCAATGTTCACGGAAGCAGGCGATGCGATCTCACGCGCGATCGCGGATGTCATCACCTATTTCCACGACGCCCTGCTCTCTTTGCGGCGCTCCGCTGCAACATCCATTGCGGTCGTGCATGGCGCATGTGCCGGGGGCGCCCTGTCGCTGGCGCTGGCCTGTGATTTCGTGGTCGCCGATGACAGTGCGAAGTTTGCTGCCGCCTATCGCAAGCTGGGGGCCAGCGCCGACGGCGGCATGACGCATGCCCTGACCCGTGTGCTGGGACAACGCCGCGCCCTCGAACTCCTGCTGCTGAGCGACACATTCACCGCAGCCGACGCCCTCCAGATGGGTTTGATCAATCGGCTGGCAACCTCGGCCGATCTTGAGTCGGAGGTCGGCCGCATGATCAACATTCTGCGCAAAAATGCTCCGGCTTCCGTGCGCGCCCTGAAAGGCCTCGCCTATCAGGCTCCCACAGCATCATTCGATCAGCAGCTATCATCCGAGCTCGTCGCATTCGCGCAATGCGCGGGAACCGCGGATTTCCGCGAAGGCGTGAACGCGTTCACCGAGCGCCGGCAGCCTGTTTTCAAGGGAGCGTGATATGAGGCCGTTGCAGGACAAGGTTGTATTCATCACCGGCGGCAGCCGCGGCATCGGCCGCGAGATTGCGCTCAAGTTCGCGGCCGATGGCGCCAGAATCGTGATCGCCGCCAAAACCAGCGATCCACATTCGGCGCTTCCCGGCACCATCCATACGGTCGCCGATGAAATCCGCCGCGCCGGCGGAGAAGCTCTCCCTTTGCAGGTGGATGTCCGGAATACAGAGGCCGTCAAAGACGCAATCGAGACATCGGTCAACAGATTCGGGGGTCTGGATGTTCTCGTCAACAACGCGAGCGCGATCAGTCCGACTGGACTTCTCGATACATCGCCGCAGCGCTATGACCTGCTGCAGTCGGTCAACACCCGCGGAACCTATCTCTGCTCGCACTATGCGATTCCGCATCTTCGCCTATCAAAGAACCCGCACGTGCTCACGCTGTCGCCACCGATCAGCACGAGTGCGAAATGGTACGGCACCTATGCCGCCTATGCGATTTCCAAGTACGGCATGACTATGTGCACGCTCGGAATCGCTGAAGAATTCCGGCGCGACGGCATCGCCGCAAATGCGCTCTGGCCGCGAACGATGATTGCCACCGATGCGGTGCGCGTGCACTACGAAGACGACTATCGCCGCAGCCGGCATCCCGCCATCATGGCAGATGCCGCCTATCGGATCGTAACCAAAAACAGCCGCACGTTCTCGGGTCATAGCCTTATCGATGAGGATTTCCTGCGGAACGAAGGCATCTCGGATTTCTCGCACTACGCGATCGATCCGGACAATGAACTCGCCGCCGATATTCTTATCGACTAACCGCCAGGGATCTCCGTATGCAATCCGTCGGACAATGGATCAATCTTCATGCGCGTCAACGGCCAGCCAAGGTCGCCGTTGTCGATGACCGGCGGCGTCTGACCTATGCGGAGCTCGACCGGCAAACGGACGCCCTCGCTGCGGCGCTCGCTGCACGCGGCGTCCGGCCCGGCGACCGTATAGGGATACTTGCCGGTGCGTCGGTCGAATGGGTGCTGGTGTATCTCTCCATCATCAAGCTTGGCGCGATCGCGACCGCACTGAACTACCGAGAGACTCCCGATCGTCTGATCGCGATGATGCAAAGTGTCGGTGTGAGCCTGTTGTTCACCGATGCAGGATCGCGCGGGGGACTGTCAGGCCTCTCCGGCCTTCCGGAAATGATCGAAGTGTCCCGCTCATCGCTCGATGATCTGACGGCCCGGCAGCATAAGCTCCATGCCTTTGCCCACGTACAGCCAGCGGATGGAAACGTTATTCTGTTTACCGGCGGCACAACCGGCGTCTCTAAAGGTGTTCTGCTGTCACACGCAAATCTGTACTGGAATGTGATCAACGAAGTGCTGTCCACGCGAATGACTGAGTGGGACACCACTCTGCTGGGAACCGCATTGCATCACTCGGCGGCTCTGAACACCTGGCTATTGCCGCATCTCTATCTCGGCGGGACGGCCGTGATCCTGCGTGAATTCACAGCCGACGCATGGATCGAGATGATGCAGCGCGAGCGCGTCACCAACGGCTTCACACCTCCCACCATGGCGCGGCAGGTGGTCAAGCATCCCAATGCTGCCAAGGCGGACTGGCGTCATTTCCGCCGCTGGTACTCCGGCGCGGGCATCCTGCCCCGTCACGAACGCGAAGAAATGGAAGCGCTCAATCCAGGTCTTGGCATCTATTATGAGTACGGGTTGACCGAAGCCGGGCCCATCGTCACCGTGCTGCAGCCCGAGGACTATGATCTCGCCCCCGGCAGCATCGGCCGCGCGGTGCGCCACTGCGAGATTCGCATGCTGCGGGAAGACCGCACGGACGCGCCGCAGGATACGATTGGAGAGATCGCCGTCCGCGGGCCGGCGGTGATGAATGGCTATTTCAATCGTCCGGAAGAGACCGCGAAAGTATTCCACGATGGCTGGCTCCTGACCGGCGATCTCGGCGTGATGGACGCTAACGGCTTCATCACGTTCCATGACCGTTCCAAGGATATGATCAAGACCGGCGGCCTGAATGTCTACTCGCAGGAAGTCGAACACGTGCTGGCAAAGCACCCTGCGGTCAGGGAAGTCGCGGTGATCGGTACGCAGGACGATCATTGGGGCGAGATGGTCACAGCCGTGATCACACTCCATGACGGGATGTCCGCCGATCAAAACGATCTGATCTCGTTCGCACGCAAGGACCTCGGCGGTTACCAGACGCCAAAGCGCATTCTCTTCATGAGCTATGACGAGCTTCCAAAAAACTATCTCGGAAAAATTCTCAAGCGCGAACTTCGCACAAAGGTTGATTCATGACTGTCTTGCATGACATTCCGCGCCCCGGCGTAGCTCTCATCACCATTGATCGCCCCGACAAGCTGAATTCCATCGACCCTGCGACGGACTCCTTGCTGCGCCAAGCCTGGGCTTGGGCGGAACAGGCCGATGACGTCCGCTGTATCATCCTCACCGGGACAAGAAAGTCATTCTGCGCGGGCGGCGATATCGCCCAGCTTTTGCCTGACCTTCGCCGCCGTAATGAAATCAATGCAGATGACGGCACATTTTGCGGACTGACGCGCGTTTATCCCACGCGAAAGCCAATTCTCGCAGCGGTCAACGGCCTCGCCTTCGGCGGAGGTCTTGAACTGGCGTTGGCATCCGACATCCGGATTGCCAGCGCCAATGCAAGGTTTGGCCTGCCGGAGGTCCAGGTCGGCGTATTGGCCGGTGCGGGTGGCGCGACCCGCCTACCCCGCTTTATCGCACCTGCCGTTGCAGCCGAAATGCTGCTGACCGGCGATGCGATCGATGCCGATACCGCACTGCGCGCAGGTCTCGTGAGCCGCGTCGTCCCGCCGGAGCAACTGATGGACACCGCATTCAGGATCGCGGCCCGTATTGCCGCAAATGCGCCGCTGGCGATTGTCCGGACCCTCGAGCTGATCCGGAAATCCCGCTCGCTGAGCCTTGCCGACAGTCTCGAGATGGAGCGCGCAAGCCTTCAATATCTGCTGGCGAGCGCCGATGCGAAGGAAGGTATCGCCGCCTTCTCGGAAAAACGTGTCCCGGCCTTTACAGGACACTGACATGCTCGACATCTACGCCTTAGACGAGACCACACGCCAAATCAAAGACAGCGTGGCAGGATTCGCAAACGCGCGGATTGCACCGCTAGCCGATGAAGTCGATCGGAAAGATACGTTTCCGCGTCAGTTATGGCCCGATCTCGGCGCGCTCGGTGTCCTTGGGATCACTGCCGACGAAGCCGACGGCGGAGCCGGTCTGGGCTATCTCGCGCACGTCGTCGCTTCCGAGGAGATTTCCCGGGCCTCCGGCTCCATCGGGATTTCCTACATCGCTCATTCAAATCTGTGCGTGAACCAGATCCGGCTGAATGCAAATGCCGATCTGCGCAAACGTTATCTTCCGAAACTGATCTCCGGCGAGCATGTCGGCGCGCTCGCCATGAGCGAATCCGGTTCCGGATCCGACGTGGTGAGCATGACATTGCGGGCGGATCGGAAGGGCGATCGCTTCGTTCTCAATGGCAGCAAAATGTGGATCACCAACGGTGACCACGCCGATGTCTATGTGATTTACGCCAAAACCAATGCCGATGCTGGCAAACGCGGCATTACTGCCTTTGTGGTCGACCGGAACATCCCCGGCTTTGCACGCGCGCAAAAGCTGGACAAACTCGGCATGCGCGGTTCCGGCACCTGCGAACTGGTGTTCGAAGATTGCGAAGTGCCGGAAGAGAACGTGCTTGGAACCATCGATGCCGGCGTCCGTGTTTTGATGAAAGGCCTCGACTATGAGCGGATCGTCGCAGCATCTGCGTCGGTCGGGTTGATGCAGGCCGCGCTGGACATAGCCTTGCCTTACGTGCGGGAGCGTAAGCAGTTCGGCCAGCCGATCGGCGAATTTCAACTCGTCCAGGGCAAGCTGGCCGAGATGATGACTTCGCTCAATGTCTCGCGCGCTTATCTCTACACTGTAGCAGCCGCCGCGGATCGCGGGCTGCCGCTGCGCAAGGAAGCTGCCAGCGCCATCATGTTCGCATCGGAGGCCGCAACCCGCGTGGCGCTGGATGCCATCCAGTTGCTCGGCGGTAATGGCTACATCAACGAATACGCCACGGGCCGCTTGCTGCGTGATGCCAAGCTGTACGAGATTGGCGCCGGCACCACCGAAATCCGCAAAATGCTGATTGGCCGCGAACTTGTTCAGGCCGTCGGCGAATAATTGCCAAGCTCTCTCGCACCGAGGAGAAGACCATGACGACGTATGAAGACATCATCTATGAAGAACGTCCCAAAGGCGTCGCCCGCATCACGATCAACCGTCCCGCGAGCTATAACGCCTTCCGCGGCCAAACGGTCGAGGAATTGATCCATGCTTTTCAGCGCGCTGGGTGGGACAAGTCGATCGGTGTGATCGTCTTGACGGGTGCAGGAGACAAGGCTTTCTGCACCGGGGGCGATCAGGGCGCGCATGACGGACAGTACGATGGCCGCGGCACCATCGGTCTTCCGATCGACGAATTTCAGAGTGTCATTCGCGATATGCCGAAGCCTGTCATTGCACGGGTGAACGGCTTTGCAATTGGCGGCGGCAACGTGCTCGCAACCATCTGCGACCTGACGATCGCGTCCGACAAGGCGCAGTTCGGCCAAGTTGGCCCAAAAGTCGGCTCGGTCGATCCCGGCTTCGGAACTGCTTATCTCGCCCGCGTGGTCGGAGAAAAGAAGGCGCGCGAAATCTGGTATTTGAACCGCCGTTACACGGCCGCACAGGCGGTCGAAATGGGACTGGCTAATATCGCCGTCCCGCATGATCAGCTTGATGCCGAGGTCGACCGCTGGTGCGAGGAGCTGCTTGAACGGAGCCCCACCGCCCTTGCTCTCGCAAAACGCTCTTTCAACGCGGATACGGAGTCCATCCGGGGCATCGCCAGCATGGGGATGGCTGCGCTCAGCCTTTACTACGACACGGAAGAGTCTAAGGAAGGTGGCCGGGCATTCCGCGAGAAGCGCAAGCCCGATTTCCGCAAGTTTAATCGTTGATGATTCGGCAGTAGCGACGCTCTGCAGCGCGACAGGAATGATGACCATGACAACAAAAACCAAGCGCACTGCATTCCGATGGGACGATCCGTTCCTGCTGGACGATCAGTTGACCGAAGACGAGCGCATGATCCACGACACGGCACGCGCCTATGCGCAGGAGAAGCTGCAGCCGCGCGTGACCGACGCCTATCTCCACGAGAAGACCGACCGCGAGATCTTCAACGAGATGGGCGAGCTCGGTCTGATCGGCGTCACGCTGCCGGAGGAATACGGCTGCGCCAACGCGAGCTATGTCGCCTACGGCCTCGTCGCGCGCGAGATCGAGCGGGTCGATTCCGGCTACCGTTCGATGAACAGCGTGCAGTCGTCGCTGGTGATGTATCC
>JAFKES010000068.1 GCA_017308495.1 Afipia sp.
CATGCTGGCCATGGCTTCGTACTTCCTGATGTATGAAGGGCTGCATACCGCGTCTCACCTGGATCATCCGATCCTTGAGCACATTCCGCTGATTAACACCGTGCGCCGCATGCATGTTCTGCATCACAATCCGGACTTCATGCATGACCGCAACTTCAACCTGACGTTTCCGATCTGTGACGCGTTGTTCGGCACCAGCGACCTGAACAAGGGGGTAGTCGCTACCTTGTTCAATGGCATGTCCGACGACGCCCGCAAGCCGGAAGACAAGGAAAAGCTCGCCGCCCAGCAATTGGACCGCGAGGCGAGGGCGCAGGCCAAGCGCCGGGCTGCCTGAGCACGGGTCGCGGCATGTCAATCGGAGATACTGACTCAATATCCCTTGCAATGAAAAGATAACGAAAAGCGCCCGCCCGGCTTAGCCGGGCGGGCGCTTTTTTACGTGGTTCCGTCCTATTTCGCCCCCTCTTGCGGAAACGTCAGGAAAGAAATCCTGAAAAGCCCGATGCGTGAATCTTGTCATCATAAATACTGATGAATTGAATCATTAAAGATTATTTGATGTGATGATATTCGGTGCTTATACTCGGAACGATTAAATCGAATACGCCGGCCCGCATGGCCTATGAACAGCGTTTCCTTGCCCAAAGCCCCGAGAATTACGCGCAGGCAGCGCTTGGCGCGGCCACGTCCGACATCACCACTATGGCCGCGACGATCACCTGCCCCGTACTGATGGTGCCTGGCGCCAACGACCTGTTGTTCGGGCAGCCGCATGCCGACGAGCTCGCAGAGATCATTCCGCACGCCGTCACAGTGCCTTTCAGCGGCGGCGCCCATTTCATCCCGTATCAGCAGCCGGTCGAATTCGCGGCGGTGGTTCGCGCCTTCCTCCAGGACAAGCGGCTCGGTCGCGGCGCCTAGATCGCGCTGGCCCTTCGGCGGAGATTGATCCGATCGGAAAACTCGCCTAGCCCGGAATCATCGAGTATCAAAGGATGCGCCGTCTTGCCGAGACAAGTACCGATGACTGCCGAAGAAAGCCTGATACAAGCGCAAGCTACTATCCGGCGCATCATCGCGGCCCGCGACGACCGCAACTCGCTGGTCACACAGATAGCGATCGAGATTGGCGCCGAAATCATCGAAGCCTTGATCACACCCGGCCACGACCTCAATTCCGTCGAACTGGCGCGCCGCTACAAAACCAGCCGCACCCCGATCCGGGAAGCGTTGATGCTGCTCGAGAAGGAGGGCATCGTCGATATTCCGCCGCGCAAGCGGCCGCGTGTGATGGTGATGGATATAGCCACGGTGCGTGACATCTATCGCACGCGCGCCACGATCCTCGAACTGGTCGCGGCCGATGTGACGCAAAACGCCTCCGACCGTGAGCTCGACGAGCTCGCCGTGCTGGTCGATGAAATGTCGTCGGCCTGCGGGGCCAACGATCATAGGGCGTATATTTGGGCCAATATCGCGTTTCACGACCTGAACCTGGCTGTTTCCAGGAACATGACAGCGAAGCGCATCGTCGAGGCGCTGCTGCTGCGAACCTTTCCGCTGCGGCGCATGTCGCTGCTTCGCGATGGGCGGATGGCAGCCTCCCTCGATGATCACCAGCGCCTTGTCAGGGCTTACAAGGATCGCGACGCCAATCTGGCCGGAGCGCTTATCCGCTCCAACCATTTCAACGCCTTGCGCAACATCGA
>JAFKES010000196.1 GCA_017308495.1 Afipia sp.
GAAGTCGCCCTGCGGACACAAGGACGTGCGCCGCCGACGAAAAGTGACAGATGAACAAACTCGTCCAGATCGCGCTGAGCAGACCCTACACCTTCGTCGTGCTCGCCCTTCTTCTCCTGATCGTGGGGCCGCTGGCGGCGCTGCGCACGCCGACCGATATCTTTCCCGATATCCGCATCCCGGTGATCGGCGTGGTGTGGTCCTATACCGGCCTGCCGCCGGACCAGATGTCCGGCCGCATCGTCACGCCGTTCCAGCGCGCGCTGACCACCACGGTCAACGACATCGAGCATATCGTCGCCAATTCCTATAGCGGCGTCGGCATCATCAAGATCTTCTTCCAGCCGAACGTGGATATCCGCACCGCCAATGCGCAGGTCACAGCGATCGCGCAGACCATGCTCAAGCAGTTGCCGCCCGGGGCGACGCCGCCGCTGATCCTGAACTACTCAGCCTCGACGGTGCCGATCATCCAGCTCGCGCTGTCGGGCGAGGGGCTGACAGAACAGAACATGTTCGACATCGCCACCAACCAGTTGCGCACGCCGCTGGTCACGGTGCCGGGCGCGGCGATCCCGTGGCCGTTCGGCGGCAAGCAGCGCCAGATTCAGATCGATCTCAACCCGACCGCGATGCAGGCGCTCGGCCTGTCGGGGCAGGACGTCGCCAACGCGCTCGCCGCGCAGAACCTGATCACGCCGGTCGGTTCGCAGAAGATCGGCAATTTCGAATACGTCATCCAGCTCAACAACTCGCCGCTGAAGATCGAGGACCTCGGCAACCTGCCGATCAAGGTCGTCAACGGCGCGACCGTCTATATCCGCGACGTGGCGCAGGTGCGCGACGGCAACCCGCCGCAGACCAACATCGTCCATGTCGATGGCAACCGTTCGGTGCTGATGATGGTGCTGAAGGCGGGCTCGGTCTCGACGCTCGACATCATCGACGGCATCAAGAAGAAGATCGTCGAGGTCAAGGACGCGCTGCCGGACACGCTCAAGGTCGGCCTGATCGGCGACCAGTCGATCTTCGTGCGCGGCGCCATCGCCGGCGTGGCCTTCGAAGGCGTGGTGGCGGCGGCGCTGACCAGCATCATGATCCTGCTGTTCCTGGGAAGCTGGCGCTCGACGCTGATCATCGCGGTGTCGATCCCGCTGTCGGTGCTGGGCGCGATCATCTGCCTGGCGTTGGTCGGCGAGACCCTCAACATCATGACGCTGGGCGGTCTCGCGCTGGCGGTCGGCATCCTGGTGGACGATGCCACCGTGACCATCGAGAACATCAACTGGCATCTGGAGCAGGGCAAGGAGGTCGAACCCGCGATCCTCGACGGCGCACGGCAGATCGTGACACCGGCCTTCGTCTCGTTGCTGTGCATCTGCATCGTGTTCGTGCCGATGTTCTTCCTTACCGGCGTGTCGCGCTTCCTGTTCGTGCCGATGGCGTTGGCGGTGATGTTCGCCATGATCTGGTCGTTCATCCTGTCGCGCACGCTGGTGCCGACCATGGCCAAGTACCTGTTGCATCCGCACATCCACCACGAGGGCGAGAAGCCGCCGACGCGCAATCCGCTGGTGCTGTTCCAGCGCGGCTTCGAGGCGCGGTTCGAGAAGGTGCGCGCGACCTATCACGGCCTGCTGGCGCTGGCGCTCGGTCATCGCGGCGTGTTCGTCACCTGCTTCCTCGGTTTCGTCGCGGCCTCGTTCCTGCTGGTGCCGTTCCTCGGCCGCAACTTCTTCCCGGCGGTGGATACCGGGCAGATCCTGATGCATGTCCGCACCCAGGTCGGCACCCGCGTCGAGGAGACCGCCAACCAGCTCGCCGACATTCAGAAGGCGGTGCGCCAGATCATCCCGCCCGACAAGATCGAGACCATGACCGACAACATCGGCATGCCGATCTCGGGCATCAACATGACCTATAACAACACCGGCGTGATCGGCACGCAGGACGGCGACATCCAGATCAAGCTGAAGGAAGACCGCAAGCCGACCGAGGAGTACATCCGCGAACTGCGCGAGAAACTGCCGCGTCAGTTCCCCGGCGTGTCGTTCGCGTTCCTGCCGGCGGACATCGTCAGCCAGATCCTGAATTTCGGCGCGCCGGCGCCGATCGACATTCAGGTGCGCGGCGCCAACGCCGAGGCCAACTACAAATACGCCAACGAGCTGCTGCGCCGGGTGAGACTCATTCCCGGCGTCGCCGATGCGCGCATCCAGCAGTCGCCGAATCTGCCGGGCTTCAATGTCGATGTCGATCGCACCCGTGCGCAATATGTCGGGCTCACCGCGCGCGACGTGACCAACAGCATGGTGGTCAACCTCGCCGGCAGCTCGCAGGTCGCGCCGACCTACTTCCTCAATCCGGATAACGGGGTGTCGTATTCGATCGTGATGCAGACCCCGCAATACCAGATCGACTCCCTGAGCAAGCTCGAGGCGCTGCCGATCTCGGCCGCGACCACCGCGACCCCGCCGATGCTGGGCGGCATCGCCGACATCAAGCGCTCGGCGGCGAGCGCGGTGGTGTCGCAATACGACATCCAGACGCTGGTGCAGATCTACGCCACCACGCAGGGCCGCGATCTCGGCGCGGTGGCGGGCGATATCCAGCGGGTCCTCGCCGACACGGCGAAGCAGGTGCCGAAGGGCAGTTCCGTGGTCCTGCTCGGTCAGGTGCAGACCATGAACAGCGCCTTTTCGGGGCTGCTGTTCGGGCTTCTCGGCGCCATCGTGCTGATCTATCTGCTGATCGTGGTCAACTTCCAGTCGTGGGCCGATCCGTTCGTGATCGTCTCGGCGCTGCCGGCGGCGCTGGCGGGCATCGTCTGGATGCTGTTCATTACCGGCACCACGCTGTCGGTGCCGGCGCTCACCGGCGCGATCATGTGCATGGGCGTCGCCACCGCCAACAGCGTGCTGGTGATCGCCTTCGCCCGCGAGCGCTACGAGGTGCTCGGCGACCCGGTCGCCGCCGCCCTCGAGGCCGGCTTCGTCCGCTTCCGCCCGGTGCTGATGACGGCACTGGCGATGATCATCGGCATGGCGCCGATGGCGCTCGGCCTCGGCGAGGGCGGTGAGCAGAACGCGCCGCTCGGCCGCGCCGTGGTCGGCGGCCTCATTTTCGCGACCTTCGCCACGCTCATGTTCGTGCCGGTCGTGTTCAGTATGGTCCATAAGAAGCAGCCCGCACTTCCTGCGATGGCGCCGGAGATCGCTCATGCAACCTGACCAGACCCCGCCGGTATCGCCGCGCAGGATCCGCCTCTATGGCGGCGTGGCCGTGGTGGTCCTCGCCGCCGTGGTCGCCACCGGGATCATCTCGCGCTCCAACGGCGACGCCCGGCTGCGCGAATGGACCGACGCTCAGGCTATTCCCACGGTGGCGGTGGCGCTGCCGGGAACGAAGCCGCTCAACGCCACCCTCGACCTGCCGGGGCGGCTGGAAGCCTATTCCCGCGCGCCGATCTATGCCCGGGTCAGCGGCTACCTCACGAGCTGGAAGGCCGATATCGGCGCGCCGGTGAAGGCCGGGCAGCAGCTCGCCGAGATCGAGGCGCCCGACCTCGACCAGCAGTTGCTGCAGGCCCGCGCCGATCTCACCAACGCCCAGGCGGCGGCCAAACTGTCCGCGGCGACGCTGGCGCGGCGCAAGACGCTGCTGGCCTCTAACTTCGTGTCGCAGCAGGAAATCGACGAGCGCTCGGCCGATCTCGCCAGCAAGGAGGCGCAGGTCAACGCCATGCAGGCCAATGTGCAGCGGCTGGAAGCCCTGATCGGCTACAAGACCGTCACCGCGCCGTTCGACGGCGTCGTCACCGAGCGCAACACCGACGTCGGCGCGCTGATCAACGGTGGCACCGGATCGGGCGCGGCGATGTTCGTGGTGTCGGACGTCAAGAAGCTGCGGCTGTATGTCAACGTGCCGCAGAGCTATCTGCCGGGGATCAAGATCGGCGCCAAGGCCACGGTCTCGGTGCCCGAATATGCCGGCCGCACCTTCCCGGCCACCGTCGAGGCGTCGGCGCAGTCGGTGGATGTGGCGTCGGGCACCACCCGCATGCAGCTCGCCATCGACAACCCCAATTACGAGTTGCGTCCGGGGGCCTATGCCAACGTCAAGCTGGCGCTGACCCGCGACGTCCAGCCACTGACCATCCCGGCCAGCGCGCTGATCTTCAACAACAGCGGGCTGCGGGTGGCCACCGTCGGCGCTGGCGACAAGGTGCAGTTCAAGCCGGTGACCATCGCCCGCGACCTCGGCCGCGAGATCGAGATCGCCACCGGTCTCGCGCCGGACGACCGGGTGATCGTCACGCCGCTGGACGGCATCGCCGAGGGCGATCCGGTCCGCGTCGCCGGCGGCGGCAAGGACGGCACGCCGCGCACCAGCGCCAACGCCACGACCAAGACGGAGTAGCCCGCCGCTTCGGCGGTGGGCGGGGCACTGTGCTGCTGCGCCGGTTCGCGTCATGGACGAGAACCCAGTGCGAGGACGATAGACCCCCGGTACGGGGAGCCCGGATGATGGCTGCTGTCGCCTGGAAGGCCGCGCGCGGTGGTGCCCGTGCCGATCAGGCCGGGCGTCGACCCGTTCGGGACGCCGGGCTGGTTGACGACCGCAGGCGGACTTCCGGTGGCCGCCGGAGCGAGGGGCGGGGGGTGTCGCCGGGGATTGCCCGGGCGGAGTGCCCGGAAATGCATCGCCGCGGCGTGATCGTCCGGGCGGGCCCCCCGGAATTTACGCCGCATGAACATCTTCATGGCATGATGGATTTCCAGCCCGCCATCCGAACCGCTCCGGACCCCACGCGGCCCTGCCGCCGGAGCAGGTCGCAAAAATAATCCGACGGCCCACGGATCACGTCTTGGAACCTTCACGGAAACGGCGCATTCTCCAAGTCGCCGGCTTAGGGATGAGCGTCATGCGTATCGTAGTCGCCCTTGCGTTTGTTTGCCTCGCGCCAATGGCGTGCCTGGCGAGTGGCCTGTCTCCGAACTTCCTGAAAAAAGAGCCGTATTTCCTTGCGCCGTACTCCGTGGTGTTCGTGGACAACGGGGCCTGCGGCGTGGGCAAGGTGATGAAGGTCACCGGAGAACGCGGCGCGGTCCGCCGCAAGCGCGTTTGCGTTGCCATGGGACCGGAACAGGCGTCGCGTACGGTCGCCATCCCGTAACCTTCGGGCTATTGCCGTCGCGATCCTGATTTTCGAGGTGGGGCCCGGAGTCAGAGCCAGGTCCGCGCCAGGTCGGCGTCAAGTCGGAGTCAGGTCCGCGCCAGCCGGTCGACCGACACCCGGGAGGCGCCATGCATGCTGCCATGAGCCGGACGACCGTCAAACCGAAACACGTCACCACCACCGTCGTGCAGCGGCCGCCGCTCTACAAGGTGATCCTGCTCAACGACGACTACACCCCGCGCGAATTCGTCGTCATGGTGCTGAAGGCGGTGTTCCGCATGGCCGAGGAAACCGCCAGCCGCGTGATGCTGACGGCGCACCGGAAGGGCGCCTGCGTCATCGCCGTGTTCACCCGTGACGTGGCCGAGACCAAGGCGCAGGAAGCCACCGAACTCGGCAAGGCGAAGGGCTATCCGCTGTTCTTCACCACCGAGCCGGAGGAATAGGCTGGCACCCGGGCCGCGGCGGGGCTGCGGCTTGCCAGCCGGTGCGCCGGCTCTATCCTGCCCGGATGACCAGCGATCCCGCCATCATCCTGCCGCCGCTGTTGACCTGCCTTGAGACCCTCGGCCTCATCGCCCGGCACTTCGATCCCTCCGAATTCCCCGCCCTGATGCAGGCCGCCGGTACCCCCGACGCGGCTCTGCGCGCGGCCCGCAGGCAATGGCACGGTGCCTCTTCCGACGAGGACGCCGGCGGTGCTCTCGCCGCCGCAAGCGACGCCGCGCTGGACGCCTTCGACGGATTGCGCGCCGCCCTCGGCGGCGGTGATGTCCGCGCCGTGTTCCGGGCGCTGCGTCATCCGTCGCGGGCGCAGGAGGCGCTGTATCCGCTGGCCGCGCATATTCCGGCGGTCAACCGCTTCTTCCTCGATCCGGCGCTGCGCGGCGACGCGAAGGCGCTGGCGCGCGCCATGCAGCCGCCGCGCGAGGGCGAGACCGGCGTGTTCCATGTCGACAACGAGCCGGGCAGCCGCGGCGGCTATTCGCTCTACGTGCCGGAAACCTACACGGCGGAGCGCGGGTGGCCGCTGGTGGTGGCGCTGCATGGCGGCAGCGGCAACGGCCGCGCCTTCCTGTGGAGCTGGCTGCGCGAGGCCCGCAGCTTCGGCGCGATCGTGGTGGCGCCGACCGCGCGGGGCAATTCGGCCGGCTCGACCTGGGCGCTGATGGGCGAGGACACCGACACGCCGAACCTCGCGCGCATCGTCGCCGGTGTCCGCGCGCGTTGGCGGATCGATCCGGGGCGGCTGCTGCTCACCGGCATGAGCGACGGCGGCACGTTCTGCTACGTCAGCGGGCTGGAGGCGGACTCGCCGTTCACCCATCTCGCGCCGGTCTGCGCCACGTTTCACCCCATGCTGCTGGCGATGGCCGATCCGGAACGGCTGCGCGGCCTGCCGGTCTATCTCGCCCACGGCGTGCTCGACTGGATGTTTCCGGTCGAAGTGGCGCGGCAGGCGCAGGCGGCGCTGGCGGCGGCGGGGGCGAGCGTCGCCTACACCGAGATCGACGATCTCGGTCACGCCTATCCGCGCGAGATCAACGCGCCGATGCTGGCGTGGCTGAAGGAATAGGGCCCCGCGCGCCCGTCAACGTTTGGCGAGCGCTGTGGCTGGCAATTCCTGCGGCGGGTCGATGCGCCGCCGCGGCGGCTTGTCGGCGTCGGGATCGAAGCGGAAAATCTCCAGCGACTGCAGATGCGCCGAGGCGCGGGACTTGAACACCGGGGTGTCGCCGGCGATGGCGCGAGTGAGCTGCGCGCCGCAACCCCCGCACTGAAACACGAATTCGAGCCGGGTCATGGCCCAGCGGACGTCGGAGACCTCCATCAGGTGCCGCCGGCAATCCGGGCACACGATCACTGCCGGCCGGGCATCCCGAAGCGCGACATTGCCGAGCATGTGAGGTCTCCCGCGGAGGTGGGCGGTCGGGTGAGCGGGCAGTGTATCGCCGGCCGCCCGGCGGCTGTGATCACCATTTGCGAAATGCACAGGAAATCGCGCCGCGGGCGAGGCGGTTCCGGCCGGCCGGTTCCGCTTAACCGCGTCGAAACCATCCGGCGGTAGGTTGATGACGTTTCAGAATGCCGCGTCTCCGGCGGTTCGCGCCGGGTGCTGTTGCGTTGCTCGCCATGGAGGCGGGGCGACAGCCGGCCTGATTGATTGCAAACACGGGGCGTTGCGTCGTGCAGACCCATCTCGTTCAGGACTTGCAGGACGCCATCAGCAACGCCTCGTCCGGCCGCCGCGCCGCCGCGCTGCGCAAGGTGACGGACCTGCTGATCGACCAGGGCGAACGCCTGTCGGATGTGCAGGTCACGCTGTTCGGCGACGTGCTGCTTGGTCTCGTGGAGGAATGTGAGCCGTCGGTTCTCGCCGAACTCGGCGACCGGCTGGCGTCCGCGCCGTTCGCGCCGCTGCCGGTTCTGCTCTGGCTCGCCCGGCATCCCGACGCCGAGGTTGCGGCACCGGTGCTGGTGCGCGCCGCCGGGCTTTCCGACGATGAACTGCTCGATCTCGCCGGCTCGCGCGGCAAGGATCATCAGCTCGCCATCGCGGGTCGGGCCGAACTCGACGCCGCGCTGACCGAGGTGCTGATCGAACTCGGCGACAGGGACGTCCGCTACCGGGTGGTGAGCAACGACGGCGCAAAAATCTCGCGCACCGGATTCCTGCGGCTGGTGAGTGTCGCGGCGCGCGATCCGCTGCTGGCGGAAAAGACCGGCGTGCGCGCCGACCTGCCGGTTCGGCTGCTGCGCGATCTGCTGGAGAGCGCCGCCGACGCCGTGCGGGCGCGCATCGTCAGCAAGGCGCCGGCATCGCTGCGCGGCGAGATCCAGCGCCACGTCGACAGCATCGCGCAGGAGACGCAGCGCCGGGCCGAGCGGCCGCGCGGCATGCGGGAGGCGGTGGAGATGGTGGAGCGACTGAAGGACAGCCGCGAACTGACCGAAGACAAGCTGATCGAATTCGCCCGCGACCGGCAGTACGAATCCGTCATCGCGGCGCTGGCGATGCTGACCTCCGCGCCGGTGGCGCTGATCCAGCCGCTGATGCGGGTCCATCGCAATGACGGCCTGATCATCGCCTGCCGCGCCGCCGATCTGTCGTGGGAGGCGGCGCGCGAGGTTATCCTCAGCCGCCTGTCGTCGGTGACGGAGGCCGAGCAGGACATTCTCCGCCAGCAATATGCCGACGTCTCGTTCGCCACCGCTAAGCGCGCGCTGTACATCTGGGAGCAGCAGACGCTCACGCCGCGGCGAGCTGGGTGAGATCGTCGCGAGGCGTTGCGTGGGGTATGATTCAGTTGCGTTGATTCATACCCGGTGTTTGTCGTTCTCTTTGAGCATGATCTTTTCCGAAAACCGGTTCCCACTTTTCGGGATCATGCTCTACGGCCGCATGAAAGCGAAGTCGGTGTCGGGATCGCAATTGTCGGCGACGAAGCGCAGCTCCGACTGCACATCGGCCACTGACCGCGTTTCGAGATAGGCGGAGACGATGAGGCCGAGCAGCGAGCGGCACAGGCTGTCCGGGCTTTCGCCGGCGGCTTTGACCTCGGCCATGGCCGCGGCGAAATGACGGTTGGCGATCTCGGCGGCGGACATCCGTTTCTCCCTGTGGTGAGGCGCGCGACCATACACCAATGCCGGCGGCGCGGCTTGATCGGGATCAACCGGCAGGGCTGCAATGCCATTCCGGGTTGGCTTCCGTGCGGCCGGATGTGGCATGAAAGGCGCGTCATGATTTCGCGCCGGCCTGCGCCGATGATCGGCGGCCGCGTCCTGACAGCTACGGAGGAGTTGAACATGCAGATTCATCGCAACGGATCCCGCCCGTCCGCGCGCGGGCCGTCGGACTGGTTTACCGGATCGGTCCGCCTCGACCCGCTGTTTCAGGCTCCCGATCCGGCGCGGGTGGCCGGTGCCCACGTCACCTTCGAGCCCGGCGCGCGCACGGCCTGGCACACCCATCCGCTCGGCCAGACGCTCGTCATCACCTCGGGCCTCGGCTGGGTGCAGCGCGAGGGCGGTCCGGTCGAGGAAGTGCGCCCCGGCGACGTGGTGTGGTTTCCGCCCGGCCTGAAACACTGGCACGGCGCGAGCCCGACCACGGCGATGAGCCACATCGCCATCCAGGAAGCCCGCGACGGCAAGACCGTGGACTGGATGGAAAAGGTGAGCGACGAACAGTATCGCAAATAGCGCGGCGCGGCGCGGCGGGCCTGCGCGCCGACGCGGGACACGACGCCCGGCCGATGCCGGTCAGCCCGGCGTCGTCACGGTGTCTCCGTACTTCAGCACTTGCACCTTCTCCAGCGTGACGAGGCCGCTGCTCATCATCGTTTCGAGTTCCGGCAGGAACCGGTTGATGTTGTCCTCGCTGTCGACGATTTCGATCACCAGCGGCAGGTCTTCCGAAAGCCGCAGGATTTTCGCGGTGTGCAGCCGGCTCGACAGGCCGTATCCCATCGGGCCGCGCAGAACGGTCGCGCCCGCCAGATGCATTTCGCGGGCCTTGAGCACGATCGCTTCATGAAGCGCGACGCCATCGAACCGGTCGCTCTCTCCGATGAAAATGCGGAGCAACGTCGCTTGCTGCGGAATTTTCATGCTCAGCTTCCTTTCAGACGATTGAGGCGTGTTGCGAGCGTATGTCCGAGCCACACCGCCACGAGCCAGCTTACGATGGAGACGGCGATGTTCAGCGCGCCGATGGAGAGATGGCCGCCGCGGACAAGTTGGAACGTTTCGAGGCTGAAGGCCGAGAAGGTGGTGTAGCCGCCGCAGATACCCGTCATCACGAACTGGCGTTGCCGCGCGCTGGCGAACAGCCGTCCGTCCGGCCCGGTGATCGCTGCATAGAAGCCGATCACGAACGAGCCGGTGATGTTGACGAACAGCGTGCCCCACGGAAATGCGGGGCCGGCGGTTTGCAGCGCAACCCCGACCAGATAGCGGGCGCAACTGCCGATCATGCTGCCGGCCGTGACATAGGCATACAGGATCGCGGTGTCGATGGTCTCGCGGCGGCGGGCGGCGCGCGCGTGGTCTGTCACGGGATTGATGCGGGTCACAGCAGAATTCCCACGGCTGTCGCGAAACCCGCGGTGACGGCCGAGAGACAAAGCGCGAGCGAGAGGATGACGTTGAGGGAGGCTCGTGCGGTTTCTCCGTCGCGCGCGAGCGCCAGCGTCTGCAGGCTGAAGGACGACACCGTCGTATAGCAGCCGAGAAAACCGGTGACCGCGAACAGCCAGAACTCCGGTGTTGCGAAGATGCCGTGGCCGGAGCTGGCGAGGCCGCCGAAAAT
>JAFKES010000197.1 GCA_017308495.1 Afipia sp.
GCGCTGTCGTCGTCCATCTGGCGCACCAGCGCCTCGAGGCCGTCGAATTTCAGTTCATCGCGGATGAAGCCGATGAAGGCCACGTCGATCCGCTGGCCGTAAAGGTCGTCCTTGAAGTCGAACAGGAACACTTCCAGCAGGGGGGCGCCGTTGTCGAAGGTCGGGCGCCGGCCGAAACTCGCCACGCCGTCGATCCGGCGATCGCCGATCCCGGCGCGCACCGCGTAGATGCCGTGGCGCAGCCCGCAACTCTCGTCGAGGCGGATATTGGCGGTGGGGTAGCCGAGATCGCGGCCGCGCTTGTGGCCGTGGATGACCTCCCCGGTGATGAACCACGGCGCGCCAAGCATGGCGGTGGCGTCCGCGGTGCGGCCCTCGGCCAGCGCGGTGCGGATGGCGGTCGAGGACACCGGGCGGTCGAGGATATCGACATGGGGCTGGACATGGACCTCGATGCCGAGGCGCGGGGCTTCCGCCACCAGCAGCGCCGGCGAGCCGCTGCGGCCCTTGCCGAAGTGGAAGTCATAGCCGACGGAAACCCCGCTGATGCCGAGCCGGCCGATCAGATCGTGGTTGATGAAGTCCTGCGCCGTGGTCGCGGCCCGCGCGCCGTCGAAGGTCATCACCACCGCGCCGTCAAGGCCGGTGCCGGCGAGCAACCGCAGCTTGGCAGCCTCGTCGCTCAGCCGGAACAGGGTCGTGGCGGGGCTGAAGAAGCTGCGCGGATGTGGTTCGAACGTCACCGCGAAAGCCGGCTTTTTCAGTTTCTGCGCCATGCGGATGGCGGCCGCGATCACCTCGCGGTGACCGAGATGGACGCCGTCGAAATTACCAAGCGCCACCACGGCGCCTTTGGTGATCGCGCCTGCGGGCGTGGTGTCGCGGATCACGGTGAAGCGGGAAGTCATGCGGGCAAGACGATGAGCTGCGAGGGTCGGGCGGGGACGGTGACCCTGCCGGGCGGCGGAAGTCAAGCCACGGCCGGGCAGACCGGTCCCGGTCGCGGTATTTCCGGACCGGCGGATTAACGGGCTGTTTAAGCCGCCGATGCTAGGGTCCCGCCGATCCGCGAGGGCGGAATGCCGCTTGCGATTGTGAGACCCGTGGCGAGCCGATTGTTGCGCGCGAAGGAGAAACGGCGATGGCTCTGGACTTGTCGATGTCGGTTCTGGTGGTCGACGACTACAACACCATGATCCGCATCATCCGCAACCTGCTCAAGCAGCTCGGCTTTCAGAACATCGACGACGCCAGCGACGGCTCGGCCGCGCTCAACAAGCTGCGCGGCAAGAAATACGGTCTGGTGATTTCCGACTGGAACATGGAGCCGATGACCGGCTACGACCTGCTCAAGGAAGTCCGCGCCGACCCCAACCTCGCCACCACGCCCTTCATCATGGTGACCGCCGAATCCAAGACGGAAAACGTCATCGCGGCCAAGAAGGCGGGCGTCAACAACTACATCGTCAAGCCGTTCAATGCCGCCACGCTGAAGACCAAGATCGAGGCGGTGTTCCCGGATCACGCCCCGGCGTAAGCGCGGCGGACCATCGGCGCTTTTCGCGAATGCCCGGTCTTGCCGGGCATTTTGCTTGTGGCCTGTCGTGTGCGGCCCTAGCCCGTCAGCGCCGGATCAAAATGACGCCGCCGATCAGCATGGCGACGCCTAGGAGGCGCGGCAGATCGATCGAGCGCTGGGCGAGCCCCAGCCAGCCGAAATGATCGAAGGCCACCGATGCCAGCATCTGGCCGGTGATGAGCAGCGCGATGAAGGTCGCGGCCCCGAGGGTCGGAACCAGCACGATCGCGCCGCCGACGAACAGCGCGCCGAACAGGCCACCGCTCCAGGCCCACCATGGAATCCGCGCCATGGTGGCGAGGGAGGGAAGCGGGTCGTGCAGCGCCAGCGCGAGCAGCACCATGCACAGCAGACCGACAAGGTAGCTGGCGAACCCCGACCATGCGACGGAATTCAGCGCCGTTCGCAGATCGGAGTTGATCACCTGCTGGATGACAACGGATGCACCGGCAGCGGCTGCCAGTAGCATCGGAAAGACGATCTTGATCATGCGATGCTCCGGCCCGGATGGTGCGGGCTCACCATGTCAGTTCGCGCATCAGCGCCCGCGGCGGTCTGGTTTCGCCGAACAGCCGCCGCACCGAGAATTCGTCGGCGATCTCCATCCCTGCGAATTCCGCCGCATGAATGCCGCGGGTGACGAACACGCAATCGAGCCCCATCAGGTTCGCGCCGGTCAGATCGGTGCGCACGGAATCGCCGATCGCCAGCACCCGCTCGCGCGGGGTCGGCCGGCCGCGTTTGGCCGCCGCAAGCTCCAGCGCGCGATCGTAGATCGGCCGGTGCGGCTTGCCGTAGAAGATCGTCTCGCCGCCGAGGCTGCGGTAAAGCTCGGCGATGGCGCCGGCACAGGTGATCAGCCGGTCGCCGCGCTCCACCACCATGTCGGGATTGGCGCAGATGAAGGTGAGGTCGCGCGCACGCGCCTGCTCCATCATGCCGCGATAGTCTTCCTCGGTCTCGATCTCGTCGTTGAACGGACCGGTGCAGAGGATGTAGTCGGCGCTCTCCAGCGGCGCGAAGGTGACGTCGAGGCCGCGGAAGATCGGGTTGTCGCGCGCGGGGCCGATCTGGAACACCGACTGGTCGAGATGGTCGGCGACGTAGGTTCGCGACAGATCGCCGGAGGAGACGATGGCGTCGTAGGTCGTATCGGCGATCTCCATCTTGCGCAGCTGGCGCTGCACGGACTCGGCCGGTCGCGGCGCGTTGGTGATGAGGATCACCGTGCCGCCCGCCGCGCGGAACGCCTGCAGCGCCGCACAGGCGTCGTGAAAGCCGTGCAGCCCGTCATGGATCACGCCCCAGATGTCGCTGAGGATGACATCGACCCCGGCGGTGAGGTCGCGCAGACGGTCGGCGAACCGCAGGGTGGTCGCGTCAGGCAGGCTCATGGCGGCAATTCACTTCTGTGCGGAGGCGCGGCGAACCAGTGCGGCGTTGCCGGTGGCGCGGGGCGAACCGCCGCCCGCCTCGGTGGGTGCGGCGGCTTTGTCGTCTTTTCCGGCGGCGGATGCAACCGCCGAGGGCCCGGTTCCACCGGCCGGGACCGGGGCCACTGCCGCAGCGGCGACGACATCCGGCCGCAGCGGACGCGGCGGTGCAAACAGAAAGCCCTGTCCAAAACGCACGTCGTAGTCGAGCAGATCAACCACCGAGCGCTCGCCCTCGATGCGCTCGGCGACGAGATCGATGCCATAGCGACTGAGCAGGTCGGCGAGGTCGGCGGCATGGATGTCGGCGCTCGCGAGCTGTGACTGGTCGAGCAGAAGGCTCGCGGGGATCTTGATGTATTTGACACCGCGATCGGCGAGTTCGCGCGGATCGAGCCGCAGGTCGCCGACATTGTCGATGGAGAAGCGGTAGCCGAGCCGGTGCAGCGTCGCCAGATGCTCGCTCTCGACCGGACCGAGATGGCGGAAGGTGTGCTGCTTGAATTCGAGCACCAGCGACGGCGCCAGCACGCGGTTGGCGTCGAGAAAATCCAGGCATTGGCGGAACGCCTCGGGATCGCTGAGCGTCGCCGCCGACACGTTGCAGAACATGCCGACGTCCTTGCTGCGCACCATCAGTCGCCGCAGCACCTGCACGCAGCGGAACAGCACCGTGTTGTCGATCCGGCCCATCAGGCCGGCCGCCTCGGCGGCGGCGAGGAAATCGCCGGCGTTCATCACCTGATCGCTGTCGTCGCGCAGCCGCGCCACCGCCTCGTAGAAGCGCACCTTGCGCTGGGGCAGCGACACCATCGGCTGCAGATAGAGATCGACCCTGTTGGCCTCGACGGCGTTCCGCACCGCGGCCACGATGTGCGCGTTGCCGGCAGGGGCGGGATTCGTGGATGCCGGCGCGCGCGAGGCGTCCGTGGCTCCGGCGGCCGACACCGGAATGGCGGATACCGGCGTGACAGGGACGGGCGTGACAGGGATCGGCGCGGGCGCCGTCTGGGACAGCAGATCGTCGTGGGCGGCGACCGACCCGGCCAGTTGCCGGACCAGCGATCCCAGTTCGCTGATCTCGCCGGCGAGGGTCTGGATGCGATCATGCCCGGAGGCGCCACCGGAGGGGAGCCGCCCTTCGAGGGCGCTGAGGCGACGGCCGAATTCGGCGACCTGGCGGGCGAGATCGGTGGTGCCGCGCGACAGGTCGGCGATCTGGCCCCCGGTCGCGGCGCGGTCGCGCAGCCGCATCGACACTGTGTTGTAGAGGATCATGACGGTCAGTGCCGCCAGCGCCACGATCGACGATTCGAAGGCGCTGAAGGCGGCCAGCGAATAGGTCATCAGGCCGAGCGACGCAGCGATCAGCACCATGCAGATGGCGATGAAAATCGTCGACATACGGATCATGAAACGTGCCTGGCCCCCAAGGCGACAAGCTTAGCATCAAGTTTGATTCGGGGCGAAATCTAATGTGTCAGGCGCTGGAGCTGCCGCATTTTCGATCGTCATGGCCGGGCTTGTCCCGGCCATCCACGCCTTGCTTATTGAGGTCTAAAACGTGGATGCCCGGCACAAGGCCGGGCATGACGCGTTGCGAGTTCGTGTTCTTCAAAGCGACTACGCCACCGCGCGGATCACCTTGGCGACCTTGTCCATGATCTCGCCGACCTGGCTTTCCGACACGATCAGCGGCGGGGTCAGGCAGACGGTATCGCCGGCCACGCGGATCATGATGTCGTGATCGTAGAAGCCGCTGTCCAGCGCGTCCATGCCGCGCTTGCCGACGCCGTCCTTGCTCGGGGCGAGATCGATGCCGGCGGTGATGCCGACAGTTCTGATGTCCACCACGTTCGGCTCGTTGCGCAGCGTCATCAGCGCGTCGGCCCATTTCGGCTCCAGCGCGCGGGCGCGCTCGAACAGGCCTTCGCCGCGATAGACGTCCAGGGTGGCGAGACCGGCGGCGCAGGCCAGCGGATGGGCCGAGTAGGTGTAGCCGTGGAAGAACTCCACCATGTAGTCCGGCCCCTTCATGAAGGAGTCGTGGATCTCGTCGCGCACCACCACGCCGCCCATCGGCACGGCGCCGTTGGTGACGCCCTTGGCGAAGGTGATCATGTCCGGCAGCACGCCATAGCGTTCCGCCGCGAAGGCGTAGCCGAGGCGGCCAAAGCCGGTGATGACCTCGTCGAAGATCAGCAGGATGCCGTGCTTCTGCGTGATCTCGCGCAGCCGCTGGAGATAGCCCTTCGGCGCGGCGATCACGCCGGTCGATCCCGCCATCGGCTCGACGATCACCGCGGCGATGGTGCCGGGACCATGGAGGCCGACGATGCGCTCCAGTTCGTCGGCGAAATGCGCGCCGTAGTCAGGCTCGCCCTTGGTGAAGGCCTGCTTCTCGCGGTCGTAGGTAGTGGGCAGGTGATCGACGCCGGTGAGCAGCGTGCCGAACATCCTGCGGTTGTTGACCATGCCGCCGACCGAGATGCCGCCGAAGCCGACGCCGTGATAGCCGCGCTCGCGGCCGATCAGTCGCGTGCGTCCCGCCTCGCCGCGACCGTTGTGATAGGCGAGGGCGATCTTCAGCGCGGTGTCCACCGCCTCCGATCCGGAGTTGCAGAAGAACACGTGCTCGAGCCCCTTCGGCGCCAGCGCCGCGATGCGGCTCGCCAGTTCGAACGCCTGCGGATGGCCGAACTGGAACGGCGGCGCATAGTCGATGGTGGCGGCCTGCTTCTGGATCGCTTCGACGATGGGTGCACGGGTGTGTCCAGCGTTGCTGCACCACATGCCGGCCGCGCCGTCGATGATGCTGCGGCCGTCGGTGGTGAAATAGTGCATGTCCTTGGCGCCGGCGAGCATGCGCGGACGGCGCTTGAAGGCGCGGTTGGCCGTGAACGGCATCCAGTAGGCGTCGAGGTCGTTGGGGGTCGCGACGGGCGGGCGAGGGTGCTGAATATTCACGGGATGTCCTTCCGGCAAAGGTTACAACGCAAGCCTAGCAGCTTCTCCCCCGCTCCGGAATGCATCGACGCGCAAGCCTCCACCTCCGTCATCACACGGACCCGTAGCCTACCATCTTGCTACCATTAGTAGTATATCCATTCATTTGCTCTTAAATGTTGTGTGTCCTGAATGGAGCATGATCCAGGCACGCCATTTTCTCCGGACATTCGCCCGCGCGCGGGACGGCGCCATCGCGGTGGAATTCGCCCTCCTCGCGCCGGTGTTCCTGATGCTGGTGTTCGGCATCGTCATGTACGGCTCGTACCTCGCGGTGGTGCACGGGGTGCAGCAACTGGCGGCGGAGGCGGCGCGCTCGTCGGTGGCCGGGCTCAGCGAGAGCGAACGCCGCACCCTCGCCAACGCCTACGTCACCGGCAATGTCGCGGCCTATCCGCTGATCATGCCGGCCCACCTCACTGTGACGGCCGCGACCTCGGCGTCGGACGCCAACGTGTTCGTCGTGACGGTGAACTACGACGCCTCGACCATGTTCATCTACACGCTGCCGTCCTTCGTGCCGCGACCACCCGGCGCCATCGTGCGCTCGGCGGCAATTCCGCGCGGAGGCTATTGATGATGACGGCCAAAGACATCGGGCAACGGGCACGCCGCTTCGCCTCCGATGAGCGCGGCAATATCGCGATCATGTCCGCCGCCAGCATGCTGCTGGTGATCGCCTGCGCCGCGCTCGGCGTCGATGTCGGCACCATCTTCGCCGACAAGCGCCGCACCCAGAGCGCCACCGACCTCGCCGCCATCGTCGCCGCGAGTGACATCCCCAATGCCAGCCGCGCTGCTGCGGCGACCGTCGCCAAAAATCACTATCCGCCGGACTCGCTCGTGGCTGTCGAGCCTGGCGTCTACAAGGCTGACGCAACGCTTTCGCCGCAGCAGCGCTTCACGGCGGCGGCGGCCCCGCCGAATGCGGTGCGGGTGACCCTGCGCACCAGGACGCCGCTTTATTTCGGCAAGGCGCTCACCGGCGACAGCCAGTGGACGATCAAGGCCACCGCCATCGCCAGCGCCACGCGGCTCGCGAGCTTTTCGATCGGCACGCGGCTCGCCTCGCTCAACGGCGGGCTGCTGAATTCGCTGTTGGGCAGCATGCTCGGCACCACGCTGTCGCTGTCGGTGATGGACTATCAGGCGTTGCTCGCCGCCCGGATCGACCTGTTCGATTTCCTGCCGGCGCTGGCGGCCAAGGCCAATCTCACCGGCCTCACCTACGATCAGTTGCTCAACACCAACCTGAAGGTGGTCGATATCCTCGCCGCGCTGCTGACCACGCAGACCGCGACCAACGGCAACACCGCCGCCACCGCCGCGCTGTCGAGCCTGGTTGCGGCGCTGGCGGGCCGTAACGACAGGATCAAGCCGGCGTCGCTTCTGAGTGCCGGGCCTTATGCCAATCTCGCGGTGGGCGAGAAGCCGAAGGTCGGGCTCACCGCGTCGCTGTTCGACATGGTGTCCGCGCTGGCGCAACTCGCCAACGGCACCAACCAGATCGCGGCGGGCGTGAACCTGAACCTGCCGGGCATCGCCGGCGCCACGGTGATGGCGACGATCGGCGAGCGGCCGGTGGGAAAGGGCTGGATCGCGGTGGGTGCGACAGGCGCCAGCGTGCACACCGCCCAGACGCGGATTCTGCTGAAGCTGCAACTGCTCGGCACCGGCGCGGTGTCGGTGGTCAACCTGCCGGTCTATGTGGAAGTCGCCGCCGGCACCGCGACCCTCAACGCCATCTCGTGCGGTTATCCCAATATCGCCAGTTCGTCGGTGACGCTCGGCGTGTCGCCGGGTCTGGTGGATGCCTGGATCGGCGACGTCACGCCGGCCATGATGACCAATTTTTCCACCAAGCCGAATCCGCCCGCGGCGACGCTGGTCGACGCCGGCGTCATTCAGGTGTCCGGGCGGGCGCATGCCACCATGGCCAATACCGCGCCGACCAGCGTGACGTTCAGCTACGCCGACATCCAGGCCCAGACCAAAAAGACCGTGAACACCACCAGTTTCACCTCGTCGCTGACCGCGAGCCTGCTCGGCGATCTCCAGCTGGGCGTGCAGGTCGGTCCGCTCGGCCTGCCGGTGCCCGGCATCGGCGCGCTGGTGGCGGGCATCATCGGCGGGGCGACAGGCTCGATCGACACGCTGCTCAACACCGTGCTGCAGGCGCTCGGGATCGGGCTCGGGCAGGTGGACAGCCGGGTCACCGGCGTGCGCTGCGACGGCGCGGTGCTGGTGAATTGAGAAGCAATGCAGGCAGTTGCCGCATCACGACCCGTCATGTCCGGGCTCGACCCGGCCATCCGTCTTTCCCGCGGGTGATGGATACGCGGGGCATGGGCGAGCGAAAGCGGCGCCGCGTTTGGCTTGCCCGCCGGTGTCGCGGCTGGTAACTCGTCCTCCGATAATAAGCAGATCGTTTGCTTATCGGATCACACGAATTCCATGACTGACAAAAAGCCCAAGAAACCGCAGAAACTCCGCGCCCGGTTGCCGCGCGGGCTGGTGGACCGAACCCCTGCCGAGATCGTCGCCACGCGCCAGATGGTGGAGACTATCCGCGCCGTCTACGAGCGCTACGGCTTCGAGCCGGTGGAGACGCCGGCGATGGAATACACCGACGCGCTCGGCAAGTTCCTGCCCGATCAGGACCGCCCCAACGAGGGCGTGTTCTCGTTTCAGGATGACGACGAGCAGTGGATCTCGCTGCGCTACGATCTCACCGCGCCGCTGGCGCGCTATGTCGCGGAGAATTTCGACACGCTGCCGAAGCCCTATCGCTCCTACCGCCACGGCTATGTCTATCGCAACGAGAAGCCGGGCCCGGGCCGCTTCCGCCAGTTCATGCAGTTCGACGCCGACACGGTGGGCTCGGCGTCGCCCGCCGCCGACGCCGAGATGTGCATGATGGCCGCCGACGCCATGGAGGCGCTCGGCATTCCGCGCGGCAGCTACGTGGTGAAGGTCAATAACCGCAAGGTGCTCGATGGCGTGATGGAGAGCATCGGCCTCGGCGGCGACGAGAATGCGGGCCGCAGGCTCACCGTGCTGCGCGCCATCGACAAGCTCGACAAGTTCGGGCCGGATGGGGTGCGGCTGCTGCTCGGCGAAGGCCGCAAGGATGACAGCGGCGACTTCACCAAGGGCGCGGGACTAAATGCGGATCAAATCCATCAAGTTCTCACGTTGCTCAACTCCAAACCGCAATTAGTCGATCTGAAGTCGCTAGAGGCATGGGAGCAGCAAGATTCTTTGTTGGAGGGTGAAAATCTTGCTTTCACTAATCATGAAACCCTCAAAGTATTCCGCTCTCACTTTGATGAGGCTCTTGAAGGTATCGAAGAGCTACAGGCGATAGCTGATCTGACTCACTCAGCGAAATATGGAAGCAAACGGATTCTCATCGATCCCTCCGTCGTGCGTGGCCTCGAATACTACACAGGCCCCGTCTACGAGGTCGAACTGCTGCTGGAGACGAAGGACGAGAAGGGCCGCCCGGTGCGGTTCGGCTCGGTCGGTGGCGGCGGACGTTATGACGGACTCGTCTCGCGCTTCCGCGGCGAACCGGTGCCGGCCACCGGTTTCTCCATCGGTGTGTCGCGATTGCAAGCGGCGCTGACGATGCTCGGCAAGCTCGATACCACGCCGGAGTTCGGCCCCGTGGTGGTCGTGGTGATGGACCGCAACGAGATCGCTCAATATCAGAAGTTCGTCGCGATGCTGCGCAATGGCGGCATCCGCGCCGAACTCTATCTCGGCAATCCGAAGAACAATCTCGGCGTGCAGTTCAAATATGCCGACCGGCGCAACTCGCCATGCGTCGTCATCCAGGGCGGCGACGAGAAGGCGCGCGGCGAGGTGCAGATCAAGGATCTGATCATCGGCGCGGAGATCGCCTCGCTCTCCGGCGACCATGACGACTATCGCCAGAAGCAGGCGCAGGCGCAGTTCGCCTGCAAGGAGAGCGAACTGGTGGCCAAGGTCCGCGAGGTGCTGGCGCGCCACGGCGTCAAATGGGGGTGAGGCGATTGCCGGCCGGGCTTGTTCCGGGCGGCAGCGTCCTGTTTGATGGCGCGGATCGCTGCAGGAGCGGTCCGCAAAAACCAACTGACAGAAACGAAGGAAACTGAGCAATGCCCGAGGTTATCGTGAATATGGCGGCCGGCCGCACCGACGAGCAGAAGAAGGGCATGATGCTCGACATCACCCAGGCGCTGGTGAAGAATCTTGGCGTCGACGCTGAAGTGGTCACGGTCCAGATCAACGAGGCGCCGCTCACCCACAAGATGAAGGGCGGCAAGACCTTCGCCGAGCGGTTGAAGAAGTAACCCCGGCCGCCGTCGTCGTCCGGCCGCGCCGGCGCGTTGCAGGGCGCTGTCCGCGTTGTGCGATTTGCCGCGATCAGGCTAGGATGCCGCCGTCCGCATGTCATGGAGACGTTCGATGAGAAC
>JAFKES010000198.1 GCA_017308495.1 Afipia sp.
GTGTTGCGGCGGCCTCGACGCCATCATGATGGCGGCGGACCGCATCGCCAGCGGCGGCGCTGACGCCGTTATCGCCGGCGGGGTTGAAAGCTACAGCCGGTCACCCTTGCGGGCGCGGCGGCCGCGCCATGCGGATGAAGCACCGCAACCCTACGACCGGCCGCCATTCGCGCCGTGGCCGGAGCGCGATCCGGACATGATCGCCGCTGCCGCAACGCTGGCGCAAGCCTTCACCATCCCGCGCGAACGGCAGGACGCCTTCGCGATCGAAAGCCATCGCAAGACGCTCGATCATGCTCCGGACCCGCGCGAGATCGTGCCGCTGGCGGGGCTGTCGCGCGACGCCTTTCCTCGCGCGCTGACCGCGGCGCTGTGTTCACGTTTGCCGCCGATTGCGGGTGATGAAACGTTCGGGGTGACCCGCGCCACGGTCGCGGTGGAAGCCGATGCGGCGGCGGCCGTGCTGGTGGTCTCCGAAACTATGCTGCGCCGTCTCAACGGGCCACGTCCGCTGCGAATTGTGGCCGCCACCCGTTGCGGCGGCGATCCGGCGATGCCCGGGATCGCGCCCATCGCCGCGGCGAAGACGCTGCTGGCGCGGCAAGGGATTGCTCCCGACACCATCGCGGTCGCTGAAATCATGGAAGCCTTCGCGGCGCAGGCGCTCGCCTGCGCGGAAGGCATCGGAATCGCATCGCCGACGCTCAATCGCGGCGGCGGCGCGCTGGCGCGCGGCCATCCGATCGGCGCATCCGGCGCGATCCTGGCGGTGCGGCTGTGGCATGAGATGCAGCGGGAAACGGCGGGCGCGCTGGGACTGGCGGCGATCGCCGCGGCCGGCGGCCTCGGCAGCGCCATGCTGGTGACGATATGACGAAAGGCGGCCCGGAATGAGCGACGCCGGAGACGAGGCGACATCGCCGCTACGCGTCGTTCATGCGATCGACCTTGCCACTTTTGTCGGCCGCGACCTCGCACCGGGACGGTGGCGCGCGGTGACACAGGACGAGATCGACCGTTTCGTCGCGCTGACCGGTGACCGCAACTGGATTCACAGCGATGTCGCGCGCGCGGCGCGTGACCTGCCGGAAGGCAAGACGATCGTGCCCGGCCAGTTGCTGCTGGCGCTTGTGCCGGCGCTGCTTCAGGAGGCGTATGTCGTCACCGGCGGCGCGCAGGGCCACGCGGCGGCGATCCGTACCGTCCGGTTTCGCCGGGCGGTGCATCCCGGCGATGCGGTGCGCCTGCGCGCGCGGCTGACGCGGGTCAGGCCGCATCCGCGCTTCGTGCAGGTGGATGCCGCATGCGATCTCGAAACGGCGGCCGGACAGACGGTGCTGACGTCGCAGCGCTCCGACGTGTTTGTCGGGCCCTGACGCCGCGCCCGCGCCCGCTCAGACGGCGCTCTGCCGGGATGAGGCGAAGATGTCCCAGGTGACAACGAACATCGCTGCGATCAGCGGGCCGATCACGAAGCCCTGCAGGCCGAACACCTCGATGCCGCCCAGCGTCGAGATCAGCACCACATAGTCGGGCAGCTTGGTGTCCTTGCCGACCAGGAACGGCCGCAGGATGTTGTCGATCAGGCCGATCACCAGTACGCCATAGGCGATCAGGAAGATGCCCTGTCCGATCGAGCCGGTGGCCAGCAGATAAATCGCGAGCGGCAGCCAAACCAGCGCGGCGCCGACTGCCGGCACCAGCGACAGGAACGCCATGACCACGGCCCAGAACACCGGGGAGTGGATGCTGAGAAACCAGAACGCCACCCCGCCCAGCGCGCCCTGCGCCATCGCCACCAGGATTCCGCCCTTCACCGTGGCGCGGATGACCGCGATGAAACGGGTGACGAGGGCTTTCTTCCGCCCGTCCTGCAGCGGGATGGCGGCCTTGACCCGTCGCGCCAGCACATCGCCATCCTGCAACAGGAAGAACAGCAGATAGAGCATGACACACAGACCGATGATGAAATCGAAGGTCAGGGAGCCGAAGCTCAGCGCCTGGGTCGCGAGATACTGGCTGCTCTTGACCAGCGGCGTGGTCAGCGCGGCGCGCATCGTGTCGAGATCGGTCAGCCCGAACCAGCCGAGCACATCCCGCGCCCAGCCCGGCAGGGCATCGAGGATCTGCTGCGTGTTGCCGACGAAGTCGATCTCGCCCGACTGGATCCTGCGGTAAAGATTCGTGGCCTCCCGCCCCAGCGCGGCAGCGACGACGATCAGCGGAACGATCACGATGGCGATGGTGACGATGACGGTGATGAGCGGCGCAAGGCTTGGCCATCGCAGGAAGCCGGACAGCCAGTTACAGAACGGCGCAAAGACGATGGCCGCGACGATGCCCCACACGATGGAGCCGAAATAAGGCTGGAGAATCCAGCCGAACGCCACCGACACCGCGATCAACAGGATCAAGAAACTCTGGTCCTCGATAGTGCGCACGCGACGTTCCTTGTTGCTTGAGGCAGGTCCGGTCCCCGTTCCGGGGCTGGCGTGGCGCGGTTTTACGCCGGAGCGGCGGGCTCCCGCAACTGCCGGGCTGTCAGGCGCGACATTTCCCCTCGCAAGCGGTGGCGCGTCGCCGTACTGTTTCCGGCATCGCTCCCCGCGGCAGCGCGGGGCGCCGTGATCGACCGGCCCGGTTCAATCCGCTTGCGTTGCGGCCGCCCGCATGTGTTTTATCCGGCCCGGCGCGCGACACGGCATCGAACGAGGCGACATGACAGGCGAGAGCGACACCGTGACGACACCTGACGCCGGGCCAGCGGCGGCGAACCCTTCGCCCGCTCGCAATCCCCTGCTGATCGATCCGCGCCGCGGCGACGTCGAGAACGATATCTCCGCCACCAAGGAGCGTTCGCTGTTCGCCATCGCCGGCGGCATGCTGGTGGAAATCAGCCTGCCGAAACTGCTGCTGGCGTGGACGGTGTCGCTGCTGCTGCCCGCGGTCCTGCTCGGCCTCGCGCCACTGGTGATGACGGCGTGGATCGCCACCGTGTCGGAGCGCGTGCAGTACCTGACCGGGATCAGCGCGGCGGTGCTGCTCGTCGTGGTGCTCGCGATCGGCTGGTTCGGCTGGCGGCCGCTGTTCCGGATCGCCGAAGTCAATTTCTGGTCGCTCAACGCGCTGGCGATCCAGCCGGCCTACGTGCTTTACCGCGAGGCGCTGCGCCATCTGGCGGAGCGGGCGCTCGGCGCACGGCTGACGGTGGAGCAGCGCAGCCGCCTGCGCGCGGCCAGTTCGGCCGGCGCGGGCGTCATCCTGTGCGCCTTCGCGGTGCTGGTGGCCTGGCTGGTGTGGCCGTTCACGCGCTGGATCGGCGATTTCGGCGACCTGGTCTCGGCATATCGTCTGATGATCCCGACCGTGGCCAACGCCACGGTGCTGGTCTGCGCCTATCTCGCGGTCGCCTCGCTGGTCTGGGGCTTCGCCGACGCCACCATGGACCAGCCGCAGGACTTCACCGGTTTCGCCGCGCCCGCGACGGGCGGGCGAAGCTGGCGCGTCGCCCATCTCTCCGACATCCATATTGTCGGCGAGCGCTACGGATTCCGCATCGAAAGCGGCCGCGGCGGCCCGCGCGGCAACGAGCGGCTGGAGCGCGTGCTGACGCGGCTCGATGCGATTCATGCCGCCGATCCGCTCGATCTCGTGTTGATCAGTGGCGACATGACCGATGCCGGCCTTGCCAGCGAATGGGCGGAATTTTTCGACGCGGTGGCGCGCCATCCCGCGCTCAAGGAGCGGATGCTGATCCTGCCCGGCAATCACGATCTCAACATCGTCGATCGCGCCAATCCGGCCCGGCTCGACCTGCCATTCAGCCCGGGCAAGCGCCTGCGCCAGATGCGCACGCTGTCAGCCATGGTCGCAATCCAGGGCGACCGCGTGCGCGTGCTCGGCGACAGTCCGGCGCAGTCGCAGCGCACCCTGAACGAGGCGCTGGCCGGGGAGAAAGCCAATATCGTCGTCTTTGCCGATCGCGGCGGCCTGGGGCGCTCGGCGCGGCTGCGCACGGTGCTGGACGACCAGTTTCCGATGCTGTTGCCACCCGACAGCGAGGACGGCCTCGGCGTCGTCATCCTCAACTCGAACGCGCAGTCGAACTTCTCGTTCACCAACGCGCTGGGCATGATCTCGATCGAGCAGGGCCGCCGTCTCGGCGCGGCGGTCGCGGCCTATCCGAAGGCGCACTGGATCGTCGCCCTGCATCACCACCTGATGGAATATCCGATGCCGGGCGTCGCCTTCGCCGACCGGATCGGCACCGCACTGGTCAACGGAAGCTGGTTCGTGCGGATGCTGAAACCGTTCGGAGGCCGGCTCGTGGTCATGCACGGCCATCGCCATATCGACTGGATCGGCGCCTGCGGCCCGGTCACCATCGTCTCGGCGCCGTCGCCGGTGATGGACGCCACCGATTTCGAGCCGACGCATTTTCACATCCTGACCCTGGCGGCCGGGCCCGGCGGCCGGCTCCTCCTGCGCGCGCCCGAGCGCATCGACATCGCCGGCGATCCGCCATCGTCTCCGGGGGCATCGTCTCCGGGAGCATGACAGCGCGGCAATGGCGGGCCGGTCACGGAACGTTAACTTGCCATCGCGCGCCCGCCATGATCCAAAGCCGCCACAACGGCCGGTGCCGACCAAGGTCAAGGTGCTGCTGCCGCGGGCGATCCGGACGGACAATTCGGGCATGGCGCGCGCCTGCGCCTGGACGGAGAGTCGAAACGACTGGCTTCAGAATAACTTATTGCGAAATGGCGGGTTTCAGGACGGCTTGTGTTACCCGCACCCGGCGGTAACATGAGCCGGTTTTCATTGGAGGATGTCGCGATGACCAATGCGTCCAATTCGATCAATGCAGGTGATCCCTTCGGGCGAGAGGCCGGGCTCGCGCCGCTGCGCGCCAAATGGGGCTGGATCGTCGCGCTCGGCGTGGTCTACCTCATCGCCGGCCTGATCGCATTGGGCAGCGTGGCGATGGCCACCGTGGTCAGCGTCTATTTCGTCGGCGTGATGATGATCGTGGTCGGCGTCGCCGAAGTGATCAACGCATTCCAGCTCAAGGGCTGGGGTAAATTCCTGCTGTGGATGCTGCTCGGCGTGCTCTACATCGTCGCCGGCTTCGTCGCGTTTGAAAATCCGCTGCTGACAGCGGCGCTGCTCACGCTGATCCTCGGCGCATCGCTGGTGGCGTCGGGCATCATGCGCATCATTCTCGCCTTCAGCATGAAGCGGGAAACACCCTGGGTCTGGGTGCTGCTGTCCGGCCTGATCACGCTCGCGCTCGGCGTCATGATCCTGGCGCGCTGGCCGGTGTCCAGCCTTTACATTCTCGGCCTGTTCCTCGGCGTCGATCTGGTCATGGCCGGCGTCGGCTGGATCGGACTCGGCTTCGGCCTCAAGCGCAGCCGCTAGGCAACGTTCCGCGCTGGCGTGGGGCGATGCGCTCCGCGCCAGCGCGCCGATTTTTATCACCAATCGACGCATTCAAGGAGTTTCCATGCGCTGGATGTATTTGGCCATTATCGCGGTGTTCGCGCTCGTCACACTGATCTTCGCGTTGCAGAATTTCGAAATCGTGACGATGTCGTTCCTCGGCATGCAAGTGCGCATCCCGCTCGCCCTGCAGGTCGGTGTGGTTTACGTGCTCGGCGCCGTGACCGGTGGCAGCCTGTTCGCACTGCTGCGCAAATCCTATGAGAGCGCCAACGCGCCCTAGGCGAATCCGCAGATCGCCATGACGCACACTGCGACATAACGCGGACTTCGGAGTCAGAACAGGGGCGCGCAGCGGCTCCTGCGGGTTCGACCGTGCTTTCGACCGCCTTGGCCCGCGATGGCGCAGGCCGCGCGACCTTTCGCAGCACAACGTAAGGGTTTTCGCGTTGCTTCATGAGCCGGCACCGCGTGAACCGATCACTATCTTGGAGAGTTCAGATGGCATCCTCGACAGAACGGACGGCGCGTGAACCGGTCCATATCGATCTTGCGCTTCAGGGCGGCGGCTCGCACGGCGCCTACACCTGGGGCGTTCTGGACCGGTTGCTGGAAGAACCGTGGCTGACGGTCGAGGCGGTGTCGGGCACTTCCGCGGGGGCCATGAACGCCGCGGTGCTGGCGGACGGCTGGACCCGCAACGGCGCCGCCGGTGCGCGGCAGGCGCTCGACGAATACTGGCGCAAGGTGTCGCGCGCGGCGATGTTCAGCCCGCTGCAGCGCTCGCCGATGGACCGCATGCTCGGCCGCTGGACCCTCGACACCTCCCCCGCCTACATGGCGATGGACCTGATGACCCGGATGCTGTCGCCCTATGACGTCAATCCGCTGGGTCTCAATCCCCTGAACCGCATCCTGGCGAGCAGCGTCGATTTCGACGGCATCGCCAATTCGCCGGTCAAGGTGTTCATCACCGCGACCAACGTGCGCACCGGCCGCGGCCGCATCTTCCGCAACAAAGAGATCACCGCCGACGTGCTGCTGGCCTCGGCCTGCCTGCCGACCATGTTCCAGGCCATCGAGATCGACGGCGAATACTACTGGGACGGCGGCTTCACCGGCAATCCGACCATCACACCGCTGGTGCGCGAAAGCGACGCCAGGGACGTCCTGCTGGTGCAGATCAACCCGCGCGAGCGCGTCGAACTGCCGCGCACCGCCGGCGAGATTCTCAATCGCCTCAACGAGATCTCGTTCAACTCGCCACTGATGAAGGAACTGCGCATGATCGCCCTGCTGCGCCAGGTCGCCGATCCCGGACAGGGCGAGGGCGCGCGCTGGGCCGACATGCTGACCCACAGCATCTGGACCACCAAGCTCAGCGAGTTCGGCGCATCCTCCAAGCTCAACGCCGAGTGGGATTTCATCTCCATGCTCAAGGAGGAGGGACGCCGCAGCGCCGACGCCTTCCTCGCCGCCCATGCCGCGGACCTCGGCGTGCGCTCCACCTCCGATCTCGATGTCCTGCTGGCGGAGTGCTGAGGGATGACGCTGCTCGGTCTTCTCGGAATTCTCGTCGGCCTCGGCCTTCTGATCGCCTTCGCCTTTCGCGGCTGGAGCGTGCTGCTGCTCGCGCCGATCGCGGCGGCGGTGGCGGCGCTGTTCTCGCGCGAGCCATTGCTGGCGCACTGGACCCTGACCTTCATGGGCAGCGCGGCCGGCTTCTTCGCCCAGTTCTTCCCGCTGTTCCTGCTCGGCGCGCTGTTCGGCAAGCTGATGGAGGACAGCGGCTCGGTCGCCTCCATCGCGTCCTACATGACCGAGAAGCTCGGCCCGAAGCGCGCGGTGCTCGCGGTGGTGCTCGCGGGCGCGCTGGTCACCTATGGCGGCGTCAGCCTGTTCGTCGCCTTCTTCGTGCTGGCGCCGATGGCGCAACAACTGTTCCAGTCCGCCGGCATTCCGCGGCGACTGATGCCGGCCGCCATCGTGCTCGGCACCTCCACCTTCACCATGTCGGCGCTGCCCGGCACGCCGTCGATCCAGAACGCCATTCCGATGCCGTTCTTCGGCACCACGCCGTTCGCCGCGCCCGGCCTCGGCATCATCGCGTCCCTGATCATGCTCGGCTTCGGCCTGTGGTGGCTGCGGCTGCAGGAGACGCGGGCGCTCGCCCGCGGCGAGGGCTTCGGCGACGGCGCGCCGATGGCCGCCGCGAGCGTCGCCGGCGACGACAAGCTGCGCGAGCGCGCAGCCGCCGCACGCGAATTCGATACCGCGGAAATCGGCAAGGGCGGGGTGGTGGCGTCGCCGCCGTCGCCGTTCGTGGCGGCGTTGCCGCTGATCGTGGTGATCGTCGTCAATCTGGCCATGGCGCTGTTCATCCTGCCGCGGCTCAACACCGAGTTTCTTGCCGATGCGCGTTTCGGCGGCACCTCGCTGTCCGCCGTCGCCGGCGTGTGGTCGGTGGCGACCGCCCTCGCCTGCGCCATCGTCGCGGTGCTCGCGGTGTCCTCGGTGCGCCTGCCCAACCTGCGCGCCACCATGGATGCCGGCGCCAATGCCTCGGTGCTGCCGGTCATCAGCGTGGCGAGCCTGGTCGGCTTCGGCGCGGTGGTGGCGGAGATGCCGGCCTTCGCGGTGGTGCGCGACGCGGTGCTCGGCATCGGCGGCGGACCGCTGGTATCGCTGGCGGTGGCGACCAACGTGCTGGCGGCGCTGACCGGTTCGGCCTCGGGCGGCCTCACCATCGCGCTCGATGCGCTGGGCGCGACCTACATGGCGCGTGCTGCCGACATCGGACTCGATCCCGCGCTGCTGCATCGCGTGGCGGTGATCGGTTCGGGCACCCTCGACAGCCTGCCGCACAACGGCGCGGTGGTGACGCTGCTGGCGGTGTGCGGCTCCAGCCACAAGGAAAGCTACCGCGACATCGTCATGGTCGGCATCGTCGGCGCGCTCATCGCGCTCGTCGCCGTGATCGTGCTCGGCACGATGTTCGGATCGTTCTGAGCGAACTTACTTCTCCCGGCGCGACGTGATCCGCGCCGGGAGCCGTCCTTACGTCGGGTTCAGGCGGTCACCGAGACAATCCTCGACATAGAACCGCAGCACGGCGATGCGGCCCACCGCGTAGAGCGGCAGCGCCAGCGCCACACCGAGAATCCCGAACAGCGCCCCGAGCAGCACCAGCGCCACCAGCGTCCATGCCGGCGGCAGCGACACCGCGCGGCGCAGGATCAGCGGGCCGATGATGTAGCCCTCCACGGACTGCACGATGGTGTACAGCCCGACCGCCCACAACAGGGCGGAGAGTCCGAGCGGCATCGCCACCAGGCCGATCGGAATGCCGGCGAGGATCGGGCCGAGATAGGGGACGAAGTTCGACACGCCGGCCTGGAGGCCGAGCACGAACGCGCCCGGAAGCCCGAGGAAATAGAGCGTGGCCCACACGCACGCGGCCATGATGATGGTGCGGATCACCTGCCCCGCCAGCCAGTTGCGCAGCACGGTGCCCATCTCGTCAAGCACGGCGCGCATGCGCGGGCGATAGGACGGCTTGGCGAGCAGCACGATGCCGTCGCGATAGAGGCCCGGATCAAAGGCGAACAGGATGCCGAGGAACAGGATGACGAGGGCCGAGCCGAGAACGCCGGAAGCGGTGCCGAGCGCCGACTGGGCATGGCTGAACAACGCCCCGCGATCGGGAAACCATTTCGAGAAATCGCGTCCGCCGTCGGGGCCGAACAGATCGACGCCGAACGCCTCCAGCCGCTGCTGCAGCACGTCGATCTGCGCGTCCATCACCCGGATCAGCACGCGCGTCTGCTCGGGAAGCTTGCCTGTGCCCCATACCAGCCCCATGCCGATCAGGCCGCAGAAAATGAGGATCACCAGCGTCAGCCGCAGCGACCGGCCGCCCGGCACGACCGGCTTCAGCGCGCGGGTGCAGGCATCGAGAAACGAGGCGAACAGGATGCCGGCGAAGATGATGAAAAGGCTGGAAGAGGTCTGCCACACCAGATAGAGGCCGATGGCGACGCCCATCAGCGCCATGCCGGCCTTCGCCAGATCGCGCCATCCGGTGCTGATCTGGTAGGTGCGATCGCCGTGCGTCGCCGCGGTAATGTGGCCGGCGTCCGCCGTCGAATCGCTCATCCGGTTCCCCGCTCGTCATGGCCCTGCGCGCTGCTCGGCGCCGGTGTTTCGTTATACGTGGGAACCGGAGCGGGAGCCAGCCACCGCGACGATCAAATGCCGCGCCGTCCTGTCCCGCTTTCGCTATCTGAAAATTTCGAAAGCCTCCCCCCGGAGGAGCCGTTTCGTCAGAAGCGGCGTCCCGAAGGCGAGGCTTTCAAAGACTCACGGAGAAAGTCCTCGATCCTTCGAGACGGCTGCGCGTCGCCTCAGCATGCGGATTTTCAAACGGCCTCTAAGGGCCGGGCTTGTGCAACTGGGGCGGCAGCTTCTGCTCGCCGAAATCGATCGTCATGCGTTTGCGAATCTCACCTGTCGGATCGACGTTGAGACGAACCCTGCGGTTGCGGTAGAAGAAGCTCAGGCGATAGTGCCCGTCGTCGGCGTCGACGCCGCGCTCGCAGATGCTGGTGATCGCTTGCCGGCGCATCAGTTCGGGCACGTCCGCGGCTGCGACATCGAGCAGCGGCGCAAGCACGTCGGCCTCGATCAGGATCTCACCGCCGTTGATTTCGATCTGCATGGCGCGCCTCCTCTGCTCGGGGCTCGGGACTAAAAGATACATTATAAATATACCTTAATCCTTCGCAGGCGGGATTGCAATGACGGTGCGACCGCGGTGAAGCTCCCTTGATGAACCGCGCCATCCGGTGATCGCCATGTCGTCCTTGTCCAACGCCCGTCGCCCCGGCCCGGTCCTGATCACCGGCTGCTCCAGCGGCGTCGGTCATGCCGCCG
>JAFKES010000199.1 GCA_017308495.1 Afipia sp.
TGATCAGCCCGCGCGTGCGCTTGCTCAGCACCACATGGATGCTAACGATGTCGGCGGTGGCGAACAGCTCGTCCTTGGTGGCGTAGCCGACGCCGGCGGCGGCGCAGGCCTCCGGCGTCAGGTTCTGGCTCCAGGCGATGACGTTCATGCCGAGCGTCCTCGCGATGTTCGCGACCTTCGTTCCGAGCTTGCCGAGGCCGACGACGCCGAGCGTCTTGCCCTCGATCTCCTCGCCCATGGTGATCTGCCAGGGTTCACCCGCATGCATCCGCGCGTTCTCGATGCCGATCTTGCGCGTCAGCTCGAGGATCAGGCCGATGGCGAGGGCCGCGGTGGCGTTGCCGAAGCCGCCGGTGCCGCACACGGTGACGCCGCGCTCCTTCAGCGTCGCCATGTCGAAGGCCGCGTTGCGCAGGCCGGATGTGATGAGCAGTTTCAGCTTCGGCAGACCGTCCAGCGTCTCGCGCTGGAACGGCGTGCGCTCGCGCATGGCGCAGACGATGTCAAAGTCCTTGAGCGCCGCGACCGCATCGGCTGCCGCGGCGAACGGCTTATCGAACACGGTGATGTCGATGCGGTCTTGCAGCGTCGGCCAGTCGGCGAGCTGGAGCGCCACGTTCTGATAGTCGTCGAGAATGGCGACGCGCAGGGGCATTTTGGGTGTCCGTTTTGATCTGCCGGCAACGTCATGCGAGGAGGCGAAGCCGACGAAGCAATCCATTTCCATCAGGATGTAACAAGCTGGATTGGTTCGCTTGCGATCGCAATGACGTGAAGAGACATCGCGCGGATTATACCACGCGAAACAAAAAAGCGCCCCGGTTGGCCGGGGCGCTTGATGGTCGGACGATGACGGGCCGTTACACGATGCCGAGCGCGCGCATGGCCTCGGCGACGCGGATGAAGCCCGCGACATTGGCGCCGAGCACGTAGTTGCCCGGCGAGCCGTAGGTGTCGGCCATCTCCGCGCAGCGGTCGTGGATGTTGTGCATGATGGTGGCGAGCCGCTCCTCGGTGGCTTCGAACGTCCACGAATCGCGCGAGGCGTTCTGCTGCATCTCCAGCGCGCTGGTGGCGACGCCGCCGGCATTGGCCGCCTTGCCCGGCGCGAACAGCACGCCGGCCTTGAGGAAGGTTTGCACCGCCTCCGGGGTCGAGGGCATGTTGGCGCCTTCGCCGATTGCGATCAGGCCGTTCTTCACCAGGGTCCGGGCGTCCTGGCCGTTCAGTTCGTTCTGGGTGGCCGAGGGCATGGCGACCTCCGCCGGGACGTCCCAGATCCGCCCTTCCGGCACGAACTTCGCCGCGTTGCCGCGGGCCTTGGCGTAATCGGCGATGCGGCCGCGCCGCTGCTCCTTGATCTCCTTGAGTAGCGCGAGATCGATGCCGGCCTCGTCCACCACATAGCCGCTCGAGTCGGAGCAGGCGATGACTCGACCGCCGAGCTCGGTGACCTTCTCGATGGTGTAGATGGCGACGTTGCCGGCGCCGGACACGATCACCTTCTTGCCGTCGAAGCCCTGCTTGCGAGTTTGCAACATGCGCTCGACGAAATAGGTCGCGCCGTAGCCGGTGGCTTCGGTGCGCACCTGTGAGCCGCCCCAGGCAAGGCCCTTGCCGGTGAGAACGCCGGATTCATAGCGGTTGGTGATGCGCTTGTACTGGCCGAACATGTAGCCGATCTCGCGTCCACCGACGCCGATATCGCCCGCCGGAACGTCGGTATATTCGCCGAGATGGCGATACAGCTCGGTCATGAACGACTGGCAGAAGCGCATGATCTCGGCATCGGAGCGACCCTTCGGATCGAAGTCCGAGCCGCCCTTGCCGCCGCCGATCGGCATGCCGGTCAGCGCATTCTTGAAGGTCTGCTCGAAGCCGAGGAACTTGATGGTGCCGAGATAGACGGTGGGATGGAACCGGAGGCCGCCTTTGTAAGGGCCGAGCGCCGAATTGAACTGGACGCGGAAGCCGCGATTGATGTGCACTTTGCCGTGGTCGTCCACCCAGGGCACCCGGAAAATGATCTGCCGCTCGGGCTCGCAGATCCGTTCGATCAGGGCGTTCTCGGCGTAATGGGGGTGCTTGGCGATGACGGCCCCGAGACTGTCGAGCACCTCGCGCACGGCCTGATGAAACTCTTCCTCGCCGGGATTGCGGCGCAGGACATCTGCGAAAATGGGCTGAAGCTTTTCGTCGAGCATTGAATCCTTCACCTGTGATTTCAGACACGACAACACACGGCCGCCCGGCGGGGAATGTCCCCGGGTGGCGGTGGGATGCTGACGTTTGCGCCCGGCGCGCGAGGTGGTGGTAGGTGCCTGATAAATGGGCGTCAACGGGCGATGGCGGATGGACGGATTGTCGCACCTGCGTAAAAATGTCGCATATCTGGCGATTTATGGTGGAAAATCAGGCAATCAGGCCGTTGATGGGACCCGCTTGTTCGGGCCCCGCTTGTTCGGGTCTGTGTGCGGCCGCGGCGGATCAGCGCGCCGGCGGCTCGCCCCGGGCGGCGCAGGCCGGTCCGGGGCCGCGCATGTAGTGGCGTTCCGGATGATAGGGGTCGAATGCGGCCTTGATGAAGGTTCGCCAGAACTCGGCGATCTCCGCCATCAGCCCGGTGTCGGCGGCGGGACGGTGCAGGGGACCGGCCAGATGGGGGGCGATGAAGCGGCTCTCGGTCGTCATGGCTTCTGCTCGATTGGGTTTTGCGCGCGGCTTCCGCTCTGCGATTGAATTCGGCGTGTCGAGGGTTGGTCGCGACGTCGGCTGTGATGGTTCGTGAAAGCGGCAGCTTTGAGCCAATTCGATTAAAAAGCGGTGTTTGCCGGTCACACCGCGGAAAATCCCGCCGTTATGGTTGCCGAATGGTGAGCGGCGGTTGCCCTTTGCGGTCGCCGCCGCTACATCAGCGGCAGCAAAATTTCCCCCAGAATCTTCCATTCTGACAGATCACCGAGGCCCTTCGAAATATGGCTCGCCAGTTCGTCTACTTCATGCAGGGTCTGTCCAAGACCTATCCGCCGAACCGCAAGGTGCTCGACAACATCCATCTGTCGTTTTACCCCGACGCCAAGATCGGCGTGCTCGGCGTCAACGGCTCGGGCAAGTCGACGCTGCTCAAGATCATGGCGGGCCTCGACAAGGACTACAGCGGCGAGGCCTGGGTCGCCGAGGGCGCGCGGGTCGGCTATCTCGAACAGGAGCCGCAGCTCGATGCCGCCAAGAGCGTGCGCGAGAACGTCATGGAAGGCGTCGCCAAGCAGAAGGCGATCCTCGACCGTTACAACGAACTGGCGGTGAACTATTCCGACGAGACCGCCGACGAGATGACCAAGCTGCAGGACGAGATCGAGGCCCAGGGCCTGTGGGATCTCGACAGCAAGGTCGATCAGGCGATGGACGCGCTGCGCTGTCCGCCGGACGACGCCGACGTCACCAAGCTGTCGGGCGGCGAGCGCCGCCGCGTCGCGTTGTGCAAGCTGCTGCTCGACCAGCCCGACCTGCTGCTGCTCGACGAGCCGACCAACCATCTCGACGCCGAGAGCGTGTCGTGGCTGGAGAGCCATCTGCGCAACTATCCGGGCGCGATCCTGATCGTCACCCACGACCGTTACTTCCTCGACAACGTCACGAGCTGGATCCTCGAGCTCGACCGCGGCCGCGGCATCCCCTACGAGGGCAACTATTCGTCGTGGCTGGTCCAGAAGCAGAAGCGCCTTCAGCAGGAGGGACGCGAAGACGCGGCTCACCAGAAAACGCTTGAACGCGAGCAGGAATGGATCGCGTCGTCGCCGAAGGCCCGACAGGCCAAGTCCAAGGCGCGCTATCAGCGCTACGAGGACCTGCTCGCCAAGGCCAGCGAGAAGCAGACCCAGACCGCGCAGATCATCATTCCCGTCGCCGAACGGCTCGGCACCAATGTGGTGGACTTCGAGGGCCTGTCGAAGGGCTTCGGCGACCGCCTTTTGATCGACGATCTGACCTTCAAGCTGCCGCCGGGCGGCATCGTCGGTGTCATCGGCCCCAACGGCGCCGGCAAGACCACGCTGTTCCGCATGATCACCGGGCAGGAGAAGCCCGACGCCGGCACCATCACCGTCGGTGAGACCGTGCATCTCGGCTATGTCGATCAGTCGCGCGACGCGCTCGACGGCAAGAAGACCGTGTGGGAGGAAATCTCCGGCGGCAACGACCTGATCCTGCTCGGCAAGAAGGAAGTGAATTCGCGCGGCTACTGCTCGGCGTTCAACTTCAAGGGGGCCGACCAGCAGAAGAAGGTCGGCGCGCTGTCGGGCGGCGAGCGCAACCGCGTGCATCTCGCCAAGATGCTCAAGTCAGGCGCCAACGTGCTGCTGCTCGACGAGCCGACCAACGACCTCGACGTCGATACGCTGCGCGCGCTGGAAGAGGCGCTGGAGGATTTCGCCGGCTGCGCCGTCATCATCAGCCACGACCGCTGGTTCCTCGACCGCATCGCCACCCACATCCTGGCCTTCGAGGGCGACAGCCATGTCGAATGGTTCGAGGGCAATTTCCAGGATTACGAGAAGGACAAGATGCGCCGTCTCGGTCAGGATTCGGTGATCCCGCACCGCGTGAAGTACAAGAAGCTGACGCGGTAATTTTCATTACGGGCGAACGGGTTGGCGCGAAGCGCTGCCCGATGCCAGGCTTCGCGAAGCAAACCAGAGCCCCTTTCATTCTCTTCCCCGCTTGCAGGGAGGTTTAGGGTGGGGGCGATTTTGGCGCGGTAGAATTTCTGTCCGCGACACCGACGCGTCCACAGCGGGCTTCCGCAACCGGGACCGGCATGGTTTCATCCGCTCCAGGGCTCACGACTGGGATGACGGGCGAATGCCGGGCGAGAACAAGACCAAAACACTGACACCGCAGGAGATCGGCGCGACGCCGCCGGTCCCGCTTGAACCGACGAGCAGCACGCTCGACGCGGAACAGCGGGCCGCGCTCGCCATCGATGTCGCCTATGTGCAGTGGCGCGCCGATTTCCGCCGCACCGTGGTTGCCTCCGGGGTGCTGAACCGGCCGTGGCGCAGCGTGTTCGAAGCCGACATGATCTTCACCATCGTCGCGCATCGCTGGCTCGCCGGCCGCCCCATCACCCACAAGGAGCTTGCGACCTATTTCGATCTGTTCGCGACCGAGGCGACGGTGTCGCGCCATGTCGGCGACATGGAGGAGGGCGGCATGATCGTGCGCCAGACCGATCCCGACGATCGCCGCCGCATCTTCCTCTTGCCGACCAAGCGGCTCGAAGCCATCGGCCACGAATATCTGCGCGCCAAGATCCGTATCATGCGCGAGCACGGCTTCGTCTGGACCGGCGGGGAGGGGGATAGCAACAAAACTGCAAGCGATCCCGCGTGATCGGGGCGGCTTCTGCCGCTAACACCACGATCATTCTGAAAGGGGGCGATCATGGTGTCGCGATTTATTGTCATTTCGCTTGTTTTGCTGCTGCATACCCCTGGCTCCGTACTCTCGGTGGCCGATGGCCTCGGCGTTGACCTGCCGTCGCCGGTGCAATGGATGATCTGGATTCTGGCCGATCTGCCTGCATCTTGCCCGTCGGTGATGGTCGGCTGATGTGCTTGTCGTGCGAAGCGACGCCGCTTCGCGCGAAGCACGCGCATCAAATCGAAAAAGAAGCGGTCGCGCATTCGCGATCCGGACGAGGGCGCGTAAATGTCCTCTGGCTCCGGCGCGCAGCGCTGAGGAATTGCGGCACAGTTGACGCGCAGGAGGCGCGCGCGGTTTTCAATATCCGAGCGTGCATGGCCGCATCGCGTGCATGGATTCGCGGGACCGTCGCCACGCGCGATGCCGGCAAAATTGCAAGCGATCCGGCGTGATTTGTGTTTCGCTCGCCGTTAAGGAGCGATCGATCCAACAAGAGGAGAGATCATGATCCTTCGTTTCACTGCTTTCGCACTCGCCCTTCTGCTGCTGACGCCGGGATCGGTGCTGTCGGGTTACGCCGACGATGTCGGTGCGTCGGCGAAGACGACTGTCAAGGCCCCGCCTGTGCGCAGGGCGCAAGGAGTGGCCGCGGAGAAGGCCCGCGCCGGGCGTGGCGCGGCGGGGCCGCAACGTCAGGCGCTCGAGCGTGCGAGGCGCTGCCATGAATCGGTGGCGAACGCGCAGCAGTCGGCCAACAATCTCGCGGCGGGATCGATGGCCCTGTCGCAGGCCGCCTCGTTCATTCCCTTTGGCGGCAGCGTGGCCTCCAGTGTCGCCGGCGCGGCGATGGGTGCGGGTGCCATGGTCGCGGGCGAGGCGGCGCGGCAGAAGCTCGCGGATGCGGCCAACGGCTGCTGAGGTTCCCGGCTGAAAATCCCAATCTGGCCATCGCGTGGCGGGTGACGTATTAAAGACGCCCCCGACAGCGTGGAGTTGGCGATGGCCGATTGGGATGCACAGCAATACCTCAAATTCGAGGATGAACGGACGCGGGCTGCGCGCGATCTGCTGGCCCAGATTCCGGTCACCGAGGCGCGGGGCGTGGTCGATATCGGTTGCGGCCCGGGCAATTCCACCGAGCTGCTGGCGCGGCGCTGGCCGCAGGCGCGCATCACCGGCATCGACACCTCGGCGGACATGCTGCGGCAGGCCCGCGAGCGGCTGCCGCAGGCGACCTTCATCGAGGCCAACGTTTCGCACTGGGCCCCGCCAGTGGGCACCGACGTGGTGTTCGCCAATGCCATCTTTCAGTGGGTGCCGGATCATCTCAACCAGCTCAAGCGGCTGACGGCGGCGCTGCCGACGGGTGGCGTGCTCGCGGTGCAGATGCCGGACAACATGAACGAGCCCTCGCATGTGATGATGCGCGAGGTGGCGCAACTGCCCCAGTTTCAGGAGCGGCTGGCCCATGTGCTGGACGCGCGCGGCGAACTGCCGAAACCCGGCGCCTATTACGACGCGCTGCGCCCGCTGTGCCAGCGCCTCGATATCTGGCACACCATCTACAACCATGTGCTGGACGACGCCGGCGCCATTGTGGAGTGGGTCAAGGGCACCGGGCTGCGCCCTTTCCTCGATCCGCTGGATGCGCCCGAGCGCAAGGAGTTCCTCGAAGCCTACAAGACCCGTATCGCCGCGAGCTACCCGCCGCAGGCCGACGGCAAGGTGCTGCTGTGCTTCCCCCGGCTGTTTCTCCTGGTGGTGAAGTAGCCGGACCGCGCGCCCGCCATGCAACGTGTCGGAGCCATGACAGATCCGTCTTTTGCACTGCGGTGAATCGCCGCTGCGGCGCGTCTCGACAGAATCGGACATGCTCCCTAGCTGAGTACCTTCGCCCTGTCCCACGGAGCCGCTTCGCCGATGTCCCTGACACCCGAGACCCCCTTGCCGCGCCGGTCCGCGATCGCGCTCCGCCCGATCCCGATGCTGATCTTCGGATCGCGCTGGCTGCAATTGCCGCTGTATGTTGGGCTGATCATCGCGCAGGGCGTTTATGTCATCCTGTTCCTGAAAGAGCTGTGGCACCTGATCCAGCACTCGTTCGATTTCTCCGAGCAGCAGATCATGCTGGTGGTGCTAGGCCTGATCGACGTGGTGATGATCTCCAATCTTCTGGTGATGGTGATCGTCGGCGGCTACGAGACCTTCGTGTCGCGGCTCAATCTCGAAGGCCATCCCGACGAGCCGGAATGGCTCAGCCACGTCAACGCCAGCGTGCTCAAGATCAAGCTCGCCATGGCCATCATCGGCATCTCCTCGATCCATCTGCTGCGCACCTTCATCGAGGCTGGCAACCTCGGCGGCGTCGGCGGCCGCACCACCAATTTCACCGAGACCGGCGTGATGTGGCAAACCATCATCCATGTGGTCTTCATCTTCTCGGCCATGGGCATCGCCTATGTCGACCGTATCTCCAACGGCCCAGTGTTCCCTCACGGGGACGAGGACGCGCACCATGGGCACGACAAGCACTGACGCAACAGCCTGGAAGGTAACGTCATTGCGCGCGAAGCGAAGCAATCCAGACGGAAGGCTCATCAAGCGGAAGATGGGTTGCTTCGTCGCTGCGCTCCTCGCAATGACGTTGATCCTGACGGCAAGTCCTTCGCATGCGGCCGATGCGGGCTTCGACCGCTTCATCGCCTCGCTGTGGCCGGAGGCGGAAGCGGCGGGCGTCTCGCGCGCGGTGTTCGAGCGGGAGACTCGCGGTCTTACGCCCGACTACAAGCTGCCGGATCTGCTGCTGCCGGGGCGGCCGTCCACCGGCGCGCCGGCGCAGGCGGAATTCGTGCAGGTGCCGGCAGACTATCTGAAAGAGGCGTCGCTGGCGCGGCTCACCGCCGAGGGCCGGCGGTTGATGGCGCAGCACGCGGCGACGCTGAAGGCGATCGAGCAGCGCTTCGGCGTGCCGGGCCCGGTGGTGCTGGCGATCTGGGGCCGCGAGACCGATTATGGACGCTACGCCCTGCCCTATGACGGGCTGCGGGTGCTGGCGACCCAGGCCTATGTCGGCCGCCGCAAGGACCAGTATCGCGGCGAGTTCATCGCGGCCCTGCAATTGATCCAGAACGGCGACGTCACCCGCAAGGATCTGCGCACCTCGTGGGGCGGCGCGACCGGGCTGACCCAGTTCTTGCCGTCGGAACTGGCCAAGCACGGCGTCGATTTCGACGGCGACGGCCGTGTCGATATCTGGCACTCGGTCCCCGATGCGCTGGCCTCGGCGGCGCGGCAGCTGCACAACAAGGGCTGGCAGCCGGGCTTGCGCTGGGCTTATGAGGTGAACGCGCCGGCGGGCGCCGATTGCACCCAGGGTGTGCCGGAGGTGACGAAGCCGATCTCGGCGTGGATGCGCGAAGGTTTCCAGCCGGTGCGCAGGCAGCGGTTCACCACTGCCGAGCAGGCGCAGGACGCGTCGCTGCTGCAGCCCGAGGGAATCTACGGTCCGGCGTTTCTGACCACCAAGAACTACTTCGTCATCAAGGAATACAATTTTTCCGATCTCTACGTGCTGTTCGTCGGACAGCTCGCCGATCGGATCGCCGGCGGCGGCGCATTCGCGACGCCGTGGACGGCGACGACCCAGTTGCGCAGCGCCGATGTCGAGGCGATGCAGAAGAACCTGACGCGGCTCGGGCTCTACGGTTCGAAACTTGACGGCAAGGCGGGGATGCAGACCCGCGCGGCGCTCGGGACCTATCAGAAACGAGCCGGCCTCAAGGTCGATTGCTGGCCGAGCGCGGATGTGCTGCGCGCCATGCAGGCGGGACGATAGGCCGCGAAAAAAAAGCCCCGGGCGGCACGGGCCATCCGGGGCGGTCAAGTCTTCGGGGGAGACTGGTCAAATTTCGCGAGCCGTCAAATGCGACTCGGTCGGCGTGGCTTATTGGCAGACCTGAATACGGCGGACGCGCCAGCCGTAACCGTCCCAGAAGCGCTCACGGCGCCAGAAGCAGGGCGGGCCCGCCACATAGGCCGGACCGGGTCCGTAATAAGCCGGGCCGGGCCCGTAGTAGGCCGGCGGCGGCGCGGAAGCCACGGCGCCACCGATGATGGCGCCGGCGGCCAGACCACCGAGAACGCCGGCCGCGACGGCTCCGCCGTCGCCCGCATGGGCCGGGGCAGCGATGGCGCTCGCTGCGAGAGTGGCGGCAGCGGCAGCCGCCAGAACGATCTTCTTCATGGCTTCACCTCTCAAGATGGCGTCACGCGTCGGCGTATAACCGATGGTGACGGGAAAAGTTGCACAGCGGCGTTGAACGGGAACTGAATGAGACGGCCCCATTTCGGCCACGATTCCCGGCGCGCCGCATCATCGGAGGCCGGGATTGTTGCCGCCGCAACGGCGCGCAGGTTAGTCGGAAAGGGTTAACGATAAACGGCGCCTCGCGCGGGGCGAAGCGCCGTTGCGCAGTCACAGGCGACGTCTCAGAACAGCGCGGCGTACTGCTGCAAGCCGGCCTGTTGCACAAGGCTCATCGCGGTGCGCTTCTGGTCCTCGTCGAGGCTCGCGAACAGCGCGGACGCAGCCGGCGCGAAGCGGCGCACAGCGGCTTCGTTCACTTCCGGCTCGCGCGCCAGCGCACGCAGCGCACTGGCGACCGCGGGCCAGTATTTCATCTGGTCGGCCTTCAGCTTCAGCGCCG
>JAFKES010000200.1 GCA_017308495.1 Afipia sp.
CTGGGGCTGACGCCGCACACCGTCGCGGGCTACGTCAAGACGGTCTATCGCAAGCTCAACATCTCCTCGCGCGCCGAAGCCGCCGTCGAGGCCGTGCGGCGCGGACTGGTGTAAGGATCGTCCGCGTCCAGCTTGTCTTACCGGACATAGAGCGGGGCAACGTTGCGGCGCATCCATCCGCGTTCAAGACGGACGCATCACGGCCGCCTGGTGGTCTGCATCCCGATCGACACGGGCGGGCAGCAGCCGTTTCGTCACTGTCTGCACCGCGCGTCGGGACGCCTCGACCGCGCCCGCCAGATATCCGGCGTCGCGAGGGCTTGCTTCGCTGCCGGCAACGACCCGTCCGACGACCCCATGTCCCGGCACGCGGGGCGGCTGCAGCGCAGAATCTCTGCCCTCGATGTCGCCGACATCTACGCCTTAGATGCCGCAGGCTTCGACCGCGATCAGCACCTGCCCGGCCTGTGGGCGGGAAGCAGGACACACGACATGTTTCAGTCGCCCCGGCTCTGTCACCTGCATCGCGCGATAACTCGCCATCATGCGGCTTGATCCCGGGTTAATCCAAACTGGGCGACGCGCCATGCCCTCGCATGGATCCCCCGCGGTCGAGCCTCTCGTCGAAGCGGGATATGGCGGCGGCGATGTTCATGGAGGCTTGTTGGGAACAGTGCGCCGATTGACGCTCGTCAACCAAAATTATAAACTACCGATCACTAGATAGACAAAAATGATTTTCAACATTATTCACGCGTCTGGCCCACCATGTGGCTCATCGTGCAGCAACCCTATCATGGCTGTCCCGCTCGGAGCCGCCATGCGATGGACGCCGGACAACGGGCCAAGCTTTCGTCAGGTAAGAGGGGACGTCCTGTCTTCCAGAACCTGTCTATTTTCGAACATCGAGCCGGGGAATAGATGCCTGCAAGAGTGATTGACGGGAAGAGCTTCGCCGCGGACCTGCGGCAGCAAATCGCCAAAAACGTCGTCGAATTGAAGACAGAGCACGGCATCACGCCGGGGCTTGCGGTGGTTCTGGTGGGAGATGATCCGGCAAGTCAGGTCTATGTGCGCAACAAGGGAGCCCAGACGGTCGAGGCCGGCATGATGTCGTTCGAGCACAGGCTGCCGGCCGACACCACCCAGGACCAGTTAATGACATTGATCGGGCAGCTGAATGCAGACCCCGGCGTTCATGGAATCCTGGTGCAGTTGCCTCTCCCCCGTCATCTCGATGCCGATCTGGTCATCAACGCCATCGAGCCGATCAAGGACGTCGACGGGTTCACCGTGCAGAACGTCGGGCGACTGGCGACAGGCCAGACATCCCTGGTCGCATGCACCCCATTGGGTTGCCTGATGTTGCTGCGCCACCAGCTCGGCGACCTGTCGGGACTGCACGCCGTGATCGTGGGCCGCAGCAATATCGTCGGGAAGCCGATGGCTCAGCTGCTGCTCAGCGACAATGCAACTGTCACCATCGCGCATAGCCGGACGAAAAATCTGCGAGACGTCTGTGGGGGCGCCGATATCCTGGTCGCTGCCGTCGGCCGTCCACGCATGATCCCCGGCGACTGGATCAAGCCCGGCGCCACGGTGATCGACGTGGGAATCAACAGGGTCAGCGACGGCGCCAAAAGTCGCCTTGTCGGCGATGTGGACTTCGATACGGCCATCGAGGTCGCCGGCGCCATCACGCCTGTCCCGGGAGGCGTCGGACCGATGACCATCGCCTGCCTGCTGGCCAACACGCTGGTTGCGTGCCGCCGCGCCAACGGTCTGCCGGATGCCGCGCCATGAACCCGGGCCATGGACCGTCCGTTCGCAGCGCACGGACGATCGCAATCGCGCCGGCGCTGAGCCGTATTGTTCAGGCTGAACAGCCGTATCATCATTGCCGAGGCTGACCGCCCGAAGCATCATCGCGTTATGGAGCAGGACTATGGACGTGAAGAAAGTCAGCGAACGACTGTCAGTCTCCGGGCAGCTGTCTCTCGACGACATCAAAGGCGTCGCAGACGCGGGCTTCAAGGCCATCATGGTCAACCGCCCCGACGGCGAAGGCGACGATCAGCCGACTTTCGCCGAGATACGCGCTGCGGCAGACAAGGCCGGCATCGAAGCCCACTATTTGCCGGTTTCTCCGGGGAGGATTACCGACGACGACGTTCAGGCTTTCGCATCGGCCCTGGACAAACTCCCGGCCCCGGCCCTCGGCTATTGCCGCACGGGCACGCGCACCATCACGCTGTGGGCACTCTCGCAGGCATCGAGCAAATCCGTTCCGGTCATTCTCGCCGCCGGCAAGGCGGTCGGCTACGATCTGTCGCCGGTCGCAGCGCGGCTGGCCAACGGAGGCAGGACGCCCGGTAACATTCAGGACGAAACGCATCAGGTCGTCATCATCGGCGGCGGTGCCGCCGGGATTGCGGTCGCAGCCAGCATGCTGGCCCGCGAGCAGGACCTCGATATCGTTCTGGTCGACCCTGCCGACGTGCACTATTACCAGCCGGGCTGGACGTTGGTCGGCGCCGGCATATTTGCGCCGGAGCAGACCCGCAAGGAACTGGATTCCCTTGTTCCCACCGGCGCAAAACGCATCAAGGCCGGGGTTGTCGCATTCGACCCTGACAACAACGCCATCGTCCTCGAAGGGTGTCGCGTCCTCAAATATCAGTGGCTTGTCGTCGCGCCCGGCCTGAAACTGGACTGGAACGCTGTCGAGGGCCTCTCGGAAACCCTCGGTAAGAATGGCGTCACCTCGAACTACCGCTACGACCTGGCGCCCTACACCGCGAAGCTCGTCAATGAATTCAGCAGAGGGACCGCCCTTTTCACGCAGCCACCGATGCCGATCAAATGCGCGGGCGCGCCGCAGAAGGCGATGTACTTGTCATGTGACGCCTGGCGGGAGCGCGGCGTTCTCAAGAACGCCCGAGTGGAGTTCCTGAATGCGGGACCTGTCCTCTTCGGCGTCGCCGACTATGTCCCGCCGCTCATGGAATATGTCCGCAAATACGGCATCGAACTTTCCTTCGGGCACAACCTGGTGAAGATCGACGGACCTGCGAAGCGAGCCTGGTTCAAGACAACCGACGCCAACGGCGCCAGCAAGATCGTCGAGCGCCGTTTCGACATGATCCACGTCGTGCCTCCGCAGACCGCCCCCGACTTCATCCGGGCCAGCAGCCTCGCAGCGGACAGCGGCTGGGTATCGGTCGATCAGTCCACCCTGAGACATACGAAATACAACAACATCTACAGCCTCGGCGATGTCATGAGCGCACCCAACGCAAAAACCGCCGCCGCCGCCAGAAAACAGGCGCCTGTCGTGGCGGAGAACCTGCTGGCCGACATGGGGAAGCCGACCGCGCGCGGTCGTGCCATCTATGACGGCTACGGCTCCTGCCCGTTGACCGTGGAACGCGGCAAGATCGTACTGGCCGAGTTCGGCTATGGCGGGAAGCGCCTGCCCAGCTTTCCGTCCTGGTTCATCGATGACCTCAAGCCGTCGCGCCTCGCGTGGCTGCTCAAGGAGAAAATGCTCCCGCCGATTTACTGGAAAGCGATGCTCAAGGGCTACGAGCCCCTTGCGAAACCGCGGCGCGAAAGCAACTAGCTCGACAGGCTCGCCTGGCCGACAATCATCCCGCCTCCCCCGCGCCTTCGTAACGGGGCGACATGTCAGCGTTTCTTTGATCCGGTTGCCGTCGTCGGCTTGCTGAGCACGCAAGTGATCAGGTTCTCGGTAATGCCGTCGAAGATCGCGAAATCACGAAGTCCGAGGGCCACCATGATCGCGCCCTGATGGGCTGCGACGAAACTGCCGGCGCGCGCTCGCTTGACCCGGGGAGGATGATTGTTCGGGAGAACATTCTCGATCCAGTCGATATTGGCCTCGAAAAAGCGCCGGACAGCCGTCTGCACGTCGAGGGGCAGCCCGGCCATTTCGGCCGCCAGCAATCCACCCAGGCACACGGAGCCATCCTCCACCAGACAGGCGCGATAGACGGAGCCATAAGCCCGCAGCTGCTCGGCAGGCGTCTTCGCGTCGCGCGATCGCTCCTCGAGCATGTCGAAGACGCGCTTGGCATAGCGTTCGATCAGCGCCACCCCCAAATCCTGCTTGGCAGGAAAATGGTAGTGCACGCTCGAACTCTTGATGGAGACGTCATCCGCCAGCTCGCGGAAGCTCACAGCGTTGTAGCCCACCTTGCGCATTCGGGCTTCGGCCGCATCAAGCAGCCGTTCGGACGTGGTCATCTGACGATCGTTCTTGCAGCATCGAGAATGTGGATATGAGGCGTTGCCGGAAATCATACGAATTTCCGCAGTGCAACCAATTATCCTCCAAATCCACTCCCGCCTCAAGAGACCTTCCGGCCGCAATCGTCCCCCGGGACCTGCCTGCACCCCGTTTTTCCGCAGCCCGGGGTCCGCGGGGGTCGCGCCCCGCAGCACCCTCGAACGGGATTGCGCGGTCTCCCGCGCCTTGACATCACCGAGATCATGGACCCCCGACAGCCATGCGTCCGGAGCCCGGGATCCGGCTGTCGATCACCCCATTTTTTCGCTGGAATAGGAGCCGGGGGATGCGGGGAAAACGACGGTCTTGTTGCCGTTCAGGAAGATTCGGTGATTGGCGTGGCCGTGCACCGCGCGCGCCAGCACCTGGGCTTCGGCATCGCGCCCAAGGGACACATAGTCCTCCGCCGATTGCGCGTGGGTGACGCGCACGATGTCCTGCTCGATAATCGGACCCTCGTCCAGGTCCGCGGTGACGTAGTGCGCCGTCGCACCGATCAGCTTGACGCCCCGCTCATAGGCCTGCTTGTAAGGGTTCGCCCCCTTGAAGGACGGCAGGAAAGAGTGGTGGATGTTGATGATGCGGCCGGACATCTTCCGGCACATGTCATCCGATAGGACCTGCATGTAGCGGGCCAGCACCACGAGTTCGGCCCCGGTTTCCTCGATGACGCGCATCTGCGCGGCTTCCGCATCCTTCTTGTTGTTCTTTGTGACATTGATCCGGTGAAACGGAATGTCGTGGTTCACCACCACCTTCTGGTATTCCATGTGATTAGAGATTACGGCCACGATATCGATCGGAAGCGCGCCGATGCGCCAGCGATAGAGAAGATCGTTGAGACAGTGCCCGAAGCGCGACACCATGATCACAACCTTCATCTTTTTGCGTTCGTCATAGAATTGGAAATCCATATCAAACGCCTTGGCCTTCTCCGAGAATCCCTGCTCGATCTCATCGAGAGAGTAAGAGCCTTCGGAGACGAAGCTGACGCGCATGAAGAAGTTACCGGTTTCCGGGTCGTCGAACTGCACGCTGTCGGTGATGTTGCACAAATTTTCCGCGAGATATCCTGCCACGGCGGCCACGATGCCGCGTCGAGACTTGCAAGTAACGGTCAAGCAATATCGGTTCATCAAGAGCTCCACTGGGCGTTTGGTGCGGAAGCAAGACAGCCGTCGTTCAGGCATAAGCCCCGACTTCGCGAAAGCGGGGAGCTTTCGCGGCATAACCATTAAACATGCTCTCAAGCGTCGTAAACCATTGACCGACATGGCTGCCCTCATCAATCGACCGGTACTTTCCGGCGATGTCGGCCCATTTCAGGACCCCGAACAGGGCGCAATCGGCATACGACATCTGGTTTCCGCCGAGAAACCTGACGTTTTTGAGCGCCTCATCGAACGGCTTGAGACCCTTGGCGAGATTGGCGCGGCCCGTTTCCGCATCAGGGGCGTTGACCTCTTCCAGCGTGGCGCCGAACATCGCTTCCCGGCTTGCCCGGAAATAGTCCCTGCTGGGCTCGTCCAGGATGCCAAGCACCGGAAGAACGGCGATCGATATGCAGGCCGGAAAGACATTCGTGCCACACAGCGCCTGGACGAGACTGACATTGGCCTCGCCCACGGAGCCCTCGATCAGACGCGGCCTGTCGGGATAGGCCTCGTCGAGATAGCGGACGATCTGCAGGCTGTCCGAAATCGTGACGTCGCCATCGATAAGGATCGGCACGGATTTGACGCTCGACGTCTCACGCTCGGCGAAACGCCAGGGCCGCACCTCGAAATCGAGGCCCTTGTGCAGCAGCGCCATTCGCACGCGCCATGCAAATGGACCAAACATAATGGCGGGATCCTTGCCGGCGAGATCATAAAGCTGGATAGCCATTTATCCTCCTAGGCGCGCGACGCGCGATGCCGCGCGATCATGTTGACGATGCGAAAGGCCGCGCATGCCGCTCCGTAGCCGTTGTCGATATTCACCACGCTCAAGCCGGGAGCGCAGGACGCAAGCGCTGCGTTGAGCGCAGTTTCGCCATTACGGGACACGCCGTAGCCGGTCGACGTCGGAAGACAAATAATGGATGACGGTACGAGGCCACCGAGCACACTCGGCAGCGCCCCGTCCATGCCGGCGACGGCGATGATCACGGGAAATTCCCGTAAATTCTCGACTTGATCGAGCAGGCGCCACAGCCCAGCGACCCCGATATCGATGAACTGTTCGGTCGGGACGCCGAAATAGGTCAGCGAGCGGATCGCTTCCGCGGCCTGCGGCATATCCGAAGAACCTGCCGAAACGACAGCGACCGGCGGAAGGCCTCGCGGTTCGAGGGGGCTCCAGTTGAAGAACCCCGTCTGGGATATCGCGTCATAGTCCAGCTTGGATTTATGAACCGCGGAAAAGCTCTCGAACACACCCGGCGCGAGCCGCGTCATCAACGAACCCGCGCCGTTGGCGAGCAGCGTATCCATGATGGTGGTCAGCTGCTGCATGGATTTACGCGCGCACAGAATGGTTTCGTCGAAACCGACGCGCTCCGCTCGCGCGAAATCGAGCCGAACCTCGATGCCCTTCATTTCAGAGTGTCCTTCAGGAACGCGGACCCACGGGCATAGGTCTGGTAGGCGACGGTTGCACTTGGCATATGGGCGAAGGCCGCCCGGATGTCATGCGCGAGTTCGCCGCGCATGGGTTCGCTCAGCCTGCCAAGCGTCGCCTCGTCGAGTTCGATCACAATTCCATCGAAACGTACCCGGCAGCGCAATGTCCCGGGATTCAGCCGATCGGCGAGCATCGCCTCGACCTTCTCGATGGCTGCGAGCGCGTCGACATCGATGCGGATTCCGGTTTCGATGCGGCTGGAAAGACACGGCGCGGACGGCATTTCGGCGATGTCGTCGAGACCATGGCTGCTGGCGAGCGCGCGGACATCCGCCTTGGTCAGGTTCGCTTCCACGAAGGGGTGCCGCACCTGGTAGTCGTCCGCCGCCTTCAGACCGGGACGCCAGTCGCCGAGGTCATCGACGTTGGTGCCGGAGAACAACTGGGCGCCGCCGGCCACCCGAAACAGCGTCCCGTAAAGATTGGACTTGCAGAAGAAGCAGCGGTTTGCCGGATTGGTCATGTAGTTCTCGTCGCCGAACTCTCCGGCGTCGAGAATCCGCAAGGTCCAACCTTCCCTGGCGGCATAGGCCTTGACGCGCTCGGTCGCTGCGTGCGGGACCGCCGCCGATACGGCATGGATGATCGTGACGCGGTCACCCATGATGCGATGCGCGACAAACGACAGGGTCATGCTGTCGACGCCGCCCGAACAGGCAACGACCGCACGTTCGCAACTAGCGAAGACATTCTGGAGAGTGGGAATATTCGAAACCGGGATCATCATTTGCAGGCCTTCAAAGCTTCGTCTTCCGCCGCCCGGCGCGCCGCCGCCCGGAGCCGGTGGCCGGCCGGGTTTGCCGCCACCGAGTCCATTTCGGCCTTTGCGGTCGTTCCACCGGGGCGCTCGGCCACCTTGACCTTGCCGCCCGCCAACTCGATCTCCTGCCGCCGTAGGATGCGACGTGCCTCAAGCCGGATCCGCAAGCCGAGCGTCGTGGTCTGGCGGAAGCACGCCGTACTCACGGCATCGAGATGGGCCGGCTTGGTCAGAACCTGGATGCCCGTCATCATCCGGCCTTTCTTGCCGATCGCCATCGTCTGGATGACGTCGATGACGCCCTCCTGCGCCCGGATGTGATCAACCGAGGCAGCCAGTTCCTCGCCGCTCTGGTCATCGATCTCGAACTGGATGACGCCGACGGCGTCGGCATCAGATACGGCTGCGTCGGCCGCATCGAACACGAGCACGCGCAGCACGTTGCTCATGCCGGCGAGCTTGCGCGTTCCGAAGCCATGGCCCGACGCACGAAGCATGCGCGGACCAGCGCCGATCCCGTTCGCCGGGGACAAATGGCTGAGGATCGCCGCGCCGGTCGGCGTCACGCGCTCGCCCGACCGGCCATCGTCGTGAAACGCAAATCCCTTGAGGAGCAACGTCGTGGCGGGCGCCGGAACAGGAAGCGCGCCATGCTCGGTGCGAACCAGGCCGCGGCCGACCGGAAGCGAACCGACGGACCAGCTTTGCGGCGCCAGTGCATCGATCAGCGTCGCCGCGCCGACGATATCGGCAATGGAATCCCAGTTGCCGACTTCGTGGAATGCGACACTCTCAACGCTCTTGCCGTGGACCCGGGCCTCGGCGACGGCGAGCTTCTCGAAAATTCCCAGAACATGCGCTTTCACGCCATCCGGCAGCCTGCTTGCCTGCAGCGATGAACGCAGATTGCCCCAGTGGGTGTGATGATGATGTCCATGGGACCGGGCATGACCATGATGATGGTGCCCGTGGTCGTGATGGTGATGATCGTGATGGTGATGATCGTGGTCAGGGTGATTATGCCCGTCATCACCATGATGACCGTGCGCCTCATGACCGTGACCGGCCTCCTCGGCACCCCGCGCGACCTTGAACCGGCTGCCGGTCAACACCCCGTCGTCGAAATTCTGGACCCCGATCTCGATCTCGTCGCCCAAACCGGCCAACCGGATGTTCGAGACCACGCCCTCCATGAGGTCGGGATAGATATCCAGCAGCGCCGCGATGAACATGTCGCCCGCTACACCGCCCACCGCATCGAGGTGTATATGCATCACGATCCTTTCAGGATGACGGCTTGTCGTGACCGCCACGCGCTCCGGTGCGATCGCAGCCTCGACTGCCGGCCATACCGCCACTGTGTTTCGATGCGGATTTCATTGTCTCAGGCGCTTTCAATCCACGACGATCCGAATGCGGGCGGAAGGAACTCCCGATCCCACCGCCACTTCCACTTTCGCCTTGAGAACCGCGAGGCTCACTCGCACGCCTTCGTTTCCGAGAGCTGAGCAGATCGCCCGGAGGTCGTCGAATTCCGCCTTGGCACGCATGAACGCGCCCTGGTTGAGGATGCGCTTGATGCGCATCGGAAACGCCCTGGCTGTATCGCCGACTGCGATATCGAGCGTCATATCGTGACGTTCGATATCGAAGTGTTTGTGATCAGACCGCAAGACGCGGTAGCCCCACACGCCCAGTTCGCCAACCAGCAGGGCGGCCACCTCCGCCTCCTGCTGCGCCAAAATATCGATCAGCAGGACGTATCCGGGCCTGCCTTTCTTGGCCAGGCTCGACAGCAACTGGACGTTCTTGGCACCCATCTCCCCGAGCGTTCGAACGACGTCCCCCAGCAATTCGCCGGGAGCGTCGTCGATCTGAACCAGCAAGAGAAGGACTTCGCTCGCCATCAGAAGACCTCGAGCGTTTCCCGTGCCACGTTGGCCGCAGCCTCTGCCTTCGCCTTGGTGCCGGGAATGCCTGCGGTGATGATGCCCGCCGCCTGCGCCTCGGTCCCCGCGTCAGCCGGGCTCGCTTTCCCCATCGCCGCGGCCACCGCGGCGGGAACGGTGATGTTGATGATCACATTACCTGCGAGCAGCAGTTCCGAGCAGAACGGCGCCGCCATGGAGATGAACGGCGCGCGCTCGACTCCCTGCCCTTGCGCCACCTCCGGGATCACCTTGTTGACCAGTTCATTGAGCACCATGGTCTTGCCATCGATCGTCACTTCGACATCGAGGGCAGGATCGAACGCCAGCCACTTCTGGGCCATCTTGCTGCTGCGTCGCGCGCCCTTGCCGATCTTGAGGAAGTGGACCTTGATCGACTTGCCTGTCTTCTTGCTGAGGAACATCGAACCGCGCTCCTCGACCAGCGCCCGGCG
>JAFKES010000201.1 GCA_017308495.1 Afipia sp.
TCCGGCACCGGCAGGTTCTTGCTGCGCATGAACGCCGGGTTGAACAATTTCGACTGGTAGCGCGTGCCGTAGTCGGCGAGCACCGTCACCACGGTGTGGCCGGGGCCGAGGTCGCGGGCGAGGCGGATGGCGCCGGCGACGTTGATGCCGGTGGAGCCGCCGAGGCACAGCCCTTCGTGTTCGAGCATGTCGAATACCAGCGGCACCGCTTCCTCGTCCGGAATCTGGTAGGCGCGGTCGATCACCGCGCCTTCGAGATTGGCGGTGATGCGGCCCTGACCAATGCCCTCGGTGATCGATGAGCCTTCGGCCTTGAGCTGGCCGTGGGCATAATAGCCATAAAGTGCAGATCCCATTGGATCGGCGAGCGCGATCTGGATGTTCGGGTTCTTTGCCTTGAGCCCCATGCTGACGCCGGCGAGCGTGCCACCCGAGCCGACCGCCGCGACGAAGCCGTCGATCTTGCCGCCGGTTTGCTCCCAGATCTCCGGCGCGGTGGTGTGGATATGGGCGTCGCGATTGGCGGTGTTGTCGAACTGGTTGGCCCACACCGCGCCGTTCGGCTCCGTCTTCGCCAGTTGCTCGGCGAGCCGCCCCGACAGGCGGACGTAGTTGTTGGGGTTGGCGTAGGGTACGGCGGGCACCTCGATCAGCTCCGCGCCGCACAGCCGCAGCATGTCTTTCTTTTCCTGGCTCTGGGTTTCGGGGATCACGATCACGGTGCGGAAGCCGAGCGCGTTGGCGACCAGCGCGAGGCCAATGCCGGTGTTGCCCGCGGTGCCTTCGACGATCACGCCGCCGGGCCGCAGCACGCCGCGCTTCACCGCGTCGTTGATGATGAACAGCGCGGCGCGATCCTTCACCGACTGACCGGGGTTCATGAATTCAGCCTTGCCGAGAATGTTGCAGCCGGTCGCGGCGGACGCGTGTTTCAGTTTGATGAGGGGGGTGTTGCCGATGGCGTCGACGACGTCTTTTCGAATGGGCATGGGACCGGATGTGTCAGAGGACGAAAGGAAACTGACATCAACCTAGAGACCGTCCCATGATCCGACAAGGGCAACGCGCGCAGGCGTGATCTGCCTGACGCCCGCGCGCGGCCGGTTTGTCGGTTAACCGGTTTTCGCGAACACCACCTGACGGACGTCAATATTTCCCGACAGGAAACCAGCTTCGCAATAGGCGAGATAGTACTCCCACAGGCGACGGAAGCGCTCGTCGAAGCCGAGTGGCGTCAGGCTCGGCCACGCGTTGCGGAAGTTGTCTCTCCATGTCGCGAGCGTTTTGGCATAATCTTCTCCGAATATGCGCTCGCGGATAACAGGCACACCGAACTTCTCGCCCAGCGCTTTCAGCACCTGGGGCGACGGCAGCATGCCTCCCGGAAAAACGTAGCGCTGGATGAAGTCCACCTCGCGCCGGTAGGCGCTGAAGAACTTGTCCTGAATGGTGATGGCCTGAATGCCGGCAAAGCCGCCTGGCAGCAGCCGGTCGTGAAGCTGAGTGAAGTAGTCTGGCCAGAACTGCTCGCCCACCGCCTCGATCATTTCGATGGAGGCGATCCGGTCGTAGCGGCCGCGCTCGTCGCGATAGTCCTGAAACCTGATCTCCACCCTGTCGGCGAGGCCTGCCGCCTGCATGCGCTGGCGCGCGAAGTCGCGCTGCTCGGTGCTGATGGTCAGGCCGACCACCCGGACGTCGTAATGCGTGGCGACGTATTCCGCGAAGCCGCCCCAGCCGCATCCGATTTCGAGCACGGTCTGTCCCGGCTGGAGATTGATGGCCTCGGCGAGGCGCCTGTACTTGTTATGCTGGGCGGCGGTGAGATCCTGGGCGCCTTCCTCGAACAGCGCCGAGGAATAGGTCATGGTCGGGTCGAGCCACGCCGAATAGAACGAGTTGCCGATGTCGTAATGGGCGTAGATGTTGCGCCGCGCCTGCCGCTTGGTGTTGCGGTTGAACCAGTGGCGGGCGAGTTGCGCCAGCCGCGCCAGCGGCTTGTTGCCGAGCATGGTCTGGATCAGGTCGTGATTGAGGCAGAAGATATAGAGAAACTGCGTCAGGTCCGGCGTGTCCCACTCGCGCCGCAGATAGGATTCGGCGATTCCGAGGTCGCCGCCACGCGCCAGCCGCCAGGCAAACCGATAATCGTGAACGGTCATCTGCGCGGCGGGGCCCGGCTCCAGGCCGCCGCAGCGCACAACGCGGCCGTCGGGCAGGGCGATGTCGAGGGTGCCGCGGCGCAGCCGGGCGGCGAAAGTCAGGGCCAGCCGGACGAGGCGGGGAACGTCCGGCAGAATAGCCTCAACGTTATCGGGAGTGAGCGTCATCAGGTCAGACATCGCGCAGGTCCATCGATGTGATGTGGCTGGTGTGATGTGGCTCTGCCGGAGCATCCTTCGCTGTGGGTTACTGCAACTCTTGCGTCTTTGTTCCGAAGACGCAAGACCCCGCCCATCGGCGGTCCGATTCTGGCGGCGACCAATCGCCGCGCCGAAACCGCGCGGGCGAGAGGCTCCGGCCGGGACACCATAGCCCGGGGTCGGGCCCGGTCGACAGGTTGGCCGGGACCGCGTTCGGAACCCGGTCGTAGATGAAATCTTCGTAACCCTTCAAAACGCGACGGACGTGAAATCGAAAAAAGTCACGCGGGACGGGATTAAATGCAGTTTTTGCGACATGAGGCGCGAAGACCACAAATTGTGTCTGTCTTGTCGCGAAGGGGGTGACATCCCTGTCCGGGACCGCTACGGCCCGGTAGAATAAGGGGATTCTGATCCTTCCGAGAGATGGGACTGCGGTGTCTTTTCGATCCATCCACCAGTTGAGGCGCGGGGTGCTGCCGGGGCGACCGCCGGCGCTGTGCCTGGCGCTGGCGCTGGCGGCCCTGTCGAGCGGATGCATCCTGAAATCGGATTTGCCGGATCCTGCGCTCGACGTGCCCACGGTCTACAAGTCCGCCACCAGTGCGGCGCAGGACCTTCCGCCACAGCTTGACTGGTGGCGCGGCTTCCGCTCGCGCGAACTGACCGCCCTGATGGAGGAGGCCCAGACCGTCAATCTGGACATCGCGGCGGCGGTGGCGCGCATCCGGCAGGCGGATGCGCAGTCCCAGATCACCGGCGCGGCGTTGCTGCCGAGCGTGTCCGGCACCTTTTCCGGCTCGCGTTCGCGCTCGTCGAGCACCACGGGCACGATCAGTAGCGCGACGCCGATCACCGGGCGGGGCGAGGTCACCAACCACACCGCCTCGCTGAGCGCGAGCTACGAGATCGATTTCTGGGGGAAGAACCGCGACGCGCTGCTTGCCGCCGAGGAAATCGCCAACGCCAACAGATTTGACCGCGACGTGGTGGTGCTGACCACTCTGGCTGCCGTCGCCAATGCCTATTTTCTGGTGATCGCCTCGCAGGAGCGCATCGCCGTCGCCCATCGCAATATCGCCAGCGCCCAGCGCATCTACGACGCCATCAAGGCGCGCGTGACGGCCGGCACCGGTTCGGACCTCGATCGCGCCCAGCAGGAAACCCTGCTGCTCAACCAGCAGGCGCTGATCCCGCCGCTGCGGCAGACGCTGGCCCAGAACGAAAACGTGCTGGCCACCCTGGTGGCGCGGCCGCCGGAGCGGATGAAGCTTGCCGGCAGTTCGCTTGGCGGCATCGCGGTGCCGCGCGTCACGCCGGGGCTGCCGTCCGAGCTTCTGACCCAGCGGCCGGACATCCGCCGGCAGGAGAGCCAGCTGGCCTCCGCCACCGCCAATGTCGGCAACGCCCGGGCGCAGTTCTTCCCGAGCATCCAGTTGACCGGGCAGGGTGGCTATCAGAGCGCGGCGCTAGCGGCACTGTTCACGCCGCATTCGGCCTTCTTCAATGTCGCGGCCGGACTGACCCAGCCGATCTTCGACGCCGGACGCATCCAGGCCAATTTCGACCTGCAGCAGGCCGCGCAGGACGAGATGCTCCAGACCTACCGCAAGACCGTGATCTCGGCCTTCGCCGATGTCGATACCGCGCTGGTGACGCTCCGGCAGGCTAACGAGCGGCTGCGGCTGCAACGCCTCGTGGTGGCGTCGTCGCGGCGGGCGTTCGAACTGCTGGAGCGGCAGCTGCTCGCCGGCACCGCCGACATCGTCACCGTGCTGAACACGCAATTGACGTTATTTCAGGCTGAGGATTCGCTGGCGCAGGTGCAGCTCGCGCGGTTGCAGGCGGTTGTCGGCCTTTATCAGGCCCTGGGCGGCGGATGGTCGCCGAAAGTCCAAAAGATAGAGGGAGCGGTTGATGCTCTTTAAGCCCGATCTCGAGGGGACGAGGAAGGTTGCGGGCGAAGGCGCCGCGCGCGTCGCATCGGGCGCGCGCCGGCGAACGGTGTCGATCGCGGTGGCGCTGCTCATCATTGGCGGTCTCGGCTATCTCGCATGGTCCCGTGTCGAGCAGAGCGGCCCGGCCGCCAACCGCGCGCGGCCCGATATGACCGTCCCGATCCTTGCCGCCACGCCGCGCATCGAGAACGTGCCGGTCTATCTCGACGGTGTCGGCACCGTGCGCGCGCTGAACACCGTGACCGTGCGCGCCCAGGTGGACGGCAAGCTGACTTCGGTGAACTTCAAGGAAGGGCAGGACGTCAAGGCCGGCGACGTGTTGGCCGTGATCGACCCGGTGATCTACAAGGCGCAGTACGATCAGGCGGTGGCCAAGAAGGCGCAGGACGAGGCGACCCTCGCCAACGCGCGCACCGACCTCACCCGCTACGAGCAGCTCGCCACCGCCAAGGCTGGCACCGCGCAGCAGGCCGACACTCAGCGCGCGCTGGTGGCGCAGCTCGAGGCGCAGGTGAAATCCGATCAGGCCGCCATCGACAACGCGCAGGCGACGCTCGGCTACACCAAGATCGTCGCGCCGCTGTCGGGACGCGCCGGCTTGCGTCAGGTCGATCCGGGCAACATCATTCATGCCTCCGACACCACCGGCGTGGTGGTAATCACGCAGTTGCAGCCGATCGCGATCCAGTTCAGCCTGCCCCAGCAGCAGATCGTGCGCGTCAACGCCGCGGCGGCGGCGGGGGCGCTCCCGGTGGATGTGTTCGGCAACGACGGCAAGACCGTGGTCGATACCGGCATCGTCACCGGCATCGACAATCAGGTCGACCAGACCACCGGCACGGTCAAGATCAAGGCGGAGTTTCCCAACGGCCGGTTCCAGCTCTGGCCCGGGCAGTTCGTCAATGTTCGCCTGCGGGTGCAGACTCTCGACAACGCCGTCGTCGTCCCGACCGCCGCGGTGCAGCGCGGTCCGGCGGGCACGTTCGTCTATGTCATCAGCAACGACAACGTCGTCAACGCGCGCGTCGTCATGGTGACGCAGCAGAACGAGAAGGACGCGGTGATCGCATCGGGCATCACCGTGGACGACCGCGTGGTTACCACCGGATTCGCCAATCTGTCCGAAGGCGCACGGGTCACCATAGGCAAGGACGTGCAGGCGCCGACGCCGGATATCGCGCCACGCAAGCAGCGCGGACCCGGGGGACCGGGAGGGCCGGGCGGTGGTGCCGGCGGCGAACGGCGCGGACAGAAGGGACAGGACAAGGGGCAAGATAGGGGACAAGGTGGCGGCGGGCCGCAAGGGGGGCAACAGACGGGTGGCGGCGCGAAAGCGCCGCAATAGCCCCATGCGTGATGTCGAACCTGTGAGCGCGTACCGATGAGCGTCTCGGAACCATTCATCCGCCGGCCGATCGCCACGTCGTTGCTCGGCATTGCGCTGATGATTGGCGGCGCGCTCGGCTACTGGGCGTTGCCGGTCTCGGCGCTGCCGCAGGTCGATTTCCCCACAGTACAGGTGACGACGCAGTTGCCCGGCGCCAGCCCGGACGTCGCCGCTTCGCTCGTCACCGCGCCGCTGGAGCGGCAGCTTGGACAGATCCCGTCGCTGGTGTCGATGAACTCGACGAGTTCGCTGGGCGTCAGTCAGATCTCGCTGCAGTTCGATCTCAACCGCGACATCGACGGCGCGACGCAGGACGTGCAGGCCGCGATCAACGCCGCCGCCGGCGTGCTGCCGAAAAACCTGCCGTATCCGCCGACCTACGCCAAGGTGAACCCCGCCGATGCCCCGGTGATGACGCTGGCGATGACGTCGGAGACGTCGTCGCTGCGCGACATGAGCGATATCGCCGACACCCTGATCGCCCAGCGGCTGGCGCAGATATCGGGCGTCGGCCGGGTTTCCATCCTCGGCGGCATGAAGCCGGCGGTGCGGGTGCAGGCCGATCTGGCGCGGCTCGCCGCTTACGGCATCTCGATGGAGGATCTGCGCACCGCCATCGCCGGTGCCAACGTCTCCGGCCCCAAGGGCTCGCTCGACGGTGCGCAGCAGGCCTACACCATCGCCGCCAACGACCAGATCGTCACCGCCGAAGCTTACAAGCCGATCATCATCGCCTATCGCAACAACGCGCCGGTCACCATCGCCGACGTGGCGCATATCGTCGACGGGCTCGAAAACGAGAAGACTGGCGCGTGGTATCAGGGCCACCCGGCGGTCGTTATCGAGATCCAGCGCCAGCCGGGCGCCAATGTCATCGACGTGGTCAGCAAGATCCGCGCGGAGATGCCGCGGCTGCAGAAATCCATGCCGGCGGGCATCGATCTCGCGGTGGTCAGCGACCGCACCGTGACCATCCGCGCCTCGGTGCGCGACGTGCAGTTCACCCTGGTGCTCAGCGTCATTCTGGTGACGCTGGTGGTGCTGATCTTCCTGCGCTCGCTGCGCGCCACGCTGATCGCGGGCGTGGCGCTACCGCTGTCACTCATCACCAGTTTCGGCGTGATGTATTTCGCCGGATTCAGTCTCGACAACCTGTCGCTGATGGCGCTCACCATCGGCACGGGTTTCGTGGTCGATGATGCCATCGTCATGATCGAGAACATCGTTCGCCACATGGAGAACGGCGAGAGCGCCATGGAGGCGGCGCTGCGCGGCGCGAAGGAAATCGGCTTCACCGTGATTTCGCTGACCGTGTCGCTGATCGCCGTGTTTATTCCGCTGCTGTTCATGTCCGGGCTGGTCGGCCGCATGTTCCGCGAATTCGCGCTGACGCTGACCATCGCGGTGATCACCTCGGCGGTGGTGTCGTTGACGCTGACGCCGATGATGTGCTCACGGCTGTTGAAGATGCATCACGAGGAACTGACGCTGCCGGGCCTCGCGACACTGAGCGGCTGGATCGACCGCATGGTGGAATTCTATCACCGCAGCCTGCTCTGGGTGCTGCGCCACCAGCGGGCGACGCTGGTGGTGACCTTCATCACTCTGATCGCCACGCTGGCGCTTTACGTCGTCGCGCCGAAGGGGTTCCTGCCGCTGCAGGACACCGCCTCCATCGTCGCCGTCACCGAAGCGGGCCCCGAGGTGTCGTTCGCGGATATGACGGCAAAGCAGGCGCAGATCGCCGAGGCCATCAAGGCCGATCCTGACGTGGTCGGCGTCGTCTCCGTGATCGGCGCCGGCTCGGTCAATCCCACCACCAATGTCGGCCGGCTGGTGATGACGCTCCATCCGCGCGGCGAGCGCAAGACTGATATCGCCGTGGTGATCGACCGGCTGAAGGAGAGGGTCGCCGGCATTCCCGGCATGACGGTTTACTTCCAGGCGGTGCAGGATATTCAGATCAGCACGCGCTCGAGCCGCTCGCTGTATCAGTACACCCTGACCAGCACCAACGCCGCGGACGTCGCCGCATGGTCGAACAAGCTGGTGCAGGCGATGCGCCGCGATCCGATGTTCCGCGACGTGTCGTCGGAAGGGCAGGAGGGCGGGCTGCGCGCCATGGTCACTGTCGATCGCCAGCGCGCGGGACAACTCGGCGTGTCGGTGCAAGCGGTCAACGACACGCTGAACGACGCCTTCAGCCAGCGCCAGATCTCGACGATCTTCGGCCAGGCCAACCAGTACCGCGTGGTGCTGGAGGCGCTGCCGGAATATCAGCGCGATCCGTCGGTGCTGTCGAAGCTCTATGTGCCCGGAGCCGCGGGGGCATCGGGTTCGCCGAATGCCCAGGTGCCGCTCGATGCGGTGGCCAGCGTCACCCGCGTCACCGCGCCGCTGTCGATCTCGCACCAGTCGCAGTTTCCCTCGGTGACGCTGTCGTTCAACCTCGCGCCGGGCGAGGCGCTCGGCAACGCCGTGCTGCGGGTGGCCGAGATCGAGGCCGGCATCGGCATGCCCGGCAATATCGTGGGGATGTATTCGGGTGACGCGGCGGAATTCTCCAAGTCGCTGTCGGGCCAGCCGTGGCTGATCCTCGCGGCGATCGTGACCATCTACATCGTTCTCGGCGTGCTGTATGAAAGCTACATCCATCCGATCACCATTCTCTCGACCCTGCCGTCGGCGGGTGTCGGCGCCATTCTGGCGCTGATGCTGTTCGGGCAGGACCTGTCGGTGATCGGCCTGATCGGCATCATCCTGCTGATGGGCATCGTCAAGAAGAACGCCATCATGATGATCGACTTCGCGCTGGATGCCGAGCGGCATCAGGGGCTGTCGGCGTCCGACGCCATCCTGCAAGCATGTCTGCTGCGCTTCCGCCCGATCATGATGACCACGCTGGCGGCGTTGTTCGGCGCGCTGCCGCTGGCGATCGAAAGTGGCACCGGCGCGGAGCTGCGCTTCCCGCTCGGCATCTCGATCATCGGCGGCCTCTTGGTTTCGCAGGTACTGACGCTCTACACCACGCCGGTGATCTACCTCGCGCTTGACCGCATCAACCGGCGGATCGAGGCGTCGGTGCCGCCCGGCGATTCCGGCCAGCCGTCGCCGCCGCTCGCCGGAGCCACGGAAGGCGTGCAGTGATGTCGCTCTCCGAGCCCTTCATCAGGAGGCCCGTCGCCACCACGCTGCTGGCGATCGGTCTCTTTCTGGTGGGCGCGGTGGCCTATAATTTCCTGCCGGTCGCGAGCATTCCTTCGGTCGATTTCCCCTCGATCCGGGTGCAGGCGTCGCGCCCGGGCGCGGACCCGAGCGTGATGGCGTCCACGGTGGCCGCGCCGCTGGAGCGGCGGCTCGGCGAGATCGCCGGCATCGACCAGATCACGTCGACGAGTTCGCTGGGGTCGACCAGCATCTCGCTGCAATTCGCCATCGGCCGCAACATCGACCGCGCCGCGCGCGACGTGCAAGCGGCGATCAACGCCTCGATGGCCGACCTGCCCACCGACCTGCCGACGCTGCCGACCTTCCGCAAGGCCAACCCGGCGGCGGCGCCGGTGCTGATCATCGCGCTGACGTCGAAGACGATGCTGACCAGCGCCATCTACGACGTCGCCGACACCGTGATCGCCCAGCGGATTGCGCAGGTGCCCGGCGTCGGCGAGGTCACGGTCAGCGGCGCGGACCAGCCGGCGGTGCGGGTGCAGTTGAACCCGGTCGCCATGTCCACCGCCGGCATTTCCAGCGAGGACGTGCGCACCGCCATCGTCAACGCCAACGCCATCGGCCCCGTCGGCATGTTCAACGGGCCGACGCTCGGCGAGATCATCGCCACCAATCCGCAGATGCGCTCCGCCGCGCAGTTCAGGGATATCGTCATCAAGGCGAGCAACGGCAATTTCGTACGGCTGGCGGATGTCGCGACGGTCCTCGACGCGACGCGCAACAGCCGCTCCATCGCCTGGTTCAACAAGCAGCCCGCGGTGCTGATCCTCATCACCAAGCAGCAGGACGCCAACGTCATCGAGACGGTGGACCGGGTGAGGGCGCTGCTGCCCGAACTGAAGCAGTGGGTTCCGGGCGGCGTCGAGATTTCGGTGCTGTCGGATCGCACCGGCAC
>JAFKES010000202.1 GCA_017308495.1 Afipia sp.
CCTCCAGCGGATCCCTGCGCCGCCCCGCGAGCACCAGCGAGAACCCGGCCTTCATCAGCGCCAGCGCGCTGGCGCGGCCGATTCCGGAGCCTGCGCCGGTGACGATTGCGACTTTCAGTTCAGACATGGGTGTCTCCCGTTGTTTTGTTGTTGATATGGAATTCTCAGTCGACCGTCATTCTGACGACCGTCAGCGACGAAGCAATCCAGTTTCCTTGCCTTGGCCCTGGATTGCTTCGCGGAGCCTGTCATCGGGCCGGTGAAGCCGTACTCGTTGGCTCGCAATGACGGGGCATGCGTAGTGGCAATGTCTATTTCTCATGGCCATAAGGCGGGCGCGGAATGCCCTGATGCGCGGCGCGCAGTGCGGCCGACCAGCGCGTGCGCAGATCGTGGAAATAGGGCTCGCCTTCCTCGATGCGATAGTCGAGATCGGCGTCGAAAACCCCGGGGCGCACCAGCAGGATGTCGATCGGCATACCGACGCCGAGATTGGAGCGCAGGGTCGAATCCATCGAGACCAGGCTGACCTTGAGCGCGTCGGACAGATTGACGTCGTAGGAGATCGCGCGGTCGAGCACCGGCTTGCCGTATTTGTGTTCGCCGATCTGAAGGTAAGGCGTGTCGGTGGTGCATTCGATGAAGTTGCCGGCGCTGTAGATCATGAACAGGCGCATTCGTCCGCCCTTGATCTGGCCCCCGAACAGAAAGGAGACGTCGAACGAAATGTCTTCGGCGCGCAGCGCGCTGCCTTCCATTTTATGGACGCTGCGGATGGCGCGGCCGATCCGCTGCGCTGCCTGGAACATGGTCGGCGCGTTCATCAGGGTTTCGCGTTCGCCGGTTTCGGCGTTCTCGATTCCCTCGTTGAGCGTCGAGATCACCGACTGGCTGATGGCGAGATTGCCGGCGCTGGCGAGCGCCAGAATGCGCTCGCCGGGATTTTTGAAGACGTGCAGCTTGCGAAAGGTCGAGATGTTGTCGAGGCCCGCATTGGTGCGGGTGTCGGCGATCATCACCAGGCCCTCGCGCACCAGAATTCCGCAGCAATAGGTCATTCCGCTTCCCGCTTCTCCAGACCGCGCATTTCTACGCGCAGGGGACGGGTGGGGCAACCGGGGGACTCTTTCCCCTCTCCCACAAGGGGAGAGAGGAGAAAGGGGCGCGCGCTGCCACCTCAGCTCTGGCTCTGCCGGCCGGCCTGATCGACATGCACGGCCACTTCGAGGCTTTCCCGGCCACCGCCGTAGCGGGTGCCGCGCACCGGCGCCGCGCCCAGATAGTCGAGCCCGATGGCGACGCGGACATGGGCGTCGGTGGTGCAGATGCCGTTGGCCGGATCGAACCCGACCCAGCCGAGCCCGTCGACGAAGGCTTCCGCCCAGGCGTGTCCGGCCTCCTGCGCCGTCATGCCGTCGGCGCGCATGAAATGGCCCGAGACGTAGCGGGCGGGAACGCCGGCGCTGCGCGCGCAGGCAATGAAGATGTGAGCATAATCCTGACACACCCCGCGCCCCAGTGCGAAGGCGTCCGTCGCCGAGGTGCCGGCATGGGTGGGATCGGTGTCGAACGTCATGTGGGCGGCGAGCCGCCCCAGCAGCGCGTGGAGAAAGCCCAGCGTATCGTCGCCGGCGGCGCGGCGCAGGTCGCGCGCCAGTTCCGCTATCGCCGCATCGGCGGTGGTGAGCGGCGTCGCGCGCAGGAACAGGCTCGGCGGAAACCGCTCAATGGTGCCGCGCAGCACCCCGCCGGTGTCCTGTGTCTCGACCAGTCCCTCGACGGTGACAGTGAGATCGGACAATGCGCCGTGGGTCAGCACATGGGTGATATTGCCGAAGGCGTCCTCGTGGCTGTCGAGGCGGGTGTCCGTGGAGGTGTCGATCCGCCAGTCGGCGACGTATTGCCCGTCGTGGCTGCCCGGCGTCATGCGCAGGATCTGGATGATGCCCGTGGCCGGCGGCTCGTAGCGGTAGGTCGTGGTGTGGGCGATTTTCAGGCGCATGGAGGTCAACAGGCGGTGGCGTCACATCAGATACTGCTTGGCGATGATATCGCCGAGGCGGGCGTTGTCCGCAAGGAACTCCTGGATAAATTCGTGCAGGCCGCGCTGGAACAGATCGTCCATCCGGCCGCGCTCCAGCCGGTGGCGGATGCCGCGGGCGTGGCGCTGGGCTGGACCCTGGCGGCCATAGGCGACGCCGATCTGGTCGAGATTGCGCGCGAGGTTGCCGTAGCAACTCGCCAGCGAGCGCGGCAGCGAGTCGTTGAGGATCAAGAGGTCGGCGATCAGCCACGGCTTCAGGGTCTCGCGATAGACCCAGTGATAGGCGGTCAGCGCCGAGACCGAACGCAGGATCGATGTCCACTGATAATAATCGAGCGGGCCGCCGACGTGCTCTTTCTCCGGCAGCAGCACGTGGTACTTCACGTCGAGAATGCGTGCGGTGTTGTCGGCGCGCTCCAGGTGCAGGCCGAGCCGCGAGAACCAGTAGGCGTCGTTGCGCAGCATGGTGCGATAGGCCGAGCCGTCGAAGCGCAGCGAGGTCTCCTGCACGAAGCGCAGGAATTTCGCCAGACTGTCGCGCGTGGGGGCGCCTTGCGGCCATGTCGCATGCAGCTCGATCCACGCGCTGTTGATGGTGTCCCACATCTCGCTGGTCAGCGCGGTGCGCACCGCGCGCGAATTGAGCCGCGCGTTCTCGATGCAGTTGCGAATCGAGGACGGGTTGTCGGGCGAGAACGACAGGAAATCGACCACGGTGCGCTCGTTGGCCTCGTCGTGGAAGCGATGGAAGATGTCGCTAATGCCGGCGGTGAGCAGCGCGGATTCCCAGGCGTTGCTCTGGTCGCCATAGGCATCCGGCAGGGCGGTGGCGCGCAGCGTCGCCTCGATGGTGCGGGCGAGATATTCGGCGCGTTCGATGTAACGCGCGAGCCAGTAGAGGTTTTCAGCGGTGCGGGAGAGCATGCGTGACTAGTCTTCCAAAAATGCATCCTTGTCATCGTCGTGCCCGGGCTTGTCCCGGGCATCCACGACTTCATCGGATGGAAAAAACAAGACGTGGATGGCCGGAATAAATCCGGCCATGACGAGTTTTCCTTCGTCGCACGCTCGCGTGCTCATTCCAGCACCCATGTGTCCTTGGTGCCGCCGCCCTGGCTGGAATTGACCACCAGCGAGCCTTCCTTGAGGGCGACGCGGGTGAGGCCGCCGGGGACGACGGTGACGCGATCCTTGCCGGTGAGCACGAACGGCCGCAGGTCGACATGGCGCGGCGCGAGGCCGCTGTCAGTGCAGGTCGGGCAGGTCGAGAGCGCCAGCGTCGGCTGGGCGATGAAGCCTTCGGGGTCTTTCAGAAGCCTGGCGCGGAACGACTCGATCGTCTCCGTCGTCGCGGCCGGGCCGATCAGCATGCCGTAGCCGCCGGAGCCATGGACCTCCTTGACCACGAGGTCCTTGAGGTTGGCGAGCACGTATTGCAGGTCGCCCGGCTCGCGGCAGCGCCAGGTCGGCACGTTCTTGAGGATCGGCTCCTCGCCGAGATAGAACTTCACGATGTCCGGCATGTAGCTATACACCGCCTTGTCGTCGGCGATGCCGGTGCCGACCGCGTTGGCGAGCGTCACGTTGCCGGCGGCGTAGGCCGCCATAAGGCCGGGCACGCCAAGCGCGGAATCGGGCCGGAAGCTCAGCGGATCGAGGAAGTCGTCGTCGAGGCGGCGATAGATCACGTCGACGCGCTTGAGCCCCTCGGTGGTGCGCATGAACACGGCCTCGTTCTTGACGATGAGGTCGCGGCCTTCGACCAGTTCGACGCCGAGCTTGTCGGCGAGGAACGAGTGCTCGTAATAGGCCGAATTGTAGATGCCGGGCGTAAGCAGCGCCACGGTCGGTTCGCCCGGCGTGGCGGCGGGGGCGACGGAGCGCAGCGCCGACAGCAGGGCGTCCGGATAGTTCTCCACGGGAGCGACGCGGTGGCGCGCGAACAGGTCCGGAAACAGCCGCATCATGATCTCGCGGTTTTCCAGCATGTAGGAGACGCCGGACGGGGTGCGGGCGTTGTCCTCCAGCACGTAGAAATTGTCGGCATCGACCCGGACCACGTCGATGCCCGCGATGTGGACATAGATGTCGTGCGGCACGTCCTGTCCGTTCATCTCCGGCCGGAACACCGGGTTCTGGAAGATCAGGTCGTCGGGAACGATGCCGGCGCGAAGGATGTCGCGGCTGTGATAGACGTCGCTCAGGAACATGTTGAGCGCCTTGACGCGCTGGGTCAGACCTTTTTCCAGCGTGATCCATTCGCGACCTGCGAGGATACGGGGGATCACGTCGAACGGGATCAGCCGCTCGGTGGAATCCGCCTCGCCATAGACCGCGAAAGTAATGCCGATACGCCGGAACAGCAGTTCGGCTTCCTGCCGGCGATACTCCAGCGCGTCCGCCGGCGTCTCCTTCAGCCACAGGGCCAGCTCCCGGTAGGCCGGGCGCAGGTCGCCGCAGGGGCCTGTCATTTCATCGAAGGCGGTGACCATGCAGTGTGGTTCTCCCCAGTCCGCGGGTGCCATCGCCCGCGGCGCAAACTGATGGTAGCAAGGCTCGGGCCATCACGTTATGCATGGCCGGAGGGCAATTCGGCGCGATCGGCGATGGGATGCCCGGAAAATGGGCGGACGGGTGCCTGTCGAAGCGGCAGACATGCCCGGATCAATGCAATGCGGACGTTCCGGTTCCGCGGCGGGAGAGAGTGAGATGACCGAGATCGTGACCGCGGGGATTCTGGTGATCGGCGACGAGATTCTGTCCGGGCGGACCAAGGACAAGAATATCGGCTTCATCGCTGAATACCTGACCAATATCGGCATCGACCTCAAGGAGGTGCGCGTCGTCGCCGACGACGAGACGGCCATCGTCGAGGCGTTGAATACGCTGCGGGAACGGTACAACTATGTCTTCACCACCGGCGGCATCGGGCCGACCCACGACGACATCACCGCCGACAGCGTGGCCAAGGCGTTCGGCGTCGGCATCGACCACCATCCCGAGGTGGTGGCCCGTTTCGAGGAGCGGTTCGGCGCCGACCTCAACGAGGCCCGGCTGCGCATGGCCCGTATTCCCGATGGCGCCGAGCTGATCTCCAGCGCCACCATCCTCGCCCCCGGCTTCAAGATCGGCAACGTCATCGTGATGGCGGGCGTGCCCTCGATTATGCAGGCGATGATGGACATCGTCGCGCCCAAGCTGAAATCCGGCGTGCGCATGCTGTCGGATTCGGTGCGGGCCAACGCGCGGGAGGGCGATATCGGCACGCCGCTGCGTGTCATTCAGGAGGCGCATCCGGAGACCTTCATCGGCAGCTATCCGTTCCTCGACGAGAACGGCAAGCCGAACACCAATGTGGTGGTGCGCTCGCGCGACGCGGACAAGCTCAAGGCGGCCATGGCGGCTGTGGACGTGATGCTCGCCGGGCTCAAGGTCGCGCGATAGCGCAACGGCATGTTTGAAAGCCTGTCATGAGCCAGCGATTTTTTGAGGCTATCGCCAGCGGGCAGATCGAGCCGCCGGAATGCGCCAAGACCCTCGGTTTGACGATCATCGGCCACGATCTCGAAGCCCATCGCGTCGAACTGGAGTTCGAGGGCAAGCCGGCGTTCGCCAACCCGATTGGCATCGTGCAGGGCGGCTTCCTGTCCGCGATGCTGGACGACTGCATGGGCCTTGCCTCGACCACGGCACTCGCCGTCGGCGAATTTGCGCCGACCCTCGCTCTCAATGTTCAGTTTCACCGCCCGGCGAAAATCGGTCGGCTGCAGGGTGTCGGCCGCGTCACCAAGCTGGGCAAGGATATTTTCCATCTGGCCGGCGAGCTGTTTCAGGACGGCAAGCTGGTCGCCAGCGCGACCGCGACCGCGATGGTGCGGACGACGGCGTAAGCGGGGAGACCGACCATGAGCGATGAGGCGCGCAAGCCGTTTCCGGTGTCGTGGGACCAGTTTCACCGCGATGCCCGCGCGCTGGCATGGCGGCTGAACGGCGCGGGGCCGTTCGAGGCCATGGTGGCGGTGACGCGCGGCGGGCTGGTGCCCGCGGCCATTGTCGCCCGCGAGATCGGCATCCGCGTCATCGATACGCTGTGCGTGTCGAGCTACAGCCACACCTCGCAGGGTGAGCCGCGCTTGCTGAAGGGCATTTCCGAAGCGGTGACGCGGCTCGGCGGCGAGGGCGGCAAGGGGCTATTGGTGGTGGAGGATCTGGTCGATACCGGCAAGACCGCCCGCATCGTCCGCGATCTGGTGCCGCATGCGCATCTTGCGGCAGTCTACGCCAAGCCGATGGGCCGGCCGATGGTCGATACGTTCATCACCGAAGTGTCGCAGGACACCTGGATCTTCTTTCCGTGGGACACCGGCCTGTCGTACCTGCCGCCCATCAGGGACGGCGCGGCGTAGCTTGCCTCTCATCCCGACAGCGGGAAGGGAGTTGGGCGGCCTGTCGCTACAGTGGCGCGGAGCCGAGCTGCGCCACCGCGTGCAAGGGCGCGATCTGGGTCATGCCATAATAGAACAGGGCCGCGCCAACCACGATCAGGAACAGGAAAACGCCTGCGACGCAGAGGTTTTCCGTATCGTTTTCGTGATGGTGATGAAGCTGGAGCCGCATGATCCGCACTCCGGAGGGAAGCTGTACGGAAACAAGCAACGCCAACGGGATCGGGTTCCATCCGCGCGCAACGATTTTGATGATGCGCTGCAAGGGGTGCGTTGCAGCGTAGATAGCCAGTATGTTTTGCGTTTTGATGAAACACAATGATCCGTCAAGCCCGGCTTTATGCCGGTCATGACGTGTTGAACGTTTCAACAAAGGAAGACGTAGATGGCCGGGATATAAGGGCGTTCATGCCCGTCTTCGACGGGCTATGCCCAGCCCTGACGGAGGTTGAATCCGTCTCGGCTCAAATCGCTCAGCCCAGCCGCTCCCGCGCCAGCCGTGCGCCGGCGCCGAGCGCGCGCAGCTTGGCCTCGGCGATATCGCGGCGCATCGGGGCCATGCCGCAATTGGTGGTGGCGACGATGTTCTGCCGCGGCACGAATTTCATCACTGCCGCGATGGTGTCGGCCACGTCCTCGGGCGTCTCCACCGCCTCGGTGGCGACATCGATGACGCCGGCCTGCACCACCTTGCCCTTGAGCAGGCCGAGCAGTTCCAGCGGCACATGGGAGTTGCGGCACTCGACGGCGACCTGCCGGATCGGGCTCGCGTCGATGGCGGGGAAGATGCGCTCGTACTGCCGCCACTCCGCGCCGAGCGATTGCTTCCAGTCGATATTGGCCTTGATGCCGTAGCCGTAGCAGATGTGGACCGCAGTGTCGCAGGTCAGGCCCTCGGCGGCGCGGGTCAATGCGGCGATGCCCCAGTCGTTGACCTCGTCCATGAACACGTTGAAGGCGGGCTCGTCGAACTGGATGATGTCGACACCGTCGGCTTCGAGCGCCTTGGCCTCGGCGTTGAGCAATTCGGCGAAGGCGAACGCCATCTTGACGCGGTCGCCGTAGTAGCTGTCGGCCAGGGTGTCGATGATGGTCATCGGGCCGGGCAGGGTGAATTTCAGCCGGCGCGTGGTGTGGGCGCGCGCAGCGCGGGCCTCGTCGGCATGGACGCGGCCCTTGAGCCGCAGCGGCGCGGTCACCTGCGGCACCATCGCCTTGTAGCGGTCCTTGCGAATTCCCATTTCCACCTTGCGGGCGAAGTCGATGCCTTCGACCCGTTCCAGAAAGCCGTGGACGAAGTGCTGCCGCGCCTGCTCGCCCTCGGTGACGATGTCGATGCCGGCGTCTTCCTGGATTTTCATCGCCAGCAGCGTGGCGTCGCGCTTGGCGCGATCGAGCTCGGCGCCCTTCGATTTCCACGGTGCCCACAGCATGTCGGGCTCGGCGAGCCATTCGGGTTTCGGCAGCGAGCCGGCGATGGTGGTTTGAAACAGCATTGGGGGTGTCCCGGTGGTGTTGTTTTTCGTTGTTGCGTCGTAGCCGGGTTTATTCCGGTTGCTCCCGTCTTAAACTCAAATAATCGGATAAGAAAGGCAGGGATGCTCGTGACAAGCCCGGGCCTGACGACTTTAATGACTTGCCAGACACAGAATCCGGAAGAACCCATGATCGATCTTCACTACGCGCCAACCCCCAACGGGTGGAAAATCTCGATCATGCTGGAGGAACTGGGCCTGCCTTACACGGTGATCCCGGTGAATCTGCGCGAGGGCGAGCAGTTCAGGCCTGAATTTCTCGCCATCAGCCCCAACAACCGCATCCCCGCCATCGTCGATCGCGCGCCTGCGGATGGCGGCGAGCCGATTGCGCTGTTCGAGAGCGGGGCGATCCTGATCTATCTCGCCGAGAAGACCGGCCACCTGCTGCCGCAGGATGTGCGTGGCCGCTTCGGCGTGATCCAGTGGGTGATGTGGCAGATGAGCGGCCTCGGCCCCATGCTCGGCCAGCACGGCCATTTCGCGCTCTATGCGGCGGAGAAAATCCCCTATGCGATCCAGCGCTATCGCGACGAGGCGACGCGGCTCTACGCGGTGCTCGACCGCGAACTCGGCAAGACCGGGGCCTATGTCGCCGGCGCGGATTATTCCATCGCCGACATCGCCTGCTTTCCGTGGACCATGACCCACAAGGCGCAGGGCTTCACGCTGGATGATTATCCGAACGTCAAGCGTTGGTATGCCGACGTGCGGGCGCGGCCGCAGGTGCAGAAGGGGCTCGCGGTGGGCAAGTTCGACAAGACGCCGTTCACCGACGCGCAACGCAAAAACATGTTCGGCGGCACCGCGCAGCCGGTCGAGTGAAGTCGCCTCTCCCCGCGAGCGGGGAGAGGGAGATACCAAACAAAACTCAGGGATGATGACCCCATGATCGAATTCTTCTTCGACTGCTCCAGCCCATGGACCTATCTCGGCTTCGTCAACATCCAGCCGCTGGCGAAGGAGTTTGGCGCGGAGATCGCGTGGAAGCCGTTTCTGGTCGGCGGAGTGTTCAATACCGTCAACAAGACGATGTACGAGACGCGCGCCAATCCCGTGCCCGCCAAGCAGGCTTATATGTTGAAGGACATGCAGGACTGGGCGCGGCTCGCCGGCGTCAGGATCAAGATGCCGCCCAGCGTGTTTCCGGTCAACGCGGTGAAATCGATGCGCGGCTGCATCTGGGTGCAGCGCCATCATCCGGACAAGCTCGTGCCGTTCGCCACCGCCGTGTTCGAGGCCTATTGGGGCGAGGATCAGGACATCTCGCAGGACGAGGTGCTGACCAGGGTCTGCGCGCGGGTCGGCCTCGATGCCGCTGCGCTGTTCGCCGGCATTGGCGAGCAGGCGATCAAGGACGCGCTCAAGGCCAATACCGACGAGGCCATTGCGCGCGGCGTATTCGGCTCGCCGACGATCTTCCTCGACGGGACCGACATGTATTTTGGCAACGACCGCCTGCCGCTGATCCGCGACCGGCTGCTGAAGGCAAGGGCGTGACTGTCTTCACCTCTCCGGGCGGGGAGAGGGCGGCATCTCGCCGGCATCAGCCATCACATCAGGAATGTTGAATGTTCGCGTCGTCGTCGGCCGCGCACGTGGCGCGGGTGCGGCGACTTGTGCGATCATGGCACCGGCCCTAAGGTGGCGCGGCTTTTCATCATTCCCGACAGACTTCATGCTGATCGCACTGATTCACAACAACGAGCCGGACAGGCTTCCGCAACTCCGACAGTCATTTCTGGATATCATCGGGCG
>JAFKES010000203.1 GCA_017308495.1 Afipia sp.
CCGGCGATATCGCCCGCGTCAGCAAGGGCGCCGAAAGCACCGGAAGCGCCGCCACGGCGATGCATGCGTCATCGCGCTCGCTGATCGGCGAGACCCAGCAATTGCGGTCGGATGTGAACGACTTCCTCGCCGAACTGCGCAGCGCCTGACCCGGCTGGCGCGGCACGCTGGTCTGCGGCGACAAGCCGCTGTTCACCTTCTCGGGCACCATCAAACGAGTGAAGAAGAAGGCGCAAGAGTTTTATCCTGCACTTCGCAAGTCTAAAATCTGGCGCGCAGCATTGATTACAACGTCGCGCCCTTCCTTCAACATGTGCCCACTTCGATTTACTTTTGGGACGAACAGATAACCGTCGCCCACATTCTCCTGTAATCCCCAATGCTTGGCGGCGCGTAGACAAATAACGACCACTTGCCTTGCCCTTGCTCGTGGGAAAAGCTCCTTATGAGCCCAGTTTAAAGCAACCTTGTAAGATGGAAGCTGCTTTACCAACCTCACGTTCTTAAATTCGATGGAATGATAGGGGCAGAGCTCTAAGACTGCTAAGCGAGTGCGAAGATAGTCGGTATCTTCGCAAATTCGTTTGGTACGAGATACCCACCAGCTCTTTTTTTGAAGTCCAATCTGACTCCGAAGCGGCTCGTTTCCTTGTCGTTGCTTATAAAAAAATTGCTGCTCGAAAAAATCATTTGCGGATTCTTTATCCTTCTCGGTGAGACCGGGATTTGAATAAAGAAGGACAATTTTAGCCGTCCTTAAGGGGCCGTAGAACGGCGTCGGCAAGCATTGGAGATCAAACTTGTGAGCGGACTTTGGAATTTTTGAAAGAATCGCATCGTCCTCGGGGTGAACTGTTTCCGTAGGACCAACATCCTTCAAAAAATCAAATATATCGATTTGATTCGAGGCCAACTACGCCGCGGCCTTGAGGTGCTCGACGAGGCCGGCGAACAGGCCGCGGCCATCGGTGCAGCCCATCACGTCCTCGACGTGATTTTCCGGATGCGGCATCATGCCGAGCACGTTGCCGGTCTCGTTGACAATACCGGCGATGGCGGCCGCCGCGCCGTTGATGTTGTGGGTATCGCCGATATCCCCTGACGGCGAGCAGTAACGGTAAAGCACCCGCCCCTCGCCCTCCAGTCGCCGAATCGTGTCCTCGTCGGCGGCATAGTTGCCCTCGCCATGGGCCACCGGCACGCGGATCACCTGCCCGGCGTTATAGCCACGTGTGAACGGCGTATCGGACCGTTCGACGCGCAGATGCACGTCGCGGCAGATGAATTTGAGCTGCGCGTTGCGCATCAGCACGCCGGGCAAAAGTCCCGACTCGCACAGGATCTGGAAGCCGTTGCAGACCCCGAGCACGAGACCGCCGGCTGCAGCGTGGGCGCGTACCGCGTCCATCACCGGCGCACGCGCGGCGATGGCCCCGCAGCGCAGGTAATCGCCGTAGGAAAACCCGCCCGGCACCACCACGAGATCGGTGCCTTTCGGCAGCGCCGTTTCGGCGTGCCACACCATCGCAGGCTCACGACCGGAGGCGAGTTTCAGCGCGCGCGCCATGTCGCGCTCGCGGTTGATGCCGGGAAAGACGAGGACGGCTGATTTCATCGTTCGGCCTAGCTAAGAACCTCGACGCGGTAATTCTCGATCACGGTGTTCGCCAGCAGCTTGTCGGCGGCGGCCTCGAGCGCGGCTTCCGCCTTCGCCCGGTCCACGCCGGCGAGTTCGATATCGAACACCTTGCCCTGCCGCACGCTGGCGACGCCATCGACGCCGAGCGACTTCAGCGCGCCCTCGATGGCCTTGCCCTGCGGATCGAGGATGCCGTTTTTCAGCGTCACAGTGACACGCGCTTTCATGACGTTCAGCTCTTCACCAGCACCGGGCCGGAGCCCGCCGGACGATCCTGATCGACCAGGATGCCGAGGCGCTTGGCGACTTCGGTATAGGCCTCGAGCAGGCCGCCGAGGTCGCGGCGGAAGCGGTCCTTGTCCATCTTCTCGTTCGACTTGATGTCCCACAGCCGGCACGAGTCCGGCGAAATCTCGTCGGCGACGATGATGCGCATCATGTCGTTCTCGAACAGCCGGCCGCATTCCATCTTGAAATCGACGAGGCGGATGCCGACGCCGAGAAACAGCCCGGTGAGGAAGTCGTTGACGCGGATGGCCAGCGCCATCATGTCGTCGATCTCCTGCGGCGTTGCCCAGCCGAACGCAGTGATGTGCTCCTCGGACACCATCGGATCGCCGAGCTGGTCGTTCTTGTAATAGAACTCGATGATCGAGCGCGGCAGCTGGGTGCCCTCCTCGATGCCGAGGCGCTGCGACAGCGAGCCGGCCGCGACATTACGCACGACGACTTCGAGCGGCACGATCTCGACCTCGCGGATCAACTGCTCGCGCATGTTGAGGCGCTTGATGAAATGCGTCGGCACGCCGATATCGTTCAGATGCTGGAAGATGTACTCCGAGATCCGGTTGTTGAGGACGCCCTTGCCCTCGATGATCTGGTGTTTCTTGGCATTGAACGCGGTGGCGTCGTCCTTGAAGTGCTGGATCAGGGTGCCGGGCTCCGGACCCTCGTACAGGGTCTTGGCCTTGCCTTCATAAATGCGACGCCGACGGCTCATAGGGATGTACCGGGTTTTGTTGAAATCCATGGATCGGGTGCTCCGGATGATTTACGCCACTCACGGCGGAGCTGCCGCGAAGCCCGGCCTCGCGAAACAAACCGCGAACCGGACTCAACCGGCAACCTAACCGATTGACCCTGCCGATACAATGTAACCGGGCGGGTTTTACCGGTTGCTTTGCGTCTTTCCGAGGTCTTTCCTGCGACCTCTCGCCTGTTGCCTTGCCGGGGTCGGAAAAGGTAGCTAGACGATCACGCTTCTCCCCGCCATCCCCGGCGAATTCAGCTTACGGAACAGATATATGACCACTTTCGACAAACGCGAGGAAGGCTTCGAGAAAAAGTTCGCTCTCGACGAGGAGCAGAAGTTCAAGGCGGAAGCCCGCCGGAACAAGCTCCTGGGTCTGTGGGCTGCCGAAAAGCTGGGCAAGGCCGGGGACGCCGCCGCCGCCTATGCCAAGGAGGTGGTTGCCGCCGATTTCGAGGAGGCCGGCGACCACGACGTGCTGCGCAAGGTCACCAAGGACCTCGCCGCAACCGGGGTGTCCGAGGCCGACATCCGCGTCAAGATGGACGAACTGGCCGCCGTCGCCGCCGCGCAGATCAAGGCCGGCGAGTAAGCCATCCAGCTTCGCAGTTATCCGAAACGCCGCGCGATCGGATCGCGCGGCGTTTTGTTGAAGCGTGCTGATCACGTCAGCGCAGCTTACCTCGGCGCGTCCTGCACCTTGGCGACGCCGGCTAGGGCGCGGGCAACAGCCGCTCCAGTTCGGGCGCGAGATCGCGCTCGATGTTGGCCGCGCGCATCGGCACCACCCGGTAGCCGCGCGCTTCCAGCCATTCGCGCCGCGCCGCGCGCTCGCGCACGATGGCTTCGCCCTCGTCGGCATTGACGATCTCGATGGCGACGCGCTTCGAGAACGACACGAAATCCGGGATGTGACGGCCGACCGGCGTCTGCCGCTTGAAATGCGAGGCGAAGCGGCGGTCGCTGCGCAGCGCCTCCCACAGGATGCGCTCGGCGTCGGTCGGATTGCGCCGCAGGAGGCGGGCGAGCCCGCGCACGGTGCCGCTGTCGGACGGCGCGCGGCCCTCGGAATGCTCGGCGAGCAGCGCCCGCAGCCGCGCCGCCTCGCCGCCGTTCAGCACCCCGCCCTTGGCCGGCCCCTTGCGGCCCTCGGCAATGGCCATCACCACGCCGTGAAGGGTGTGCATGTCCTGCTTGGTTGGCTCCATCCGGGTGAAGATGTTGCGCAGATTCACCAGCATGACGTCGCGCTTCTCCGCCGGCCGCAGGAACTCGACCTTGTCGAGCTCGGCGATCAGGTTGTCGAAGAACGCCTGCATCTGGTGGCTGGAGGCACGCTCGGAGCGCTCCGGCATGGCGAACGGCAGGGCGTTGGCGGTGGCGAGCTTGAACCATTCATAGCCCATCAGCAGCACCGCCTGGGCGAGGTTCAGCGAGGCGAAGCCGGGATTGACCGGGAACGTGACGATGCGGTTGGCCAGCGCCACCTCGTGGTTTTCGAGGCCGTAGCGCTCACGCCCGAACAGGATGCCGGTGGTGCCGCCGGTCGCCATCTCAGTGACGATCTGACGGGCGGCCTCCTCCGGCCCGACCACCGGCTTGGCCTGGTCGTGCGCCCGCGCCGTGGTGGCGAACAGCAGCGCGCAGTCGGCCACCGCCGCCTCCACCGTGTCGAACAGCGTGACATGATCGAGGATGTGGTCGGCCCCGGCGGCGGCGCGCTGCGCGGCGATATTGGGCCAGCCGTCGCGCGGGTTGACGAGGCGCAGCCGGGTCAGGCCGAAATTGCCCATGGCGCGCGCGCACATGCCGATATTCTCGCCGAGCTGAGGCTCGACCAGGACCACCACCGGCCCGGCAAGGTCCCTGCGCGTCTTGGTCTTGTCGGTTCCGGAACCTGTCATGGCCTCTGCTTCGCACTGTCCTGTCGCGCCCTGCCCTAGCGCAGTTGCCGCCGGACAGGTCAAGACATTTCTCGACAGGAGAACCACATCGGCCGGGTCGCGGATTCGAGACGTGAGGATTTCGGATCGGCGCCCGCCGTTTCAGGACCGACGCGAAGAGATTGAATCATCCTGTGAACCAATCGATTCAGGCCGTGAACAGGTTGAATCAGGACGTTCAGAGATCGATTCATACGAATGCGCCACGAATCGAAAATGCCGTCTTGAATCAAAAGCTTGCTGAATCCAATTGATTCTCGCGCGGAAGCTGAGGAGCCCCCGGGCCACCCTGTCCGCGGGCGGTTTTGCAGGTTGGGCAGGGAACGGCGACACCGGTGAAGATTTCGTATCCGCCGCGCCGCCGAAAATGGGCCGCCATGATGCTTTGGGCCGGCTTCCGCCGCCTCCTGCGCGGTGCTATAGCGCTGCGATCCAATCTCCCCCCGCCACATCTCCCGCAGGAAGGGCCCGATTTCCCATGGCTAAGATCAAGGTGACCAACCCCGTCGTCGAACTCGATGGCGACGAGATGACCCGGATCATCTGGCAGTACATCAAGGATAAGCTGATCTATCCCTTCCTGGATATCAACCTGGAATACTACGACCTCGGGATGGAGCACCGCGACAAGACCAACGACCAGGTCACCGTCGACGCGGCCAACGCCATCAAGAAGCACGGCGTCGGCGTCAAGTGCGCCACCATCACGCCGGACGAGGCCCGCGTGAAGGAATTCGGCCTCAAGGAAATGTGGAAATCGCCGAACGGCACCATCCGCAACATCCTCGGCGGCGTCATCTTCCGCGAGCCGATCATCTGCAAGAACGTGCCGCGCCTGGTGCCGGGCTGGACCAAGCCGATCATCATCGGCCGTCACGCCTTCGGCGACCAGTATCGCGCCACCGACTTCAAGTTCCCGGGCAAGGGCGCGCTGACCATGAAGTTCGTCGGCGAAGACGGCACGGTGATCGAGAAGGAGGTGTTCAAGTCCCCCGGCGCAGGCGTCGCCATGGGCATGTACAACCTCGACGACTCGATCAAGGACTTCGCCCGCGCCTCGTTCAACTATGGCCTTGCGCGCGGCTATCCGGTGTACCTGTCCACCAAGAACACCATCCTCAAGGTCTATGACGGCCGCTTCAAGGACATCTTCCAGGAAATCTACGACGCCGATTTCAAGAAGGCCTTCGAGGCCAAGGGCCTGACCTACGAGCACCGCCTGATCGACGACATGGTGGCCTCGGCGCTGAAGTGGTCCGGCGGCTACGTCTGGGCCTGCAAGAACTACGACGGCGACGTGCAGTCCGACACCGTGGCCCAGGGCTACGGCTCGCTCGGCCTGATGACCTCGGTGCTGCTGACGCCGGACGGCAAGGTGGTGGAGGCGGAAGCCGCCCACGGCACCGTGACCCGCCATTACCGCGAGCACCAGAAGGGCAAGGAGACCTCGACCAACTCGATCGCGTCGATCTTCGCCTGGACGCAGGGCCTCGCCCACCGCGCCAAGCTCGACAACAACGAGGCTCTGGCGAAGTTCGCCAAGACTCTGGAGCGGGTCTGCGTCGAGACGGTGGAAGCCGGTTTCATGACCAAGGACCTCGCGCTGCTGGTCGGCGCCGACCAGCGCTGGCTCTCCACCACCGGGTTCCTCGACAAGGTGGCGGAAAACCTCACCAAGGCGATGGCGGCGGCTTAAGCCCGTCAAACCAAAGGCCGATCAAGCAAAAGGCGCGGAGCGATCCGCGCCTTTTCGTTTGGCCGCCCGATCGGTCCCGACGGAGGGCGATCCGCAGCCCCCTGTGCCTCATCGCCGCAGCCGCCGAGGACTGCGCGCATGACGTGGCTGATATATTCAGAAAGAATGCCGGAACCGGACCTTTGAGACGGAGTGTCAGTCTTTGACGTGAATCATTCCCAAATCCGGCGTATGAGCGAGTGTTGTCCCGCAATCCAGCCTTGGAGATTTTCCCGTGATAACCGACATCATCGTCAAGCTCGAACAGGACAAGGCGCACGATCAGGCGCTTGATTACGCGGTCTCAATAGCCGAGGCATGCGACGCGCATCTCACAGGCGTCGCTTTCGGCGACCTCGGCAGCATCCCGGACTATGCGATGCCCGGCCTGCCGACCAGCATCGTCGACGAGATGCTTGCCGAGAGCGAGAAGGCCGGCCGCGGTGCGGTCGCGCGGTTCGAGGCGGCCGTCAAACGCAGCATGCTTCCGTCCGAAAGCCATCTGATCACGCGTTCCCAGTTCGGCCCGGTGGAGGCATTCGCCGCCAAGGCGCGCAACTACGATCTCAGCATCCTGCGGCAGTCGGAGGACGGGGCGGTCAACAACGACCTGCTGATCGAGGCGGCGCTGTTCGATACCGGGCGGCCGGTGGTCGTTGTGCCCTATATCCAGAAAACCGGATTGAAGCTCGACCGCGTGGTGTGCTGCTGGGATGGCGGTACCGCCGCGACCCGCGCCATCAACGACGCGCTGCCACTGCTGAAAAAGGCCAAGGTGGTCGAAGTCCTGATCTTCTCCAATGAAAAGGGCCGCCGCCAGCAGCGCGAAATTCCCGGCATGGACATCGCCAATCACCTCGCCCGTCACAAGATCAAGATCGAGCTGCGCACTGTTCCCGCCGGCGGGATCGACATTGCGGATTCCATCCTGTCCTATGTGGCGGACAATTCCGCCGACATGATCGTGATGGGCGGCTACGGCCACTCGCGACTGCGCGAGTTCGTGCTGGGCGGCGTGACCCGCGGCATCCTGTCCACCATGACCATTCCGGTGTTCATGTCGCACTGAGCGTTCTCACCGGGCCCACCGACCACGAAAAACGGACGGCGATCCTCAAGGATCGGCCGTCCGTTTTCATGTCAGCACCTGATGCGGAACCGCCTCACGCCCCCATCGCGGCTTCGATCGCCTTCAGGGCATCGTTGGCCTTGGCCCCGTCCGGGCCGCCGGCCTGCGCCATGTCTGGCTTGCCGCCGCCGCCCTTGCCGCCGAGCACTTCCGACGCCTTGCGCACCAGATCGACCGCGCTGAAACGCGAGGTCAGGTCCGGCGTCACGCCGACCACGACGCTGGCCTTGCCGTCCTCGCTGGTGGCGACGAGCGCGACCACGCCGGAGCCGAGCTGCTTCTTGCCCTGATCGGCGAGGCTCTTGAGATCCTTGATCTCGATGCCCTGAACGGCACGTGCGAGCAGCTTCACGTCCCCCACCGTGCGCACGTCGGACGCCGCCGCCGCGCCGTTTGCAGCGGAGCCGCCGCCCATCGCCAGTTTCTTGCGCGCATCGGACAGATCGCGCTCCAGCTTCTTGCGCTCCTCGACGACGGCGGATGCGCGCGCGGTGATGTCGCCGATCGAGGCATTGAGGGTGGCGGAGACGGCGCGCAGATCGGCCCGTGAACCGTTCAGCGCATGGCGTGCCGCGCGGCCGGTCAACGCCTCGAGACGGCGCACGCCCGAGGACACCGCGCTTTCGCCGGTCACCGAAATCAGGCCGATGTCGCCGGTGCGCTTGACGTGGGTGCCGCCGCACAGTTCGACCGACCAGCCGAGCGCATTGCTGACCGCGCCTTCGCGGGCCGCGCTGCCCATCGACACCACGCGCACCTCGTCGCCGTATTTCTCGCCGAACAGCGCACGGGCGCCGGATTCGCGCGCATCGTCGATGGCCATCGAACGCGTGACGACTTCGCCGTTCTCCAGCACGACGTCGTTGGCGATGTCCTCGATGCGGCGCAGTTCGTCCGGCGTGATCGGTTTGGTATGGGCGAAATCGAAGCGCAGCCGCTCCGGTGCCACCAGGGAGCCGCGCTGCGCGATGTGATCGCCCAGCACCTGACGCAGCGCCTCGTGCAGCAGATGCGTCGCGGAGTGGTTGGCGCGGATCGCGGAGCGCCGCGTGTGCTCGACTTCGAGCTGCAGGGCGGTGCCGGGCTTCACGGTACCCTGCTCGACGGTGCCGAGATGGACGTAGAGATCGCCGGCCTTCTTCTGGGTGTCGGTGACGCGCACGCGCACGCCGTCGCCGCTGAGAAGGCCGGTATCGCCGACCTGGCCGCCGGATTCGGCATAGAACGGCGTCTGGTTCATGACGATGGCGACGCTGTCGCCGACCGCGGCGCTGTCGGTTTCCTTGCCGTCCTTCACCAGCGCGGTGACGACGCCCTCGGCGATCTCGGTGTCGTAGCCGAGAAACTCCGTCGCGCCGAGCTTCTCGCGCAGCGGAAACCACACCGCCTCGGCCGCCGTGTCGCCCGAGCCGGCCCACGCCGCGCGGGCCTTTGCCTTCTGCTTTTCCATCGCGTCGGTGAAGGACGCAATATCGACGCCGATGCCGCGATTGCGCAGCGCATCCTGCGTCAGGTCGAGCGGGAAACCATAGGTGTCATACAGCGTGAACGCGGTCTCGCCGTCGAACATGTCGCCCTTCTTCAGCGACGCGCTCTTGTCGTCGAGAATGGAGAGGCCGCGCTCCAGCGTCTTGCGGAAGCGGGTCTCCTCCAGCTTCAGCGTTTCCTCGATCAGGTTCTCGGCGCGCACGAGCTCGGGATAAGCCTGCCCCATCTCGCGCACCAGCGCCCAGACGAGGCGATACATCAGCGGATCCTGCGCGCCCAGCAACTGGGCGTGGCGCATGGCGCGGCGCATGATCCGGCGCAGCACGTAGCCGCGGCCTTCGTTCGACGGCAACACGCCATCGGCGATCAGGAACGAGGACGCACGCAGGTGATCGGCGATCACCCGCAGCGAGGCTTTCTGCTCGCCGTGCGGATCGGCGCCGGTCAGTTCGGCGATGGCGCGGATCAGCGCGACGAACAGGTCGATGTCGTAATTGTCATGCTTGCCCTGCAGCACGGCGGCGAAACGCTCCAGCCCCATGCCGGTGTCGATGGACGGCTTCTCGGCCGAGCCGGGAGGGCCGCCCCATACCTTGTCGCCGTGATCGAAGAAGATTTCCGAGCACGGGCCGCACGGGCCGGTGTCGCCCATCTGCCAGAAATTGTCCGAGGTCGGGATGCGGATGATCTTGGATTCCGGCAGGCCCGCGATCTTCTTCCACAGGCCGAACGCCTCGTCGTCCTCGGAATAGACCGTGACCAGCAGCCTGTCTTTCGGCAGCCCGTATTCCTTGGTGATCAGGTTCCAGGCGAGTTCGATCGCCCGGTCCTTGAAATAGTCGCCGAACGAGAAGTTGCCGAGCATCTCGAAGAAGGTGTGATGCCGCGCGGTGTAGCCGACATTGTCGAGATCATTGTGCTTGCCGCCGGCGCGGACGCATTTCTGCGAGGTGGTGGCGCGCTGGTAGGGCCGCTTTTCGAGCCCGGTGAACACGTTCTTGAACTGCACCATGCCCGCATTGGTGAACATCAATGTCGGGTCGTTGCGCGGCACCAGCGGCGACGACGGCACGATCTCGTGCCCGTTCTTCGCGAAATAATTCAGGAACGCCGACCTGATCTCGTTAACGCCGCTCATGCTCGTCCAATCGCGTCTCAAAAACCGTTACAGGGATGACGCATTTTCCTGACACGAACCGGCCGCCTTTCCGCCCGGACCCTTCCGGATCGCGGACCCTCACCGTTGATGCGTGCAGTGCAATTTGTCGCGCACCGTTTCTAGACGGATTGGGCCGGTCATGTCCAGAAAGTGGTCAGCGGATCAGCGACTTGCAAGTCGTTCCCGGAGGGCGCACCGGGCGCGTTCCGAAGCCGTTGATAATCCCGCGGCCGCGTTGACAGGGCCTCGAAAGCCGTGTTTCCCTGCCTAAATTAGGTAAGACGTCGCGTCGGGAGAGACTGGCCCCCTGATCCAGGGAGGCTGGCGCCGAAGGAGCAACCGCCCCGGAAACTCTCAGGCAAACGGACCGCGCGACGGACTGAAATCTGGAAAGAGATGCCGCCGGCCTGCCGGTGCGGCGTCCGCCGACGGGATAATACTCTCAGGCGCAGCGACAGATGGGGCTTCGACAGACCACGGGGAACTGGTTTCCCGAATCCGTCAGGAGCCCGACCATGCAAGCTGCCGAACGCCCCTCGCCCCCCAACAAGCCTGCGCTGAAGCGCGTGCCGCTGCATGACCTGCACGTGGCGCACGGCGGCAAGATGGTGCCCTTCGCCGGCTACGAGATGCCGGTGCAGTACACCGCCGGCGTGCTGAAGGAACACCTGCACACCCGCGCCTCCGCCGGCCTGTTCGATGTCTCGCATATGGGCCAGATCGCGCTGCGGCCCAAATCCGGCAAGATCGAAGATGCCGCCCGCGCGCTGGAGCGGCTGGTGCCGCAGGACATCCTCGGGCTCGCCCCCGGCCGCCAGCGCTACGCGCTGTTCACCAACGAGACCGGCGGCATCCTCGACGACCTGATGGTGACGCACGCCGGCGACCACCTGTTCTTGGTAGTCAACGCCGCCTGCAAGGACGCCGACGAGGCCCATCTGCGCGCGCACCTCTCAGACACCTGCACCATCGAAGCGCTGACCGACCGCGCCCTGCTGGCGCTGCAGGGCCCCAAAGCCGCCGGGGTGCTGGCGCAGCACGCGCCGACCGTGAGCGCCATGCGCTTCATGGACGCCGGCGTGCATCGCGCGCTGGGCAGCGACTGTTTGGTGTCGCGCTCGGGCTATACCGGCGAGGACGGCTTCGAGATGTCGGTGCCGGCGCAGGATGCCGAACGGCTGGCCGCGGCCCTGCTCGCCGACCCCGCCGTGCTGCCGATCGGACTTGGCGCGCGCGACAGCCTGCGGCTGGAAGCCGGGCTCTGCCTCTACGGCCACGATATCGACCCCACGACGACGCCGGTAGAAGGCGCGCTGGAATGGTCGGTGCAAAAATCTCGCCGTTCCGGCGGCGCGCGCGCGGGCGGCTTCCCCGGCGCGGATGTGATCCTGCCACAGTTCGAGACCGGGGCGTCGCGCCGCCGCGTCGGCCTGCGCACTGAGGGCCGCGCGCCGGTGCGCGAGGGGGCCGCGCTCTACGCCGGCGACGCCTCGGCGGAGAAGATCGGCACGGTCACCTCCGGCAGCTTCGGCCCGACGCCCAATGCCCCGGTCGCCATGGGCTATCTGCCGCTATCCCTCGCCACTGAGGGCACCCGCGTGTTCGCCGACGTGCGCGGCCAGCGCCTGCCGCTGCGCGTCGTCCCGATGCCCTTCGTCACCACTGGCTACAAACGCTAATCCGCAACCGCCGAGGACTCGCATGACCACGCTCTACACTCCCGATCACGAATGGCTCCAGATCGACGGCGATGTCGTCACCATCGGCATCACCGACTACGCGCAGACCCAGCTCGGCGACGTGGTGTTCGTCGAACTGCCGCAAGTCGGCCGCACGCTGGCGAAGGAAGAGGCCGCCGCCGTGGTGGAAAGCGTCAAGGCCGCCTCCGACGTCTACGCGCCGATCGCCGGCGAGGTGGTCGCGGTCAACGACGCGCTGGTCGC
>JAFKES010000204.1 GCA_017308495.1 Afipia sp.
GTCGCGGGCCATGCCAGCGTCTGCGCCGGCTGATCGTGAAGGCACGAATCGTCAAGCTCAACGCGGGAAGCAAACGGGCGGATGCACACCTGCGCTATCTCCAGCGCGATGGCACCACGCGTGATGGTGCGCGCGGAACGCTGTACGGGCCGGACACCGACGCCGCCGACGGCCGCGATTTCCTCGAGCGTGGCCGCGACGACCGCCACCAGTTCCGGTTCATCGTTGCCCCCGAGGATGCTGACCGTCTGCAGGATCTGCGCGGCTTCACCCGCGACGTGATGCGACGGATGGAGGAAGACCTCGGCACGAAGCTCGACTGGGTCGCGATCGACCATTTCAACACCGGCCATCCGCACGGCCATGTGGTGATCCGCGGCAAGGACGATCTCGGCAAGGATCTGATCATTGCCCAGGACTACATCACCGATGGCCTGCGCATCCGCGCCCAGGAACGGGTGACACTAGAGCTCGGCCCCGAGACCGATCTGGAATTGCGCGGGAAGCTGGAGGCCGAGATGACGGCCGAACGGTTCACCCGGCTCGACCGTATCCTGGTCGAGGAGGTGCCGTCACGACGGCTCGATCTGCGGCCGGACGCTGGCCAGCTCCGCGCCGACCTCGACGAGACGCTGTTCATCGGGCGGCTGAAGAATCTGGAGCGGTACGGACTGGCGACGCAGACCGAACCAGGGGTTTGGTCGTTCTCCGAGAGGCTGGAGCCGACGCTGCGCGAATTGGGTGAGCGCGGCGACATCATCAAGGCGATCAATCGCTCGCTTGCGGACCGGGGCGAGGAGCGCGCACTCGGCAGCTATGTTCTACATGGCGCGACTATGCCGGAGCCCGTCGTCGGTCAGGTGATCGGCAAGCGGCTCGACGATGAACTGGGCGAGCGCATCGGTCTTGTCATCGATGGCGTCGATGGCCGCGTCCATCATGTCGCCCTACCGGATGCCGCGGACAGTGAGCCTCCAGCCGTGGGAAGCATCGTCCAGATCGGCGGGATGTCCTCCGGTCCGCGCTCCTCCGACCGCAATATCGCGGAGGTGGCCGGAAACAGCGACGTCTACCGCCCGAGCACACATCGCGCACTCGTCGAAAGTGGCGCGGTTCGTATTCCCGGTGGTGACTCCGATAGCTATGTCCGCAGTCATGTCCGGCGGCTGGAAGCGCTGCGCCGCGCCGGCATCGTCGAGCGCATCGACGCCGACCATTGGCGTATTCCCGAAGACTTGGTGTCACGCGCCGCCGAATATGACGCACGCCGCGGTGCGCAGGCCGTAGTCCGTATCCTCGCCACCCTCGATCTGGAACAACAAATCGCCAGCGACGGCGCGACCTGGCTCGACCGCGAACTGGCTTCACGCCAGCGCACGCCGCTGACCGACACGGGATTCGGCCAGCACGTCCGGCAGGCGCTGGAGCAACGCAAAGACACACTGCTCGAACAGGGTCACGCTTGGCGCGCGCCAGACGGCGGCATCCGCGCGCCGCGCGATCTCGTTACCCGCCTGGAGCGACAGGAAGTCGCCCGCGTCGGCGCGCAGTTGGCAGCCGCGCGTGGGCGGACCTATCAATCGACCGGGACCGGCGAGCACGTCAGTGGCACACTGATCGGCAAGACCGATCTCGCCAGTGGTCGCTTCGCCATGATCGCGACCTCCAGCGGTGACAACGGCCTCGGCTTCAGCCTCGTGCCATGGCAGCCTGTTCTCGACCGGCGCATCGGCCAGCACATCACTGGCGTGGCGCGCGAGGGCGGTGGCATCGATTGGAGCTTTGGGAGGCAGCGCGGATTGGGCCTGTGACGGTCGGTCAGCCCAGCACACCTTACCATAATACCGTTGCCAAGGTTTCGTGACCGCCCCCGCAATGCTAACGTCATGAAAGGAAGATGACGGAGCAGCGGAATATGACGATAGCTTCGCGCCGACCCCACCCATCACACGATCGTCGTATGGACGACGTTAAGCGGGAGCTTACGCGCGCGATGGAACGGGAGTTGAGCTTCCGCGCAGCCGAGCGCACCGAACGTGCGCGACAATTGGACCTTGGCACTCCGGACAAATATCTTTCGGAAAGCGCGCAGCGCTCGCCGTGAATGCGGCGACCAGCATCGGGCGGATGCCGCTGTAAGAGTGCCGTCATCCCATAAGAAGTTCTTCGCCAGTTTTTGCACGCCAAATCCGCCGATCCTACGATCGGCGTTTCGCGCATCTTGCCTTGTGATGCGCCGACGGTTTCCTTGACGGCTGACCGTTCCGTCAGGAGCAAGCCGGTGCCCGCGACGAAAATCCTTTGGGGCCAGATTCTGATCGTGACACTGATCGTGCTCACGACAACCTGGGGCGCGACGCAGTGGACCGCCTGGCGTCTCGCCTATCAGGTTCAACTCGGCGCGCCATGGAGCCAGATCGGCGGTTTGCCGCTTTACCCGCCGCCGGCATTCTTCTGGTGGTGGTTCTCTTATGACGCCTATGCGCCCGGGATCTTCGTCGAAGGCGCGTTAATTGCTGCTTCCGGTGGCTTCATCTCAGTCGCGGTCGCCATTGTCATGTCGGTATGGCGCGCCCGTGAGGCGAAAGAAGCGCAGACCTATGGTTCAGCGCGCTGGGCGACCATCAAGGAGATCAGCGCGGCCGGCCTGTTGAGCCCCGACGGTGTCGTGCTCGGCAAGATCAATCATCAGTATCTGCGTCATGCCGGACCGGAGCACGTGCTCTGTTTTGCGCCAACCCGCAGCGGCAAGGGTGTCGGTCTCGTCGTCCCGACGTTGTTGACATGGCCGGGCAGTTGCATCGTCCACGACATCAAGGGTGAGAACTGGCAGTTGACCGCGGGCTGGCGCGCCTCGTTCGGCCGCGTGCTGTTGTTCGATCCCACCAATCCCGACTCCTCTGCTTACAATCCGCTGCTCGAGGTGCGCCGCGGCGACAGCGAAGTGCGCGACGTCCAGAACATCGCCGACATCCTGGTCGATCCCGAGGGCGCGCTGGAGCGGCTCAACCATTGGGAAAAGACCAGCCACGCCTTGCTGGTCGGCGCCATCCTCCATGTGCTCTACGCCGAGCCGGAGAAAACGCTCGCCGGCGTAGCCAATTTTCTGTCCGACCCCAAGCGGACCATCGAAGCCACACTGCGAGCCATGATGACGATGCAACATCTCGGCGATCGCCCGCATCCCGTTGTCGCCTCGGCGGCTCGTGAACTGTTGAACAAAAGCGAGAGCGAACTATCCGGTGTGCTCTCGACCGCGATGTCATTCCTCGGCCTCTATCGCGACCCGGTGGTTGCAAAGGTGACGGCGCGATGCGACTGGCGCATTGGAGACCTCGTCGAGGGAGCGACGCCGGCGACACTCTATCTGGTGGTCCCACCATCGGATATTTCGCGAACCAAGCCGCTCATTCGTCTTGTTCTCAACCAGATCGGCCGGCGTCTCACAGAAGATCTCCAAGCTAAGGCAAAACGCCGGCGACTGTTGCTCATGCTCGATGAATTTCCGGCGCTCGGACGGCTGGATTTCTTCGAGTCGGCATTGGCCTTCATGGCAGGCTACGGCCTCAAGAGCTTTCTGATTGCGCAATCACTCAACCAGATTGAGAAGGCCTACGGCCAGAATAATTCAATTCTCGACAATTGCCATGTTCGTGTCGCGTTCGCAACCAATGATGAGCGGACCGCCAAACGGGTCTCGGATGCACTGGGTGTCGCGACTGAACTCCGCGCCATGAAAAATTATGCCGGTCATCGCCTGTCGCCATGGCTCGGCCACCTGATGGTGTCGCGTCAGGAGACAGCGCGTCCGCTTCTGACCGCCGGTGAGGTGATGCAATTGCCGCCCTTCGACGAAGTCGTGCTGGTTTCAGGGACGTCGCCGATCCGTGCGAAGAAGGTCCGCTATTTCGAGGATCGCCGTCTCACCGATCGTGTTCGGCCGCCCCCCTGTGTGGGGGCAAGCACGCGAGCACAAGAGAATGGGGATGACTGGATGGCGCGGCCAATTCCCCCATCTGTACCACAGGAGGAGAGGTTGCAACGCGCCAACGATAATGCCAACGGCGGAATCCGTCGTGAGCCCGCGTTATCAAAACACGAAGCGATTGTGCCGGAAGGGATGGACCCAACGCCAACGGTTGCCATTGTCGACGATCAATCGAGCGAGGCTGGCATTCGGTCTGCCACCATCCGTCACAGGATGCGCAGCGTTGCACGGCAGGCCGCTATGGACCCGGACGATGGGATCACGCTGTGAGGCGATGGCGATGAAAGTCCGAACGAGTATGCATTTGTCGCCGGAAGCCTTGCGACTATTGATCGATCACTCGGATCGCAAGGGTATCTCCCGGTCGTCCATCGCCGATGCGGCGATCACGAGTTTCCTGTCTCCGGACGGCGCCGATCGGGCCGAAGCTGCGTTGTCGCGCCGGCTTGACCGTCTGTCGCGGCAGGTGCAGCGCCTGGAGCGTGACACTGCGATTGGAACCGAGACGCTGGGACTCTTCATCCGTCTCTGGTTGACGGCGACGCCGTCCTTGCCCGCCGATGTGAATGGTGGCGCAGACGCGAAGGGACGCGAGCGGTTCCAGACGTTCGTCGAGGCACTGGCGGAGCGTCTCAACAAGGGACAGACGCTGCTGCGGGAGATACCCGATGACGTCAAGTTCGATCGAAGTTAGTGGAGGACACTGAAGAGGAAAAGCCAGTCTAGCCAGCCTGTCTCAAATTTGACATGGCCGGTGGGGCAGAGTTCTCCGCCGACCATTCGGCGGAGCGTTGCCTTGGACGATGGCATTGCTGCTGTGTGAGCTTGGAAGGGCCGCCGTGCTCTCCAAATTGAGCGAGCGGCGGCTCACGCTGCTGGCTGGTGAAAGTTCGCGATAGAACTTTCTTAAATGAGACATGTTTGCACTTGGCGGAGAAGCCGTTTCCCCTTAAGTTCCAAATCTTGCGGCGTGTCTTAATATCGGAATTGAAGAGCTGGATGTTCGTACGATTGAGCAAAGCGAAGCGACTGAGGGCCGGGTGGTTTGCCGCCTTGGTCTATCTGCTTTGCGTGCTGGCGCCGGGCATTTCCTTTGCGTTTTCCGATGGGTCGCGGGCGGCGCCATGTCTTACTGAAGAAAATCACGGTCTGGGCATTGTGCACGTGCATGAACATAGCGAGGGCGCTTCGCAGCACGTCCATAGGGACGGCCATGTGCACGAACATCCTGGCGGCGAGGCTCATTTCAACAAGTCTAAGAACTTCGACAGCGCGATATCCGTCGCTGACGAAACGCCAGCCCCTGCAAGTGATCATCATAAGGTTTCGGGTGCGCAATGTTGTGGGATGGTGTGCTTGAGCGCATTGCCGACCACGGTTATGGACATTGTCAAACCCTTGATGCCGACGTCTGTCTGTGCGTCCGAGAACTATCGGGACGTTGCCGACAGAGCTCCCCCTCGACACTATCGTCCCCCCATTTCCTGACCTGACTTGAATGACGTGGTGCCGCGCCCGTGAGGGCACGCGGGCCTATGGTTCATCGGCAGTTCAGGAAAATGTCATGCTTGCGCAGTTTGGGGCGAAGTCCGCCGCCGTTCATTCGGTAGCGATCGGATTCTTTCAAAGGAAATTCAGCGTTCTTACGGGGATGGCAGTCATCGCCGTCGCGCTTGGGGGATGTATACCGCCCGGCGTTCCGCTGGTCGGAGCCGACCCGACAGATCCGAACGCCAAGGTCTCGGGCGCTGTCTATCGATCGCGGCTCGGTTCCTACACCAGCATGCGTCCGGTCTCGCCCGGGTCTTGGGTCGAGCAGAACCAGCGCTCCGCGCCCAAGCCGAACCAGTAGGAGCGGCATCATGGATATTTTCAGAGCTTCCCAAGCAGCGCTCGCTCCACTGACAATACCGCTCTTGAGTGTTCGGCTGCGATTGATTCTGGTTGCCGGAGCGGCCGCTCTCACATCCGGCTGCGCACAATTCTCTCCTGACGGCGGCATGAGCTTCGTATCGGACGTCGCACGTCAGGAGATGAACAAGGACGTCGTCGCGCTGAAGACGGCAGATGATGCGGCATCATCGCGCGCGGTTGTTGACAAACTCCTAGCGCGCAGTCTGACGGCGGATACCGCGGTGCAGATCGCCTTGCTGAACAATCGCGGATTGCAGGCGGCGTTCAACGATCTCGCATTCGCAGAAGCGGTCATGGTCGGGGAGAGCCTGCCGCCGAATCCGTCGATTTCGCTGTCGCGCATCGCAGGCTCGGCGGAAGTGGAGATCGACCGCCAGATCATCGTGAGCGTGCTGGCACTGGCGACCTTGCCCGCCAGATCCGAGATCGCAGCGGAAAAGTTCCGGCAGGCGCAATTGCGCGTGGTCTGGGAGACGCTGCGTATCGCGGCCGACACACGCCGCGCCTACTATCAGGCGGTTGCCGCACGCGAGCTCACCGAATTCCTGACCCAGGCGCAAGGCGCGGCCGAAACCTCGGCCAAGCTTGCAACGAGGCTCGGCGAAACCGGCGCCATGAACAAACTCGATCAGGCACGCGAACAGGCGTTTTCCGCCGAATTGGCCGTGCAACGCGCAACCGCATATTCGGCCGCGACGTCCGCTCGCGAAGCTCTGATTCGCGCGATGGGCGTGTGGGGAAGCGATCTGGATTTCAAGCTTCCCAACGCGCTGCCACCGCTGCCGAAGCGCGTCCAGGCGCTCGCCAACATCGAGGTCGAAGCCGTTCGGCGCCGCGTCGATCTGCAAATTTCACGGATGGAGGTTGACGCGATCGCCAAGGCGTACGGGCTCACCCAGGCGACTCGCTTCATCAATGTCCTGGACGCCGGCTACGCCGATAAAATCACCAAGGATAAGGCAACAGGCCAGCGTACCAAAGATCGCGGCTTTGATGTCGCGTTTGAAATTCCGATCTTTGATTTCGGCGAAGTGCGCGTGCGCGAAGCCGAAGCGACTTACATGGGGTCCGTTAATCGGTTGCTGCAACGGGCTGTCAATGTCCGTTCGGAGGCGCGCGATGCCTATCGAAGCTACCGGTCGACCTATGACATCGCGAACCACTACACGCGGGAAGTTCTGCCGTTACGGAAGATCGTCGTTGATGAAAGTCAGCTTCGCTACAACGGGATGCTGATCGACGTTTTCGATCTGCTCCTCGAAGTGCGGCAACGTATCACCGTGAACACGGCGGCGATCGCGGCACGGCGCGAATTCTGGCTCGCCAGCACCAACCTCACCACAGCCGTCGTCGGCGGCGGCTCATCCGGTCGGGCCGGGATCGCGCTGGCAACTGCCAGCGCTTCCGGCGCGGCGGGCGATTGAAGGAGCACTGACATGATTTCGCGAAGAGATTTGCTCGGAAGTGCCGCGGTCCTTGCTAGTGCAACGGCCGTCAGCGGGCGGCTGCAGGCCGCGAGTATTCCGGAAGCGGCGGTCACCACCACAAATACGATGCAGCCGCCGTTGCACCCGACGACCGGGCAGGACTATCAGCCGGTCGTGACGCTGAACGGCTGGACGTTGCCCTGGCGGATGAACGGCGACTGGAAGGAATTCCATCTCGTCGCCGAACCTGTGGTGCGCGAGATGGCCCCCGGCATGAAAGCGCATTTGTGGGGATACAACGGTCAGTCACCCGGACCGACGATCGAAGCTGTCGAGGGCGATAAGGTCCGCATTTTCGTCACCAACAAACTGCCAGAACACACGACCGTTCACTGGCACGGAATGCTGCTGCCGAACGGCATGGACGGCGTCGGCGGTCTGACCCAACCGCACATCAAGCCGGGTAAGACCTTCGTGTACGAGTTCGTGCTGAAGAAGAGCGGCACCTTCATGTACCACCCGCACGCCGATGAGATGGTGCAGATGGCGATGGGCATGATGGGGTTCTTCGTCATTCACCCCAAGGACCCGGCGTTCATGCGGGTGGATCGTGACTTCGTGTTTCTGCTCAGTACCTACGACATCGATCCGGGGACCTATCTCCCGAAGGTCTCGGAGATGACCGACTTCAACATGTGGACCTTCAACACGCGGGTCTTCCCCGGGATCGATCCGCTGGTCGTGCGCAAGAACGATCGCGTGCGGGTTCGCGTCGGCAATCTGACCATGACCAATCATCCGATTCACATGCATGGTTACGATTTTGAGGTGACTTGCACGGATGGCGGATGGGTCAGGCCGGAAGCGCGTTGGCCCGAAGTCACCATCGACATTCCGGTCGGCGCCATGCGCGCTTACGAGTTCGTCGCCGATGCGGAAGGCGACTGGGCGCTGCATTGCCACAAGTCGCATCACACGATGAACGCCATGGGGCACAATATCCGGAACTTTATCGGCGCCCGAAGCCGCGATCTCGTCAAACCCATCCGCAAGCTCGCGCCTGATTACATGGCGATGGGTAGCGCCGGCATGGCGGACATGGGTGAGATGGAAATGCCGCTGCCGGACAACACGATTCCGATGATGACCGGCTTCGGCCAGTTCGGGCCCATCGAGATGGGCGGCATGTTCACGACGGTGAAGGTGCGCGATGGGATCGCATCCGGCGATTACAAGGATCCAGGTCCTTACAAGAATCCGGCCGGAACGGTGGCCTATGAAGTCGACAATCCGTCTGCGGCTCCCGCGCGGAAAGCAGAAGCACCTTCGTCGAGCAAACCAAGCGTCGAAGTCAACGTGGTGAAGCCTAAGGGCGGCCACATGAACAACCACTAACAGGAGAACCAAATGAGCAAACTTAGAGTCTATGCGGCCGCATTTGCACTGATGGGTACTGCAACGATTTCAGCCAACGCAGGCTCGGGTGAGCCAGGTCATAGCCATGGCCACGACGCGGGCTACTCGGCGGGCGAGCCGGGTGATCCGAAAAAGCCCGCCCGGATCGTGCAGGTCGTCATGCGAGAGTCGGACGGAAAGATGCTGTTCATCCCCGACCGCGTCGAGGTTCGCACCAATGAGCAAATCAAGTTCGTACTGAAGAACAACGGCGATCTTGAACATGAGTTCGTGTTGGCGAGCACCGAGGATAATCTCAAGCATGCCGAAGTGATGAAGAAGAATCCCGACATGGAGCACGATGATCCGAACGCCAAACGGATCGACCCGAAGGAGGGTAGCGAGCTTGTCTGGAAGTTCAGCAAGCCAGGTCAGTTCGAATTTGCGTGCCTGATTCCCGGACATCGCGAGTCCGGCATGCTCGGCACGGTGATCGTTAAGTAATTGAATCGCTGGGGAGCGTAGAGCCTTCATTCCGAAGGTTGATCAACTGAAAGGAAAACACATGCGTAAACAACTTCTGGCCGTCGCCGCCGTACTCTCGATCGGATTGATGAGCTTCACTGCGTCGGCTCAAACAGCCCCCGTTGAGGGCTCGGTCGTGAAAATCGATGAGTCTGCCGGTAAAATCACCTTGAAGCACGGCCCCATCAAGAAGCTCGATATGGACGAAGGGATGACGATGGTGTTCCGGGTCCAGGATCCTGCGGTGC
>JAFKES010000205.1 GCA_017308495.1 Afipia sp.
ATGCCAATGGCTTGCGTTGATCCGGGCATGGTCTTTTACCTTGCCCTCTTCCGATCGTTTTGCCTGCCTCCACCCTTTCTGCACGCCATGACACGCGGGAACCCGAGACCATGCGACAGATGCCGAACAGGATCATGGCGTGGTCCTGTCGCCCGAACGCGCGACGAACAGGCCGCCCAATCGTGGAACGATGTCGGAGAGATTGCGCGCCGGGGCTGCGTTCGGAGCAGTGACAGATGAACGTTCAGCCGGAATGGTATCGACGGCCGATCTGCGATCCGGCTGCGCGATGAACAGCGGCGCGCGGGTCCAGGCGAGCGGATCGGCAGCCACCATCAAGATCCCGCCGGAGCCGATGGCCGACGCGACAGCGGCGACATAGGCGCGGGTCTCAGTGGGCAGAGGGCGGCCGTTCAATGCTTCGTCGTAGCGGCCGGGACCGGCGTTATAGGCAGCGATCCAGCCCGGCGATCCATAGCGATCGAGCAGGTCGCGGATATAGCCGCTACCCGCGATGATATTGTCACGCACGTTATACGGATCGGCGCCGAGACGATGGCGAGCGCGCAGCTCCGCCCATGTCGCCGGCATGATCTGCATCAGCCCCATCGCGCCCTTCGGCGAGATGGCGCGCGGATCGCCGGCGCTTTCCGCGCGCATGACGGTGCGAATCCAAACGGCCGGCAAGCGGAAGCGCGTCGCGGCCTCAGTGATATGAGCGGCATAGGGATCGCTGGCCGAGGCCGATGCGGAGGTTACGTTCTGCGCCATCGTGACCGCCGGCATGGCGCCCACGATGGCAAGACCGGAAAGGAGAAGAGCCATGCGCCGGGCCGCACAATGCAGCCCGGACACATTCAGATGGCTCGTCGGCGAACGGAGAGCAGGCATCGCTCAATCCTTCTCGCCGCGATCGCGTTGACGCGACCAGTGCAGCGACCAGGTGGTGCCGGCATCGTCGTCACGGAACAGGTTGGCGCGGATCGGCTGCGCCAAACCCGGATCGTCGATCACCAGCGCGATGTATTCGCCGGCGCGCTCGCCGGTGCGTTTCCAGCCCGCACCGATCTCCGGGCCTATGTCTCGGACGCCTGGATCGTAGTCATGGACGCGGTAGTCCGGCGCATTCTCCGCATCCGACGGATCGGCCGCAACGATGACGATCTCGTGGAAAAGCGTGAATGTCTCGATGCGCCCGACGATACCGGATTCCTCGCGCGTGAACTGTCCGATTTGCGGCATGATGGTCTCCATGCGGTGGTGTTGGGAAAGCCATCGGCGAGCACCGCTCCCGCCGATGAGGAAGCGGTCAGTGCGTCGGTGCGCGCCATTCGAAGCGGCCGGTTCCGTCCTCGTCGGTCCACAGCGGGACGGCGCGGCCGATGATCTGGTCGGTGGAGGTCAGGCCGAAATAGCGGCCGTCGAGACTGTCGTTGACCTGCCAGTTCATGAGAAAGACTTCGCCGGTCGCGATGCGGCGGCAGCCCTGCCAGACTGGAAGATCGCGGCCAGCGCGATCGCGGTCGCGCGCCACGCCGACATTGACGCCATCGACGGTAATGGCGAGGTTCGAGCGGCAAACCGTCTGCCCTGACACGGCGAGGATACGCTTCAGCAGCGGCACGCCCTTCGGCAGATAGCCGCGTTCGGCGAGGAAGGTGGCGAGTGGTTCCGGTGCATCGACGGCGACCAGATCGGTAACTTCGAACGGTCCCTCGAAGGCGATCGAGTAGAAGCCGATCGGCGCGCTGGCCGATGCGTTCCAGATCAGCTTGATCGGCATCGGCGTGAGGCCGGGATAGCCGACGCCCATCGCCGCAAGCGCGGTCGTGACAATCAAGCCAAAGCGCGTCATGGCTCGACCTTTCGGCGCAGCAGGTAGGCGCGATGCTGGTCTGGCGTGTAGGCGCGAGGTTCCTGGCCGGCGGTCATTCGGTTGTGAACATGCCGCCAGTGGTCGGGCGAGACCGCTGCGGGATCGATGCCGAGACGCTCGATCGCGTCGATCGCCTGCAGCACGCGCTCGACTTGTCGCCAGCCTTCGAGCTTGAGCAGGATGTCGCCGCCGGGACGAACGAAGGGCAGCGTCTGGAACGGCTCGCCGCGGCGCACCGCGCGCACGATGTCGATGCGCGAGATGATCGTGCCGTACTCGCCCGCCGCCCAGCGGACGAAGGCGAAGATGCTGTTCGGCGCGAAGCCGACGATACTGCGGCGACGGTCGAGGATCTGTTCGTAATTCTTGCGGCCGAACCTGATCCAGTGCTCGATCTTCTGTTTCTGGAAGGTCAGTTCGACCAATGTCGTGAACGGCGCAGGCCCGTCCGGCAGCGGACGGCTATGCGCGCGATGGACCGCTCTGCCGGTCATGGCTGGTCTCCCGCGATGGGTGGAAATTCGCGCGCGAGCAGTTCGCGCAGCATGTCCGCAACGGTGATCCCGCGCCGAAAGGCCGCGACCTTGATGCGACCGCGCAGCTCAGGCGTGATGTCGATGGTCAGGCGGGCGGTGAACGCATTGTCGGCAGCAATGCCGGTCGGTTGCGGCTCAGTCGCTCTGATCCATTTTTCGGGATTGCCCGGCCGGGACACAAACCGGCGTTTGTCGGCGCGCTCCGTCATGCCGCGCCTCCACCATGGAACAGCAGCAGGGTTGCGATGCGCGCGCGGGCGCGCTCAGCCATGACGGCATCGATGTCGCAGCCGAGACAACGACGGCCGCTGAGCCGGCAGGCTTCACCGGCCGCGCCGGAACCGGCGAACCAATCGTCGACCAGGCCGCCTGCGGGGCAGCTCGTGCGGATCAGAATTTCGAGAAGCGCTGACGGTTTCTCGGTCGGATGGATCGCGCGACCATGACAATTGCGCACGTAGATGACGGAGCGCATGAGCCTTGGCCCGCCGTCATAACTGAGATAGTGGCCGGCATCGATCTGGCCGGTATGCGGCGGACGTTGCTTGCGTCGCGCGGTGCGCGCCGTCGCATCGGGCGTCGTCTGCACATCATTGTAGATGTCGCGCCACGGCGTCTCAGTTGGATAGAACTGGACGGCCAACTCATGCACGCGCTTGAAGCGATCGGCATGGAAGCTGGAGCCGTTCTGTTTCTCCCAGACGATTTCCTGGGCGATGCGCAAGCCGGCGTCGGCGAAGCGGTTGGCGGTCGCCATGAAGCATCGCAGCGAGCCAAACACCCACAACGTGCCGGTCGGGTGCAGCGCCTCGCGAGCGCGCGTGATCCAGCCTTCGACCCGCCGGTCCCAGGCGAGCGACGTATCGCCATAGGGCGGATTGGCGAGGATCAGATCGAACGGGCCGTGCGCCGGCATAAGGTCGCGGCAATCGCCGGTGAGGATCGTCATGATGCGATCCTCCCGATGCGAAGTTGCTCGATCTCGCTGGCGAGCGCGGCGATCTCGCGCGCGGCGGGACCGTCGTCATCGATCTCGAAGGCGAGCCGGCCCGACTGCGCGGCGTCGGCGTAGATGACGCGCTGCCCGATCGCCGTGCGCAGCACCGGCGGATCGTGATCGGCCAGCGTCTCGGCCGTCTCGCGAGCGATGACAGTGCGCGCGCCGCAACGGTTGAGGACAAACCGCGCGGCAAGGCCGGGGCGATAAATGCGAGCTTCGTTCAGAAGCGCGAGCATCTCCGCCGAGGCCCAACCGTCGAGCGGAGACGGCTGCACCGGGATCAGCACGAGATCGGCTGCGAGCAGCGCCGAACGCATGAGGCCGGCGACACGCGGCGGACCGTCGATCACGACATGATCGACGTCGCGCGCCAACTCGGGCGCCTCACGATGAAGGGTGTCGCGCGCCAGGCCCACGACACCGAACAGACGCGGCGAGCGTTCACGGGCGCGTTGTTGCGACCAGTCGAGAGCCGAGCCCTGCGGGTCCGCGTCGATCAGCGTGACCCGCTTCCCCTTGCCGGCCCATTCGCCTGCGAGATGCAGCGCGAGTGTCGTCTTGCCGACACCACCTTTTTGATTGAGGAGCGCCACGATCATGGCGCGCCTCCGACCGTGAACCGGCAGAGCCAGTTCACGATTAAAGGAAAACGAGTCTCCGATTTAAGGAGCAAAACAGCGGCGGATTGCCAGCCGTTTCCAGCCTTTGCGCCATCGTTGCGGAGGTTATCCGCAGGCGTGCAAAAGTGCGGGGGCGTTAGAAAGATTCCGAAGGAATCTAGGTTAGAGAAGTTACGGCCGTCGCAAGCCTTTGAATCTCGGCGATGAATCGTCGATTCCGGTCCCCGATAGCACGAGGATCGGGTCCCTGATGGCACGATAGGGGCGGTCCCCGATAGCACGAGTGAATTCACAGCTTGTCCCCAAAGCGCGTTGACGGCTTCCGTCGCGGGCGCGGCGGGGTGAAAAAGGTTGGATCGGTTGCGACGAAGGTGAGCAGTTCGGGACCACCCACCTGCTGTGTGATGGCGAGCCGGTAGCCAGGCAGGGGCTGGCGGCGGATGATGTCGCGCAGGTCGTAGGCGAAATGCTTCAGCGGCGAGAGGCTGCCGGATTTCCGGTGCAGGTGGGCGAAGTCGAAGCTCCAGCCGAAGGACTGGCGGCCGCCGTGTTTACGCACGACGCGGTAGAGCCAGCGTTCGAGCCCGCCGGTCAGATCGAAATAGGCGCGGTCGATGGTGAGAACGAGCGCGTCATCGAGAACGGCGCGATAGAACCAGTCCGGCAGGATCAGCTCGACGCCGACAGGGCGACCGTCGCGATCGGTTCGCTCCTGCCACTCGTTGATCCACGAGAAGCGATGCCGACGGCCTTCCGCCGGTTGGCGGATCGAGGTCGCGACGGTGGTGGATTGGAGCCGGTCGAGCGCGGCCTTCAGGCGCTGGTAATCGCGCAGCGATACACCGCGGCCGACGAAGGTGAGAATCTCATAGGGCGTCGTCGCCATGAGCCGGGAAGTGCGCAAGCCCGCGTCGCGCGCCTCAACGATCTGGCTCGCGGCCCAGATCAGGATGTCGGCATCCCAGATGGTCGCCATGCCGTGATCGGGCACGGCCTCGACACGGATGGTCACATCGCCTGCCTTGAAATCGATGGGTGCGATGCGTTTCGACTTGGCGAGGGAGAAGAACGGATAGGCCATGAGATCCTGCGCGTCTCGTGGCGCGAAATCGCCGGGGAGCGCCCGGAACAGATTGAGCTGTCCGCGCTCCGAAGAGGACTGATGCCGCGCCGCCATTCGGGAAATCGTGCGCCGTCAGCGTGCGTATCGTCCTGCGCGCGCCGGCGACGTCGGCGACTGGCGCTTGGCGGGAAGAACCGATCCGCGGGGATCGGAGGTCGAGGTGACGGCGCCGCGATCGGCCCAGGCTTCGAGATCGTCGATGGCATAGACGACGCGGCCGCCGAGCTTTCGGTAGGCCGGGCCGGTTCCGTAGGTCCGGTGCTTTTCCAGTGTCCGGGCGGACAGGCCGAGGAATTCGGCGGCTTCCTTGGTGCGCAGAAAGCGCGGCGGGAGAACGGCGAGTTCGGGTCGCATGGATCGGCCTTTCGTGGTGTTCACGTGAGCCGCTGGAAATCAGCGGCGGGCGAAGACCACGATGGCGAAGCGAAACAGGTGAGATGGAGTGGGATTTTAGGGGGACCTGAAATCCCACATCACGTCCGCCGAGTCCCCCGGGGCGGGTGGACAGCAAAGACGTGTTCGCGGCGGATGGGAGGAATTTTGTGAGAAGCGTTTCGCTGTCGGCCTTGTACGTCAGCGGTTCGCGAGAAGCGGGCAACGCATCCGCAGGAGTCCTACGATCATGCAACGGCGACGTTGTGACTTCATTGTTGATCGTTTTCGGTTCGCCTGGTTCGCGAACCCTGGGATCGCCGGTGGCGCAGCAGCGTTCGATAGCCTCCAGCAGCCATCGCGTGGGCATCGCGAAGCAAAGCCATGACGGTATGGCGAACCGAGGATATCTGCCAGTCATCCCGCTTCATCCGCGGAAGACGGAAGATGATCCGGGCGATCTCCTGTTGGGTGGCGCCATCCCGGAACCCGTCGAACGCTTGCAGCATATGGCGCATCCGTCTGCGTTTCTGCCGCGTGAGGCGCGTGTCCGGCGGCACAGCGCGGCCGTAGAGCGATGCAAGAAGGCGGTAAATGGACTCTACCCGATCAAATCCTTCCAGACCGATCGGAACCATGGCAACCAAAGGAACCGCAGGCGAATGGCCGGCGGGCAGGATGAGCTGGAGGTGCTGATTCTTGCTCAGCTCGTAGAGGAGGAGCGTTTCGCCACCCTGTTCGATCGATTGAGCGATATCGAATGCGGCTCGTACATCGCGATCCAAAGAGAAGATCGGAGGAGCCGCCGCCAGCACGACTGTGCTGGTGTCGGCATGCGGAAGCCAGAACACCTGCGCCTTGGGAGGAGCTTGCTGCGGATCAAGCGGGAAATCGCAGTCCCCAACGCTGCCGAATCCTGTCGGTCAGCGATTGAGGATTTTCCTTGTTGCGCGAGTACGCATCGAAATCATGATCATACGTTTCGTTGCGACGGAGCCATTCCCAAGCGATGTCAGAGGCAGCAAGCCCGTCAACGTGGAGGTAGAGCGCCGAGGAGCGCCATCCTGAAGCGTCCGGTACCATGGTCAGTCCTTCCTCCGTCAATTTGCGGAGGAGCCAGCATTCCCGGAACGATTGTGATGCTGAAGCCGCGAAGTTTGGCGGGGGCGATGCCGCAGCGGCATCGCGTGGATCAGTGACACTGACTTTCGCGCACCAACTCGCGATAACCGTGCTCGGTCATCCAACGGGCACGCGCAAGGTGAGTGTCGTGGATCCGACGACAGCGATGCGGATTGCTTTGTGGATCGAGGCCGAACAGGATTTGAACGGCTTCCTGCCAATCGGCGCCGTCACGCGCCGCATCGAGTAGCCGCAAATAGAGAACCATATGCTCGCGGTCATAGCTGGTGAGCCGCCGACTTATCGGCGGCTCATCCAGGAACGCGAATGTCGATGGTTCCGTCATCGCCGGACATTGGCATGGTTACGATATTTTAACCATCGCCCGGTGCGTGCATCTTGGAATGATGGTGCATGGCCCGATGGCGCGGAACGACTATCGATGGGCCTGGCGGTTAGACGTGTCATGATGCAGCAGAACCCCTTGCCCTTTGTCGGTGGAGAGCAGAACGATCCCTGCCGCTTCAAAGGCCCTGCGCACCTGATCGCGCGTCGTTTCGTAAACCTCGAGGTCGCTTTCGGATTCGAGGCGTTTCAACGCGGTCAGCGATATGCGGGCCTTGTCAGCGAGCGTCTCCTGCGTCCAACCCAGCAACGCGCGTGCGGCCCGCGATTGTCGGGAAGTGATCATGCATGATCACCTCCCACCGACGCGAACGCACCTGCCAGAACTACGACTATAATAGTCGTTCTTGGCGCCTCCATCCAGCCGAAAGTCACCTCGAAGCGCTGCGACGAGAGTAGTCGGCCGACGACTGATTCGGTCGTGCCGCCATGCCGAAGGCGGGGCCGAAGCCCCATCCGGCTCAGGCGAACGGATCGATCTCGCCGACGATGGTGTCGGCATCCCCATCATATTCGGCGGCGGGCATGACGCTCATGGTGCCGTCGCCGGCGCGGTAGATGATGATCGTGACCATCAGGGTGGCGGCGAGGCTGAAGGCGAAGGCGTGAGCGTCTGCGAGGGACATTTTCGTAGCTCCTGTCTGGAGGCGGGGACCATCCCCGCTCGACAGGCGCCCGAGGTGTTTCGGTCGCGGCCGGGGTCATCAGAGAGGCAAAGCCGACCTGACCGCACGCTTCGCGTAGCGGACCCCATGAGGGTTGACCCCACGAGGCCGGGATTGAAACCAGGGTCAGCCTCAAAGAACGGGGATGGTGCCCGCCGACCGGAGCGGAAATCCTCGCGTTGGGCGCTGCCGTGGCCCTGCCTTCACCCTGACGTTGCGACGCCGTCGAGATGGGGCGCCGCTGCATGTCCGCAGCCGAAATGGTGGGAATGGAGTCGGGCGCGGTTTTTCGCCTGAGCCGGATGGGACTTCGGCGCCCATGGCCAGAAAGGGAAGCGCGTGGCAGCCGCGATCCGACGCGAACATGGAAAAGCCCGGCGGCTTTCGCCGCCGGGCTTTCCGGTATCCCGCCCGTTAGAACGGGATCTCGTCGTCATCGACGGTATTGCCGTCGTCGTTCTGGGTCTGCTTCGCCCGGCTCAGGAAGTCCACCGTCTCGGCGATGATCTCGCAGCCGTAGCGATCAACGCCCTGCTGGTCGGTCCATTTCGTGTAGTGGATGCGGCCGCGCACCAGAACCTTCATCCCCTTTTCGCAATGTTGCTGGATCGTCTTGCCGAGGCCGTTGAAGGCGGTGATACGATGCCATTCGGTGTCCTGGACCCGGTAGCCGTTCACGTCCCGGATGACCCTGCCTTCCGAGTAGCGGGGACGCGAGGTGGCGAGTGTGAAGTGGGTGATGTCGGTGCCGCCGTTGGTGGTGCGGGTTTCAGGGGCCTGACCGATGTTGCCGGCGAGAATGACGATGTTCTGCATGGTAAGTCTCCGTTGCTTCCCGGAGGGACCATTCCCTCCGACGAGACCCGGCCAAGGCCGTCGGGAGACTCCTGCACTGGCGCTTTCGGCGCCAGCTTGACCCCTAAGGCCCGAAGTGGTGCGGGCAGGCGCGTAGCGCCAACACGGTTCGGAGCCGCGGGGGTTGCTGGTGGAAACAGAACGGACTTAGGGGATCAGTCAGTCGGAGGAATTGGCGCCTCTCGAAAGCCGGGAGACGACACGCAGCCAAACCATCGGCCTTGCTGGCAAAGGCGCCCGATCAGGCCCATCCGCCACGCGGACACACCATTCAGAACCCTCTTAGCCTCCTCATGCGTCGTTGCAGGAAAGGCAGGTTGGGACGAGATCGGTAAAGCTATCGGGTTTCGGGCGCATGGCGCTGCCCCACCGTATCAGCGCGAAGAGGAGATGCATGCGGATCTGCATGGGGCGGGATGAAGGTGTTCACGACTATCTCCGCACTAATATAGGACAGGCCACCCCGGGGGGCGGTGATCGCTACGGCTGCGGGATTCGCTGTCAGACGACGCTTTTCGAAACGGGCGATGCGGATCGAACGTGCGGGCGAACGCGTCCCTGACACGGTCGTTCTTGTTCTGAACGGGATATCGGAAGCCAGCGGCGAAAGCCTTCGGGGTGTCTCGTGGGAGCGCAGGATCGCGGCCGTTGCCTCAGCGCGTAAGGACGGCCGTTCCGACCGCGTAGAGATTAATCATCGCCGCGATGCCGATGAATAGACCGCCAGCGCCGCACAGCAGATTGAGGACGAGACCTCCGTCGATCATGTGCTTGGCGATGCCGTGGACAACCGTGGTGCCGGCGATCACGGCGGGAATGGCGAAGATCGCCAGCGCGACAAGAC
>JAFKES010000251.1 GCA_017308495.1 Afipia sp.
TCAGAGCAATGGGGAAACCGGCCTATGAAGCTCTCGCTACCCGTAGCGTTTGGCGCGATATCCCGTTTGCAGGTCCCATCCTTCCCGCTGCGATCGCCTCGCTTTCTGTTCATCGAAGTGAACAAGCGATGCAATCTGAAGTGCCAGCACTGTGATTTCTGGCTTCGGACCGACGACGACCGTGACCGCTACCTGTCCGTTCCCGGACGTAGCGCGGTCATCGCGGAGTTCGCCGAACTCAGCCCCAACGGCAATGTGGTGATCTGCGGCGGCGAGCCCATGCTCGATCTTGAAGACTATTTCGCTCTTGCAAGATCGTGCCGGGAGAACGGCGTCCGTGCGCTTTCGGTGGTCAATGGTACCCGCATCCGTTCGCCGGCGCTGGCCGAGCGGATGATCCTGGAGGGACCGCATGAAATATCCATCTCGTTGAACAGTCCTTGTGAGGCGCAGCACGACGAGACCCGCGGCGTCAAAGGAGCGTTCAAGAAAGCGGTCAGGGCCCTGCGCCTGCTGATCGAGGCGCGCAGTCGGCTGGGCGTCAATTCCACGCGCATCTATGTGATGGGGCTGATCTATGGCGGGAATTATCGATCCATCGATGATTTTTACGATCTGGTGTTGAATGATATCGGCGCGGACAAGCTGAAGCTGAACTTTCTGCAACCGAGTTTCGGGCAGGCCGGAGAGGAAGATCCTTTCTTTGCCGCGCAAGGTGCCGTCGACCCGGATGAACTGACCACTATCCTGAAGCGATGCAACGAAAAATACAGGCTCGACTATAATCCGGCGTGGCTCGAGCAGGTGGGCATGTACTTTCGCTCGCTGAACGCCGCGACAGATCGGGTGCGCGGCTGGGCTTCGACGAAGGAAACCGAGGTTCACATTTGCAACACGTATGATCGCAACATCATGGTGAATCACTATGGCATGGCACGGTTGTGCTTTTCCGGGAAATTCCCGGGCATGACGCTTCGCGAGCCCGGTGATTTGCGCCGGTTTTGGCAGACCTCGGAAGCCATTCGCGCGGATATGCGCAAGTGCAATCAGTTTTGCGGCATCAGCCATAGTGTGCGGCGGGAAAGCAGCACCATGTCAGGGCGACAGAAAATGCTGGACCATCAGGCAAAAGCCCCGGTCATGCAGTCGCATTCAGATATCACTTTCAAGATCGCGAGCGGGATGCGGGCGCTTGCCCGCTTCAACCGAGCGCCGGGCTCCTGACGCGGACGTATAGTCTGCATTGAAAATGCAGTCCGAAAACCGGATGCCCCTACGGCTGACGACGTTAGTTGCTCACGAACTCGTCCCGCCGATAGCCCTGCGCATAGAGCAGCGCGGTGAGATCGCCGTGGTCGATGCGCGCGCGAGCGGCGGCGGAGACCGCTGGCTTGGCGTGATAGGCGACGCCGAGGCCGGCCTGTTCGATCATGGCGAGATCGTTGGCGCCATCGCCGATGACCATGGTGTCGAGATTGTCGAGATCGAAGGACTCGCGCAGGTCGACCAGCGTCGCGAGCTTGGCGTCGCGCCC
>JAFKES010000206.1 GCA_017308495.1 Afipia sp.
GATAAACCGCCGCCTCCCGCCCCAAGGGAAAACACGCACAATCAATTCGGCAGAGCGGTCCGGCCATCCGGATGACGGCGCATTCGCGGCGTCGGCAAGCCGCCACGAACCAAGGACATGGTCGGTGGCGAGGAAGGAGCGGCGGTCCTTCTCCAGCGCGACATGGCCGATCGCCTCGCTCATGCCGTAGCGGGTGACGATGGCGCGGGCGATATCGGTCACCTTGACGAGATCGTCGGCAGCGCCGGTGGAGAGATGGCCGAACACCACCCACTCCGCGGCGCGGCCGCCGAGCAGCACCGCCATCTTGTTGTCGAGTTCGGTGCGGGTCATCAGGAAGCGGTCCTCGGTCGGGCGCTGGATGGTGTAGCCGAGCGCACCGACGCCGCGCGGGATGATCGAGACCTTGTGCACCGGATCGACGCCGGGCAGCGTCATCGCCACCAGCGCATGGCCCATCTCGTGATAGGCGACGATCTCGCGCTCCTTCGGATTGAGGAGGCGGTTGCGCTTCTCAAGTCCGGCGACGATGCGCTCGATGGCGTTGTTGAAATCGGCCATGGTCACGGCGTCGCCGCGGCGGCGGGTGGCGAGCAGCGCCGCCTCGTTGACGAGGTTGGCGAGGTCCGCGCCGGTGAAGCCGGGGGTGAGCGCCGCGATCTCCTCGGGCGAGACGTCGGAAGCGAGCCGCGCCTTCTTCAGATGTACGCCGAGAATCTGCACCCGGCCGGGCTTGTCGGGACGGTCGACCAGCACCTGACGGTCGAAGCGGCCGGCGCGCAGCAAAGCGGGATCGAGAATTTCCGGCCGGTTGGTGGCGGCGAGCAGCACGACGCCGGCGGAGGGATCGAAGCCGTCGAGCTCGGCGAGGAGCTGGTTGAGGGTCTGCTCCTTCTCGTCATGGCCGCCGCTCATCGGGCCGATGCCGCGGGCGCGGCCGAGCGCGTCAAGCTCGTCGATGAAGATGATGGCCGGCGCCTGGGCGCGCGCCTGCTCGAACAGGTCGCGCACCCGCGCGGCGCCGACGCCGACGAACATCTCGACGAATTCCGAACCCGAGATGGAGAAGAACGGCACGCCGGCCTCGCCCGCCACCGCCCGCGCCAGCAGCGTTTTGCCGGTGCCGGGCGGACCGACCAGCAGGATGCCCTTGGGCATGTGGCCGCCGAGCCGGCCGTAGCCTTGGGGATCTTTCAGGAAATCGACGATCTCCTTCAGTTCTTCCTTGGCCTCGTCGACGCCGGCGACGTCCTTGAAGGTGACGCCGGTGTCGGACTGGACATAGATCTTGGCCTTGGACTTGCCGATCTGCAGAAGCCCGCCGCCCATGCCGCTGCCGAGGCGGCGCAGCATGTAGCGCCAGACGATGATGAACAGCGCGACCGGCACCACCCAGGACAACAGATCGCGCAGGAACGTGCTCTCGATCTGGCCGGTGACGACCACGTTATGTCCCTGGAACTGGCGGGCGAGGTCCGGTTCCACGCGTGTGGTGACAAACATCGGCTTGCCGTCGATCGGCTCGCGGAAGCGGCCCTGGATGAAGCGGTCGGAGACGGCGACTTCGGCGATCTTGCCTTGCGACAGATAGGTCTCGAACTGGCTGTAGGGGATCTGGGCGACCTGGGTGAAGGTCGTGAACAGGTACTGGAAGCCCATCAGCAGTGCGAAGGCGATGACCCAGAACCAGATGTTGAACTGGTGGTTTTTCTTCAGTTCCAAGATCGCTGCTCCTCGATGCGCCTGCCGGGCGGGGATGCCGCCCTCCGTCGCCCCCGTCCCGTTGAGTAGCCCACGGTGGTGGGGAGCGGAAGGTCTACGCAGGTCGAGATGCCAAACCTCTCGAACAACCCGGAGTGACGTCTCCCCGCGGTTTGCAAGCATCCCTGCTTCGCAAAATGGGTGGCCATGGTGCGGCGGGCAAGCCGGCATCCTGCCGGATCGCGATCCGCGGGTGGGTTGCAATACCTCCGCGATTGAGATATCGTTGATACAATACTAAGATATCAGAACGATAACGCTGGGAGAGCGGCCTTGGACGCGCGAAATTCCACTCGTGTCGAGAGCGATGTGTTGATCGCGGGAGGCGGCGCCGCCGGCGTTGCGGCTGCGGTGTCCGCCGCACGTCAGGGGCTGAAGGTCACGCTGGTGGAGCGTTATGGCTTTTGCGGTGGCGGCGCCGTCGCGGGGCTTTCCGGCACCGTCTGCGGTCTCTACGAGGCGACGAACGACGTGTCCGTCGGTCCCAAACAGGTCGTGTTCGGATTCGCCGACGAGTTCTGCCGCAGACTCGAGGCCATGGGCGGCCTTGCCGATCCGGTGCTCTATGGCAAGACCTGGGTGCGGGTTCACGATCCGCATGTGTGGCGCGAGGCGGCCGACGCGATGCTGCGCGAGGCGGGCGTGCGCATCATCTACCATGCGGTCGCGCAAGGCGTGCACATGGAAGGCGACAAGATCGAGGGGCTGAACATCTGGACCAAGCAGGGTCCGGTGGATGCCCGTGCGAAAGTCGTGATCGACGCCAGCGGCGATGCGGATGTGGTCGCGATGGCAGGGCTGCCGAATTTCGTCGGCGACAACGGCACCGTGCAGAACCCGACCATGATCTTCCGGATGATGGGCGTCGATACCGATCGCTTCATCGCCGAGTATGGCACCGATACCATCATGCCGGAGAAAGTCTCCGCCATGATCCGCGCCAAGCACAATGCTGGCGATTACAAGCTGCCGCGCGCCAAGATCTGGCTGTTCACGACCACGCGTCCCGGCGAACTGCTGTGCAATTGCACGCGCGTCATCGGCCCCGACGGCCGCGAGCTGAACCCGCTCTATCATCAGGATTTCACGGACGCGGAAATCGAGGGGCGGCTGCAGGCGCGGGAATATGCACGCTTCTTCCACGACAATCTCGCCGGATGCGAGAGCGCCTTTCTCAACGATACTGGCGTGCAGGTCGGCGTGCGCCAGACGCGCCAGGTCTCCGGCGTCAAGCGGCTGATGAACGCGGATGTGGTGCAGGGTGCCAAATTCGCCGACGGCATCGCCATGTCGCCATGGCCGATCGAACTGCATGCCGGCGAGAAGCCGCGGGTGGAGTGGCTCCTCAACGATTACTACGAGGTGCCTTATGGCTGCTTCGTTCCCGAGCGGGGCGAGGGTCTTCTGACCGCCGGGCGCTGTCTGTCCGCCGAGCATGAGGCCGTCGCCTCCGCGCGGGTGACGGCGCAATGCTTCTCCTACGGCCATGCCATAGGCCATGCCGCGGCTATCGCCGTGCGCGAGAACATCGCGCCGCGCGCCATCGACGGCCGGGATGTCAGAGCCGCGGTCAACGCGGACGGCGCACGCATCGCCTGATTTGAAGGAAACAGCACGATGATCCAGTCCGAGACCAAGGGGACGATTGCGGTCGTGACGATCAATCGCCCGGAGCGGCGCAATGCACTCGGGTCGCAATTGATGCACGATCTCGGGAGCGCGCTCGCGGCCGCCGAGCGCGATCCGGCGGTGCGCGCGGTGGTGCTGACCGGTGCGCCGCCCGCGTTCTGCGCCGGCAGCGACCTCAAGGAACTGGCCGGGCTGTCGATCGCCGAAATGTGTTGCCACGAGTCCGAGACCGCTGTATTCGCGCGCGCCATCGGGTATCGCGCCAAGCCGGTGATCGCGGCGGTCGAGGGTTATGCGCTGGGCGGCGGATTCATCCTCGCGGCGTCCTGCGATATCGTCGTCAGCGCGTCGAATGCGCGCTGGCATCTGCCGGAAGCGCCCAACGGCTGGCTGCCGCCATGGGGGCTGATGGCGCTGATGGCGCGGGTCGGGCCTGTCCGCGCCCGGCGCCTGACCTGGGGCGCCGCGCCGATCGACGGCGACGAGGCCGCGCACATCGGCCTCGTCGATGACGTCGCCGAACCCGAACAGGCGCTGCATCACGCCATGGATGTCGCGGCCGGTCTCGCGGCGGTCCCGCCCGAAGCCATCGCATCCACCAAGCGCTTTTTCGAGCCCTTCATCATGGCGGACGCCGAGCGCTTCGACGAAGTCGCCTCCCGCGAATTCGCACTGAACTGCGAGACGCCGTCGTCTCGCGCGACCTTCGGACGTTTCAAGGTGAAATCATGAGCAAGATTGTCGATGCCGCGACCGCGGTTGCGTCCATTCCCGACGGCTCGTCGGTCGGCTGTGTCGGCGTCATCGGCTGGGTGACGCCGGATGCGCTGCTCAAGGCGCTGGGCGACCGGTTCAAGGCCACCGCTGGCCCGCGCGACCTCACCTTCTATTTTCCGGTCGGGACCGGCGACGCCCAGGGCATCAAGGGTATGGATCATGTCGCCCAGGAAGGGCTGATGAAGCGGATCGTCGGCGGCTCTTACATCAATCCCGTCGATCCGGTGACGGGGAAGCGCCCCGAATTGATGCGGCTGATCCGCGAGAACAAGATCGAAGCCTATTCCTGGCCGATCGGCGCGACCATGCACTGGCTGCGCGAAGTGGCGCGGCGCAGTCCCGGCTATATGACGCAGATCGGGCTCGGCACCTATATCGATCCGCAGCACGGCGGCGGCCGGTTCACCGATAAGGCCAAGGATGATCTGGTGCGGCGGGTGGAGTTCGAGGGGCAGTCCTATCTGTTCTATCCGGCTTGGAAACTCGACACGGTGTTTGTCTATGCCTCCACGGCCGACGAGGAAGGTAATCTCTCGTTCGAGAACGAGGCGCTGGTGTCGTCCAACATCGCGCTGGTGCTGGCGGCCAAGGCCCATGGCGGCCGCGTCATCGCGCAGGTGCGTAAAACCGTTCCGAATGGCGAGAGGCCGGCGTCCGAGGTGCGGATTCCGGGGATGTTCGTCGATGCGGTCGTGGTCGATCCCGACATGATGATGACAACCGAGGTGAAGTTCGATCCGGTCTATTTCAGCGGCAAGCGCCGGCCGCTGGCGCAGCTTCCGCCGATCCCGATGTCCGCCGACAAGATTGTCGCCCTGCGCGCGGCCAAGGAAGTGCGCCGGCGCGAACTGTCGATCTTCGGTTTCGGCGCGGCGGCCGATGTTCCGCTGGTGATGGCGGAGCAGGGGCTGTTCAAAAACGGCGAGCTGAAGGATTACTGGTTCACCACCGAGCACGGCTCCTATGGCGGCATCGTGATGTCCGGCTGGCAGTTCTCGGCGAACCTCAACCCCGATGCGATTCTCGATGGCGTCTATCAGTTCGATGCGATCGACGGCGGCCTGTGCCGGTTCGCGGCGCTGGCGTTCGCCCAGTTCGACCGCAGCGGCAAGGTCAACGTCTCGCGCTTCGGCATCGCCAATCCGGGCGCCGGCGGCTTCATCGACATCGCCCAGAGCGCGCAGCGGCTGGTGTTCACCGGCACATTCACCACGGGCGGTCTCGAGGTCGCATTTGAAGGTGGCAAAATGCGCATCGTCAAGGAAGGCAAGGTGCGCAAGTTCGCCGAGCAGGTGGAGCACATCACCTATTCCGTGATCGACGGCGTCAAACGCGGACAATCGGCAAAACTGATCACCGAGCGGGCGGTGTTCGATGTTGTCCCCGAGGGATTGGTGCTCACCGAAGTCGCGCCGGGAATCGATGTACGACGCGACGTGCTCGATCAGATGGAGTTCGCGCCCTGGAAAGTGGCTGACGATCTCAAGGCGATGGATGCGGCATTTTTCGCCGATCCGGCGCTGCAGGCCCAGGCCGGCTGAGCAGGCCGGACGGCGCTCCGGTGGTCGGGCCCAACCGGTGAGCCGTCAGGCCAGCGACCCGACGCTCAACTGGAAAACCTTGCGGGTGTAGGCTTCGATCTGGTCCATCAACGTCGTGACGCAGATCAGCGCCGCCCGCTCATCCTGCCGCACCACCGCCCGTGCCCGCTCGGCATGGAGAATTCCCATCGCGCCGAGATTCTGCAGATTGGACTCGTGCTTGTAGTAGAAACGGCGTGACATCGCGTGCAGTGACGAGATCGATCGTGCGGCGAACGGATTGCCGGCGGCGCCCGCAATCACCTGGTTCGCCTGAAAGACCTCGCGCAGATATCTTTCGAGGTCTCCCTCCTTGCCCGCGCTGTCGATTTCATCGGCGGCGACCTTCAGCCGCTCGCGGTCCGCCGCCATGATGCGCCGCGCCGCGCGGGTGGAAATGAAAATCTCCAGTTCGCGCCGGAATTCGATCACCAGAAGCTGTTCGTGGACGTTGATTTCCGTGATCATCAGGCCGTGGCGGGGCAGAATGCTCACCAGATAGTCGGCCTGCAGACGCTTGACGGCTTCGCGCACCGGCGTGCGGCCGATCCCGATCTTTTCAGCCAGTCCTTCTTCGGACCAGTGGCTTCCCGGAGGAAGCTGCAGCGTGACGATCATCTCCTCAAGAAGCCGATGCGCCGTGTGCGCTTGCGACTCTGCTGGGTGGGCCACGACGGCCTTCTTCGCCATGAGACGTCAAACCTTTAATGTTGCGAAACATTGGGTCGCTTGTGTGAGACGAATGCTCCCGACCCTCTCTTTGATCCATGTGCCGGACCGGCTCAACGCCCGTGCAAGCTGCGTTTCAGCGTTGCCACGTCTTGTTTCGCCGGTGCCCCGATTCTCATCAATCACTACCTACGCCTCATATTCCTGCTGTCCAAGCCCGCAATAAGGTTGACGTATCGTCGTGTAATATACTACTAATACGTTACACAGATAATACAAAAAACCAATGTGGAGGAAACAGGTGAAGATGATCGGGTCAAAAGGGACGTTATTCGCGGGCCTGATGGCTTGCGGGCTGTTTGCCACGCAAGCCGCGCAGGCCGACAATGTAGTCAAGATCGGTCAGATCGAGGCGCTGACCGGCGCCACCGCGACCTATGGCTGGATGTCGGCGCAGGGCACCAAGGTCGCCGTTGAGGAGATCAATGCCAAGGGCGGCTTCAAGGTCGGCGACAAGACCTACAAGCTTGAATTGATCCAGATGGATACTCGCGGCGAGCCGCGCGAGGCGACCGTTCAGTTCCGCAAGATGATGGAGGACAACGTCAAGTTCGTGTTCGGACCCTTCCTCACGAACGTCTATAACGCCATCGAGCCGATCGCCAATCAGAACAACGGCAAGTTCCTGCTGTTCGCGGGCGCCACGTCAGCCCATCACGCGCTTGGCAAACCCGATCACGATTACCTGCTGCGCACCTGGAACTGGGACGCAGGTTCTGTCGGCTTCGGCAAGCTGATGGTTGATTATCTGAAGAAGCTGAACACCAAGAAGGTGGCGATGCTCTTCCAGAACGATGCTTTCGGCAAGACCGCGGTCGATATCTATTCGGCGATGTTCAAGGAAGCGGGCATCGAGTTGCAGGTCGAACTGTTCGAGCCCGGCACCAAGGACTTCAGCGCCGCGCTGGCCAAGCTCGCGGCCGGCAAGCCGGACTTCCTGTTCCCCGGCTATTCCGATGCGGTGCTGTACGACATCGTCCGGCAGTCGACCGAGTCGGGCTTCGGCGACCGCTTCTTCCTCGTTCGCGGTTCGATCGGCCCGGCGCTCAAGAACAAGGACGCTATCGCGGACTATATCGCTTACGTGCCGAAGTACTTCGAGGAAGCCGAGAAGACCGATCCGAAGGTCAAGGCCTTCATCGAGAGCTACAAGAAGACCTTCAAGCGGGATTTCCCTTACGATCAGGCTCCGCTCTGTTCGTCATCCTGCTACGATCACGTCTACATGCTGGTCGAAGCCATGAAGAAGGCCGGCACCGTGGATGACGTTGCCAAGATCCGTGCCGCGCTGATGGACATGACCTACGACGGCGTGTGGAAGATCAAATACGACAAGACCGGCGAAGCCGTGTTCGGGTTCGACGTCGTGCACGTCCGCAAGGGCGGCAAGATCGAAGTGGTTCCCTACGATCCCACCAAGCAATGACGTGCGGCAATCGCGCTCCGGTCCGCCGGAGCGCGTCTGCTTCCGTGGTGGCTTTTCCTCCGGGCAAGGCCTCCCTTGACGTTGTCTTTTAACGGACACCACTTCAATGACGCAGCTAATTATTGGGCAATTGCTCAACGGCGTGATTGTGGGCTCGCTTTACGGCATCATCGCGCTCGGCGTGACGCTCACTTTCGGACTGACCGGCATTGTCAACTTTGCGCTCGGCGCATTCATGATGCTCGGTGCTTATGCGACCTGGTATTTCTACGACGTTCTCGGCGTCATGTATCCGCTGGCGGTGCTGGGCGCGGTCGTGGTGGTCAGCATCATCGGATACATTTCCGATCTCGCGCTGTTTCAGTTTACCCGCGGCAATCTGGTCAACGGCCTTCTGGTGTCGATCGGCATGATCTCGGTGTTCGAGGCGCTGGTGCTGTTCGCCTTCACCACGACGCCGAAGGATCTGACCTATGTACTGCCGGGCGCATTCCGCATTGCCGGCTTCGCGCTGCCGAAGATCAAGGTTGTGGTCTGCGGTGTGTTCTTTGCGGTGATCTTCGGCACTTATCTCGCCCTGACCCGAACCTGGTTGGGACGCGCCGCTTTCGCCTATGCGCAAAACCCGGAAGCCGCGGCGCTGATGGGAATTCGCACCGGGCGGCTGCAGACCATCGTGGTCGTGTACTCGACGGCGCTGGCGGGTCTCGGCGGCGGACTTTATGCCAGTATGTACTCGCTCGAGCCGACCATCGGCTCGGCCTACATTCTCAAGGCGGTTGAGGCCGCCATTCTCGCGGGCGTCGGAAGCGTGATCGGCGCGCTCGGCGGCGGCATCATCCTCGGTGTCAGCGAAAACATCGGCTCGGTGTTCTTTCCGTCGGCGTTCCGCGACGCCTATGGGCTTATCTTCCTGATCGCCATTCTCCTTGTGCGCCCAGGCGGCCTGTTTGGAGATCGGCCATGAAGTACGCGATTGGTGTTGGGCTTCTTCTCGCGCTGGTCGCGCCGCTCGCGGTCCACAGCGATTCTGTTCTGGCCATCGCCATCTATGGCTTCATGGCGGCGGCGCTGGCGGTGAGTTTCAATCTCATTTTCGGTTTCACCGGCCAGTTGTCGATGTTTCATGCCGCCTCCTTCGGCGTGTCGGCCTATATCGTGACCATTCTGGTCACGACCTATGGCTGGAATTTCTGGGTCGCGATCATCCCGGCGCTGATTGTGGTGTCGCTGTTGTCGCTGATCGTCGGAACGATCTGCTTCCGCTTCAAGCTGAAGGAGTTCTATTTCGCGGTGGTCACCATGGGATTTTCCGAAGTGCTGCGGCTGATCACGCTGAACTGGAACAGCGTGACCAACGGCTCGCTTGGCATCACCGTCATGGCCAAGCCGACGATCTGGACCCCGTCAGGCAGCTTCGCCGTTTC
>JAFKES010000250.1 GCA_017308495.1 Afipia sp.
CGGCGAGGTCGACTGGTCGGCGCTCGCCGATCCGGCCATGACCGTGGTGGTTTACATGGGCCTCGGCGCCGCCGCCGCGATCCGCGACGGCCTGCTCAAGGCCGGACGCGCGGCGCAGACGCCGGTCGGCGTGTTCGCGCGCGCGACGCGGCCCGATGCGAAGACGGTGGTTGGCGCGCTGCGCGATCTGCCCGCGCTCGTTGCCGAAGCCGCGCCCGGCCCCGCTTTGCTGATCATCGGTGACGTTGTCGCCCGTTCCGCGCCCTGGCGCAGCGCCACTCCCGAAACCGTCATCTACGAACTGCTGAAGGCTGCCGAATGACGTCTCCCCTGCAAAAGAAGCTCAAGATCGCCGGCCCCTCCATCGTCACCGCCAATCGCACCCGCGATGGCGCGGTGATCTATCGCACGCCGTTCCACGGCTGGTCGGTCGATCTGTCCGACGCCGCAGTGGTGCGCGATGCCGACACCGCCCGCGTGCTGCTGTCGGAATCGATCGCCGACGATCTCGGCGCGGTCGGCCCCTATATCGCGCCGGTGCAGGTGACCGAGCGCGGCCTTGCGCCGGGAAATCTGCGCGAGCGCATCCGCCACCGCGGCGTCACCATCGATCTTCTGGTCTCGGCCTGAGGCGCGCGTCCGCGCCCGGCCGCAAGCTTCAAGGCACGTTCCCACATGTACGCTTACGACGAACTCGACCGCACCATCGTCAACGAACGGGTGGAGGAATTCCGCGATCAGGTCGCCCGCCGCCTCTCCGGCGAACTGAGTGAGGACGAATTCAAATCGCTGCGGCTGATGAACGGCGTCTACCTGCAACTGCACGCTTACATGCTGCGCATCGCCATTCCCTACGGCACGCTGTCGGCGCAGCAGTTGCGTGGCCTCGCCCATGTCGCGCGCAAATACGACCGCGGCTACGGCCATTTCACCACCCGGCAGAACATCCAGTTCCACTGGATCAAGCTGGCCGATCTGCCGGACGCCATGGCCGATCTTGCCGAGGTCGGGCTGCACGGCATGCAGACCAGCGGCAACTGCACTCGCAACGTCACCGCCGACCAGTGGGCCGGCGTGGCGCCGGGTGAGATCGAGGACGCGCGGGTGTGGGCGGAAATATTGCGCCAGTACACCACACTGCATCCGGAGTTCTCGTTCCTGCCGCGCAAGTTCAAGTTCGCGATCACCGCCGCGGACCACGACCGCGCCGCGATCAAGATCCACGACATCGGTTTGCGCATTCACCGTAACGCCGCCGGCGAGGCCGGCTTCGAGGTGTTGGTCGGCGGCGGGCTCGGGCGCACGCCGTTCATCGCCAGGACCATCAACCCCTTCGTCAGGCGGCGCGACATCCTGAGCTATGTCGAGGCGATCCTGCGCGTCTACAACCAATACGGCCGCCGCGACAACATTTACAAGGCGCGCATCAAGATCCTGGTCCACGAGCTTGGCATCGACAAGTTCAGGGAAGAAGTCGAGGAGGAATGGCGGCACATCCGCGACGGCGCGC
>JAFKES010000207.1:0-9216 GCA_017308495.1 Afipia sp.
TTCTGTTCGTCATGAACGGCTTGCGATTCTGCAAGCTCACGCTGGCGCGCTTGTGCCTCCCCGGTACGCTGCGTCAGGCTGGAGCGCTGGTCGCGGGCCGCCGTGGCACTCCGGACCGTTTCGACGACACGCTGGGCCAGCTCCAGGACGGCGTCGGGACCCGGTTCAATCCCGAGAAGCCCCGTGAGTGCCGCAATCTCCTCGCTGAACGCGAGCTGGTCCCGTTCCATCTTGTGGATGCGGTCGAGAAGGGCAGCACGCTTCTCAATGGTCGGGGAAAGCTCAGTGATCGCGGCGAGCACCTCGCGCACTGCGCCGACCGCCGGGGTCTCGGGTCCCTCGCCGAGCCAGCATCCACGGCATTCCGCCGCCCACGCCTCTGCCCAGCCCTTCTCGTCCGATGTGGCACGCTCCGCGGCGCGTTCCCGCGCAACAACATCTCGGCGACGCTCGTCGAGCTCGACTTGGAGACGGCGCAGTTCGGCTTCCCGATCGAGCGAGGTTTGGGCCATCCCGAGCACGGCATCAAAGCTCGCGTCAGGAGCCGGCGCGAGATCCGCACCCGCCATCGCGGTCGTAAGCCGTTCGGAGGCGGCCGCCGCATCACGCTCAGCAGCAGCAATGTCCCGTTCGGCGCTCTGTAATGCGGCACGCGCCTCAAGCGTCTTTTCCCGCCGGCTGATCCACGCCTCAAGCTCCGCAAGCGACAGTGCCTTGGGGAAGCAGGCGGCTATCACGCCGGCCTCTGCGATGACCTCGGCGTCAATTGCCCCTAAGGCCGCATCGGCTTGTTGGGCGAGTTCAACGGCGCGCGTCAGATCCGTCTCCGCGACGGCAAGCGCCTGTTCGGTCTGATGCAGCTTCGCGAGCTCGCCCATGTGCGAGAACCGCCCTGCAGTCACAATGTCGTCGTGGCGCAAGACGGCTTCGAACGTATCTGCAGAAGCTGTGTCGAGCGCCCGACGGTGCGCGGCCCAAGCCTGCTCACGTTGCGAACGTACTTCCGCGGCTTCGTGATCTGAAACAACGCCGGTCGTCGATGCGAAACTGGCCTTCTCGGCTTCGAGACGCCTGACGATCGTGGTCAGGCGTTGCACCTCTGCATCGCAGCGGGACTTTGCCGACACTGCCTCCCCGCGGGTAACCTTCCAATTCTGCAGCGTATCCGGGCTCGGGCAATTCATGGCGACTAATTCATCGCCGGTGCCCTGCCAGGGACGAAGTGCGACGAGTCGGTCATTGAGCGCATCAAGGGCAGCCGCACGATCGCGCTCCGCCAGCCGACGAACATGATGGTCCGCTGAGCGAAGTGCTTCGATCACGACGGCCAGCTCTGCAAAAGCGCGCTTTCGCTCCGCCTGGACCGTAGGGTCAGCACCGCCCTCGGGCAGCTTCGCCGCAACGTCATCCAGCCGGCGCCGCGCCTCGGCAAGCTCGTCGGATGCGTTCCGGCTGGCGGCCTTGATCCCCGAATAAGCTTCGACCAGATCGCGCAGTCTGCCGATGGTCGCGGAGCTCAACACAAGCCGCTTGGGCTCGGTCTCTTCGGGCCGCTCGATGCGCTGAAGAATTCCGGCGATAGCCAAGTCGAGCTCGCGCAACTGCAGGCGTCGCTCAGGAAGATCCTTTTCAGCGGTGACGTACCGTGCGCGCAGGTCGACAAGCCGCTCTACGCGGTCGGCAGTCCGCAAGGCTGTCTCGTCCACGATGACGGCCCGACCCTCGTCGGCAAGTTGGCCTATCTCGTCGGCAACCGCGCTGATTTTGACACCAAGCTCGATCTCCTGCTTTTGGAGCCGCGGCACTTCGGCTACCCACCCCTGCGGTGCCTCCGGAATATCCGCCAAGGGTGCGACCCGTGCTCGAATGCCCCGTAGAGCCGTGAGACGCGGTAATGCGGTGAGATAGCCCCGGATCTCATCGACGCGCCGCTGGACCTCGGCTCGTTCCTTGACCGCTTCATCGTATTGAACGGTTGCCCGGTCCCGGGTGTCCACCAGCCGAGCGTGATCCGTGGCTAGTGTGTCAAACTGCTCGCGCTCAGCTTTGAGTTCGGCGAGGCGCGACTTCAAATCCGCGAGTGCTCCGGACCTAGCCCGGTATTTGTAGAAGCTGTCAGCATCTGCCGTCAGGTCGACCAATCTGTCGCTGAGGTGCGAGAGGCCTGCACTGGCCGAGAACAACAATTGGCCGAGATCCCCCTTGCTTGCAAGGATGCTCTCGCCGCCTTTTTCGAGCGTTTCATCATCGAGCGAGAACATGGTCCGATAGGCATCCCGCTCGATGCCGCCGAGTTCGCCGCGGATCGCGGCTTCTGGAACGCTGCGATCATGGCCGTCGACCAGGCTGTTCTGCGAGCGTTTGAGACGTGCGAACTCCCTTGTCTCCGCTCCGATATCCAGAGCGGCGCCGATGCGCATGGTCGGATAGGGGTGAAGGAAGTTGAATGGGCTCTGCGAACCGATCCCGAACAACAGGTCCAGGAAGGCAGCAAACGCGGTTGATTTTCCCGCTTCGTTTGGTCCGTAGATGATATGCAGGTCCGGCTGTCCATTCACCCGCTCGCCGAAGTCGATTCTGCGATCGGTGAATTTGCCATATCGGGTCAGGTCAAGGCGGCGAAGTCGCATGCATCACGCTCCTTCGCCCGGAGCTTCAAGACGTGCCATGACGCCCTCTGCGCCGTCGCGCGCCAGCTGGGCGACCGCCTCCCGGAAAGACGCCTCGTCCTTGCCGAAAATGTCGCGACATTCCTGCGGCAACTGAGCCCTGATCTCTTCGGCGATGCCTGCAAGTTCATTCTGAAAGGCCGCGGAATCGAGGACGTCGTCTTCGATCAAGCGATGCAGCTCCCTGAGCGGGTCGCCCGATGTCTCGCTCCGCTGTTCTCCGGGACGGCATGCGATTTCGAGCTGCTCGACCCAGCAGCTGCCGATCACCGAAGCCCGGTCATCGGCCTCGGTTTTCAGCAAGTCGCCGTCGCGTCGAATGCGCCATGCCAGCGGCGTCGCACCAGTCACTCGCACGCGAGCGACAAGGTGCTTTGCCCGGGCAGCAGCCCGTTGGTTCTCGAGCGCGCGCGTCACTGCGGACACCAGCTCGCGCCAATCGTCCATTCCCGTGGCATCGACGGACACGCGTTCGAACTGCGCGACACTTGTGACGCGCTCCTCAAGATGGATCGAGCGATCGTCCGAGATGGTGACGAGCGTCACGGATTTCGGCCCGGCTTCGTTGATGTCACGCCCCTGCGGCATGCCGGGCATCACGATCGCGCAGGTGCCTTCGGTCGCCGAGCGCTTGTGAACGTGGCCGAGCGCCCAATAATGAAATCCTGACGCCTGTAGATCGGCCGGGCTGCACGGGGCGTAGAGGTCATGGCCGGGAGCGCCGCCGAGGCTCGTGTGCATGATGCCAATATTGACCGCCCCATCCACGACCGGCCGATAGCGCCCCAGGAGGCTTTCCGGGGCATGAGGTTGAGCAAAGCTCAGGCCATGGACGACGACGGGGACGCGTCCGGGCGCGCGATCGATCGCGATAGCCTCCCCTCGCCCGCCGAAGATCTTCACGGAATCCGGCAGCACCAATTCCTTGGTGATCTTCGACAGCGCGTCGTGGTTGCCGCGGATGATGAAGACACGAATGCCAGCCTGGTCCAGGCGCCGGAGCTGCTCGGCCAGGAAGCGGGCCGTTTTCATCGAGGTCTGATCGCCATCGTAGAGATCGCCGGCGATCAGCAGCGCGTCGACCTGCTCGTCCAGGCACAGATCGATCACCCGGACGAAGGCGCGCCGGGTGGCGTTACCGATCAGCTCAGCCAACTCGGAATGCCGCAGCGCAAGCGAGCGCAGCGGTGAATCGAGATGAATGTCTGCGGCATGGACAAATCGATACGTCACCCTCGCCTACCCCTGCATTTATGGCTTGCTCGCATTGGGTGGACCTTACGCGCCGGTCAATCGGCGTGATATTGAAATCGCCGAGGAACGCCGGGATAACCGCGAAATTCACAGAAACAGGGGGAGAATGATAACTTTGTCTACGCGATAGGCCTCTAAATTTGAACCCGTAGCCAGGCGGGAAGTCTTTGAGATCGCGTTAGATTTCGGGGCAATTGCCGCAATCCTTCTGTACCTATACTCGTGTGACGTCGTATTGACATCCAGAACAAATCGAGAGCTTGGCATGGCGCGCGACAGATGGTACCGCAATATCAAGCTTACAGGCAGATTTGTTATCGTGTTTCGCGATATATGATCCGATGTCTCGGACGCTGCTCCCTACACGCTGCTCGATTGCAGCATGATGTGACGGCCTATGCGACGCGTAGGAGTGCCTGTAAGCCTTCTTTCTTCGGTGCTTCACGTTGAGCCTCACGGATCTTCGCGCCACGCGAACCAGACACGAAGTGGCAGCGCTGCTGCGCTATCGCCCAAGCGCCGTGTCGTTCATCGTCCACGCAACGCCGCCGGCGGCCCGCTACATCACCTTCGATATTGCGAAGCGAAGCGGCGGTGTCCGCACCATCGATGCGCCGAACGACCGTCTGAAAGGGCTGCAACGCAGCCTTTCGAAACTGCTTTATGAATGCCTGCGCGAGATCGAAGCAAAAGATCCTCGCCGCAACAAACTCTCCCATGCGTTTCGTCCCGGCGCTTCGATCATCAGCAACGCTAAGACGCATCACCGGCGTCGCTACGTGCTGAACCTTGACCTGAAGGACTTTTTTCCGGCTTTCAACTTCGGCCGCGTTCGCGGCTTCTTTCTGAAGAGCGAACACTTTCGTCTTGCGGAGCCGGTAGCAACGCTTTTGGCTCAGATCGCATGCAAGGACGGAAAGCTGCCGCAGGGCAGCCCGTGCTCGCCGGTCATCACTGAGTTGATGACGCACTTTCTCGATATCCGGCTGGTGAAGCTGGCGGCGAGGCATAAATGCACTTACACGCGCTACGCGGATGACATCACAATCTCCACGAACCAGCGCGAGTTCCCATCGGCGCTAGCCGAATTGGACGGGGCCGAGTGGAAGCTCGGCGAGGAGCTTGTGTCGCGCATCAATGACGCCGGCTTTGAGGTGAATGACGCCAAGACGCGCATGCAGCTTCGCGGAAGTCGGCAGATGGTGACAGGGCTTACCGTCAACGAGAAGGCCAATGTAGCGCAGACATACTACAAGCGGGTTCGCGCGACAGCGCATCGCTTCCTGACAACGGGGGCATATGAACTCAACGGGGTGGCTTGCAACTCCGTGCCGCGCCTGGAAGGCATGATCAATCACATCTATCATGTGCGCGAGCGGCAGATCGACATTGCGATCGCGAACGAAGGCAACAAAGAGAAGCAGCATAAGCTGCACGCCGAGCGCACGAAGATGAAGAATGAGTGGCCCTCGGCGATCCGCGTCGTCTACTACGAACTCATTTTCTTCAAAAGCTTCATCAACCCGCCGCGGCCGTTGATCATCTGCGAAGGGCCAACCGATCCTGTGTACCTGAAGAGCGCCATCCGGCGGCTTGCTGCCGCGCACCCACTTCTTGCGTCAGTCGTGGGAGGCAAGCCTGAGCTGAGGGTGAATTTTTTCAAGTATTCTGATCAGGCGCGTGACTTCCTTCAGCTGCGAGGGGGCTCCGGCGATTTGCTGCGCTTTCTGATTTCCTGGAAGGACGCCTTTAACCGCTACGAGTTTCGCCCGGCCGAGCATCCGGTCATCGTTCTCATCGACAACGATGATGGGGCGAAAGAGATTTTCAGCTACCTCAACAACAAAAAGAACTATGGCCTAGATATCGCGTGGGACAAGCATGACCTGTTTTTCCATCTCCACGGACCCCTCTATCTGGTGAAGACGCCGGCGCTCGGCGCGAACCTCATGTCTTGCCCCGAGGATTTCTTTGAACCTGCCGTTCTGGCGGAAAAGCTCGACGGCAAATCCTTCAACAAGGAAAACAAGATCAATCCCGCGACCGAGTATGGAAAAGCTGTGTTCGCAACGCGGGTCGTGAGGCCAAGGGCCGGGTCGATCAATTTCGCCGGTTTCACCCCATTGCTCGAACGGATCGAGGCCGTGATCCGGACTATGCGGCACGAAAGGCCGCGGCGGCGGCTCCAGTGCCAGCGATCGCAGCCGCCGCTCCCACGCCGTGACGTTGCGATGGTGGGCTTTCGCTGGGTGTAGAAGCGATGGGACGATTTCGGAGTCGCGTTAGCTGCATAGCTAGGTTCTCGCGACCGATGAGATCCCAGAATCAGATTGCTGGCACTTGGTAGAGTGAAAAGCCCGCGGGCAGCGAGGCCGATCTCCAATCCATCGCAATAGCTACGCTGTAACGCGCGCGGGTGAGCGCAACATAAAACTTTGCTCGGCTTTGTGCCGCCAGCTTGCTGTCCGGATCGGCAAGCCATTGCTTCATCGGATCCGTTGGCAGGATCACGACGTGGTCGAATCCACGTCCCTTGGATTCTCCAAAGTTCACCGCCTGCGACGACGGGTCGACGCCCCTGCTGGTGACCTTGTCGCGCAGCTGCACGGGTCTGACGGTCGCCAGATAATGATCATAGTCTGCGATCCTCAAGATGAATACGCCAGCGCTGGCCGGCAGAGGGCGACGGCACGAGGCACACTCGCAAGCCTGAGTGGCAGCAAACCCGGGGAATAGCCGTGACGACACCGCACAGATGGCCTCGCTGTTACGGTGCGATCGGTTCAGGCTTACCTCGTCAATCTCGATCTTCAGCTTTTTGGGCAGCGACCGTAAAAAGTCTGCGATGCCGCCGTCGGCATATTTTGCGAAGCGGCGCTCGTTATGGGTCAGGTAGGTCACCTGCCGAGGATCGCCAACCATCAGCAGGCGGACCGGGCTTCGCGCCAGCGCTTCGATGATGTCGAGATCATAGCCAGCGAGGTCCTGGACTTCGTCGATGAAAACGTGAGGGAACACCCGGCTCAGCCTGTCGACGACCGCGCCGCCGCTCTGCTCGTTGCATCGGATCACCAACTTGGACAGCTTGTCCGAGAAGACCTGTCCACGCCGATCAAAAAAGTGGTTTGCGATGTCTCCTTCGGGCCAGGTCACCGCGATGCCCCGGCTGTTGGTGTAGCGAATGGCCGACTGGGCTTGGACCAATGCCATGCCTTTGACCAGAAATTCAAACACAGCACCCTGAAACGGCTTCACGCCATGGGTAATCAAGAGACTGAACCAGGTCATGATCACCACGTTCGACGGAACATGGCCAACGACGTCGAAAAATTTCTGGCGGATCTCCGCCTCGTTGGATTCGGTGTAGGTGGTGATCAGGACCCGCTGGTCCCTAATCTTAAGTGCCTCTTCGACGAGGTAGGTGGTCTTGCCGGAGCCGGCTGCCGCGATGACCAGCCTATTCTGGCCAATCACGGCGCGATCGCCCGGGTAATGTAGTCAGGATAGGTAATCGCCGTTTTCGAACTGAAGATGGCCAGTGCGCAATCGGTTTTGTTGGCGCGCATATGAAGGTGGAGTTCATCGTCTGTCTTGGCAGCGGTCCCGAGCATCTTGTTTAAGGCTTCTCGACCGTTCGCCTTCAAGATTTTTGGCTCAAGCGTGTTGTAATTGAAGGGCTTTTCTTTGACCGTCAGCCCACCCGTGTCGACGTCGGGGTCGAAGCAAATCCTGATCGACGGTTGGCCATCGAACGCGGCGTACTTCTTCTGCACTGCAGCGGTGTCGCCGTCGTTGTCGGTCACCACGGCCGCCGGGATTTTCAACGCCAGCGCTAGCTCGAGGAAGCGCAGGAAGGCCGTACCGACCGAGATGACGTCAATCCCGTCCTGAATAGGCAAGCGCCCGCCATTGGCGTCCATGTAGGCCCGCTGGACCACCAGTTCGTCGGAGTCGCCTTCCACCAGGATCGCCTTCTTGGCCAAAGCCAGGCGCAAGGTGTCGTACCCTGCAAGTTTCTTGAAGAAGTCGCTGGCCTGCAGCTCCGAAATCCGGACTACCTTGCCCTCGCGCAGCACGATCAGATGGTCGAGGCCGAGCTTGTTGGCCACGAAGCTGCTGTGGGTCGAGATGATGATCTGCTTCTCGCCGTGCTGGGCAGTTAGGTCAGCGATCAATTCGTTGAGCCGAGCGTGCGACAGATGGTTTTCCGGCTCCTCCAGCAGGATGGCCGTGGCCTCGGCGTTTTTCTTGGTGCTGAGGGCGAGCTTAGTTTTGATCACGCACTGCTCACCCTTGCCGATGTACTGGAAAGGGATGAAGTCGATGTAGGTCATCAGACTGCTTTCCCAGGCGGTCTGGGACGACAGATCGACAGAGATGGAGACGGACTTCTGACTAATTTTGGCGGCCTTAGTAATCCGATCGTTGATCAGCTTCAGGTTCTTGTCCTCGACGAAAGCCTCCTTCAGCTTTCGGTGCGCCTGCGAGATCGAAGCGCGCTCGGTCTCCTCCAGCACGTCACGGATGATCCGCGAGACATAGACGTCGGACCCGTTTTGAAGCCGGGCGCTGGATGAATCAATCAGCGCGGACTTGATCGGAATGTTGCGCGAGGTGATCCCCTTGCGCGCGAACGACCGCATGGTCGCAGCATAGTATTCTACGGGAATGGAGGTCAGCTCCCCGGCCGCCACGAGCGCTTCGTAGGGACCCTTGTAATTCTCCTCGTCGAACTCGACGCGATATATCACGCCGCTTGCCTTAATCTTCTCGGAATTCCCGTCGCCCTCGAGCTCGGCCAACTCGCTCGAGTCTCCCGAGAAGAACAGCTCAATGGGGATCGCCGGCGGCGGTAAGGGTGACCCGGTCTTCAGGCTGGCGACGTACTTCTGCTGCGCGGCCAAATTAAAGAGGTAGCTGGTCAGATCGTTTTTGAGCGGGCGGCCGTTTAGCATCCCGGTCAAGCCCAAGTGGATCGCCTCCAGGATCGTGGTCTTTCCGGACTCGTTGCCGCCGACGATGACGTTCAGGGCATCGTTGAGCGCGAGAGAAAACGTCTCCTCATAGCACTTGAAGTTGGTGATCTTTACCTTGGCGATCTTCATGCGCCCTCGATGCTGAGTTCGTGAAACGCCGCACCCGCGAATCGCGACATAGGCGATATTATCACCACTGGCCAATCCGACGGGTCGTTCAATCTAGGCGATCATCCTCATCAACGAGTCCGCCGGGAGCGATGGGAATATCCCCCGCCAACAACTTTTCCTTGCTGAGCAGGCCGGCGTCCTCAAGC
>JAFKES010000207.1:9264-14593 GCA_017308495.1 Afipia sp.
CAAGCGCTTCCATGTCCGGCAGGTCGCGTAGCGTGTTGAAGCCGAAGTGCGACAGGAAGCCGTTGGTCGTCACATAGGTGTAGGGCGCGCCCGGCTGCGGGCTGCGAGGTCCGGCCGCGATGAAGCCGAGGCCGCGCAGGTGGCCGATGGTGTCGCGACTGACCTCCTTGCCGAAGAACTGCGACAGCTCGCTGCGGGTGATCGGCTGGTAGTAGGCGATGCAGGCGAGGATCAGGTTCTCGGCCTGCGACAGGGACTTGTCGGCGCCGCCGCCGATCGCCGTCCGGATGGTATCGCCGAAGTTCTTTCGGGTGCGGTATTGCCAGCCGCCGGCGACGGAAACGAGCTCGTAGGGCCGGCCGCGCAGCTCGTCTTGGATGTCGTCAATGATTAGGTCGAGATTGCAATCGCGGCCGACGACGCGCGACAGCACCTCGCGCGTCACCGGCGCCGGCGAGGCGAAGATCACCGCCTCGACGCGGCCCATCCATTCGCGCCAACGCAGTTCAGGCGGCAGGTCCGCGAGGTCGAGGTCGAGATCCGTCTTTGCGCGCGCCCGCCGTCCCATGTCAGAGCCCGTACAATCGGAAGGTCGGCCGGCCGGTCAGCTCGCGGACGGCGCCGAGCGCCACCAGGCGCTCGAACAGGCGGCGCATGCTGCGGTCGCTCGCGGTCTTGCCGGCGCCCGCGGGCTGCGCATCCTCCATTATCAGGATCGCCACCATGGTGTCGGCGTCCTTGCCGCGCAGCTTCGGCGCCGCCGCCAGCAGGCGATCGGCGCGCCGCGCCAGCTCGACATAGAGATCCGCCGCGCTTGCAGCCGCACGCGCATAGGCCTGGGCGCAGGCCCTCGGCCAGGCTTCATCCGCCACGTTTGATTTCACAGCCACGCGCAGATCGCCGCGGCGGATCTGGCTCGCGATCAGCGGCACCGCCATCGGCCATTTCAGGCGCTGGGCGAGCATCATGTCGGCGAGCCACAGGGCAAGCGGCTCGCTTTGCGGCACGAAGCGCAGGCTGGCCGCCGCAATCTCTGCGGCGGCCGCGACGGCATTCCCCTGCCCGGTCATCAGCTTGTCGGCCTGGGCGACGACATCCTCGAGCGCGTCGCTGAAGCGCACCTCGAACAGCGCCGACAACCGCAGGGTCCAGTCTTTCGACGCCATGGCGCTGCGCTCGCCGAGATGCCGCCAGGCTTTCAGGATGCGCCCGCCCGGGCCCGGATCGTCACCGTCGCGGCGCAGATACCAGGCGTCGCGCAGCGCCGCCTCGTCCTCGGTGCGTCCGCCGTGCCGGGCCAGCACCGCGGCGTTCGACAGCGACAGCCGATGCCGCCACAATGATCCCAATGGATGCTCGCTGCGCGCGATCGGATGGATCGCGGCGAGCGCGGCGCCGGCCGAAAACATCGCGTCATCAACGCTCTCGGACGTCACGCCCTGCCGCACCCAGCCCGGAAACGGCGGGAAGGTCGGCGGGGCATCGGGCATGAGTCGCGCGCGTGAGGCCATGATCGAGCCTATCTCCACGCGGCGCTTTTCGCCACCCAAATCGCACAAAACCGCCGCGCCTGTCGGAAAATAAAAACGACCGATAATGTTGCATTATCATTCGTTTTGCTCTTTATAGAGAGAATGGCCGTTTTCGTCGCCCAGACGCACAAAATTCGCCCTCAACCGGACTCCGGTGCGCCACACGATCAGGGGATTTGGCGTGCGATCGCACGCGCGGCGAGCTCGCGCCTGGCCGGCCGATCAGAGGTGGCCTGCGGCCCGAAGCTTTTCGGCAAACGTAGAGAGCGACATCACGAGCGTCTGCGGTTCGTCCTTGAGAGCAATTCCCCCGTAGGAAGCATACCAAGCAGCTGCTCGGTCGTTTTTGGCGTCGATGATCAAGATAACGCCCCCGACCTCCGCGGCCGCCCGGCTGCAGCGCCGAGCCGCGGCTGCCAGGAGCTGTCCCCCGAGACCCCGCCCCTGCAGGTTGAGGTTGGTCGCCAACCGAGCAAGCCGGAATCCCGGCACATCATGCTGCGCCAGGCCGCGCCGCAATATTTCCGGCGTTCGCTGGTAGCTGAGGCTTCCGGGAGCCAGGCTATAGAAGCCGTGGATGGTCCGCCCGTCAGCATCGTCGATCGCAAGAAACGTCTTCGCGCCGCCTGCATCATGACTCTGGCGCGCATAGCGCTGGAGAAACAGATTCAACCCGGCATCGCCGCAATCGAAGGCTTTCCGATCGTGGCTTTTCGCGATCGGCTCCTCGTGCCAGAGGACAAAGCTCACGATTTGGATACCGGCAGAGCCGCGATCGCTGCCCGAAGACGATCGTTAGGGGCCGGTGGATTCGCCAGAAGTTCGAGCACCATCAGGCTATCCCGCTCCGACAGCTTCAGTTGTTCGGCTGCCGAGATCACAGCATCAGCCTCGCGTAGGGCGGTTTGGGTGACGAAATCGGTGAGATCGGTTTGGCGCAAGGCGGCCGCCCGCATCAGCCGGGCCTTAACCTCCGGCTTGATCCGCAGATTCATACGATTGGTGTCATCGACGGCAACGCGTGCCATGGCTCACATCCATTATCTGTGCAGCCAGTGTATGTACACGCAGCAGCCTTATAAGTCAAATTTGTACGTATCCAATATGTACGGCGAGTCAACATGACCATGACTGGCGACGGGGAGGTCGATCTCCCCGACATTCTAGACATCATGCGGGACATGGCTGAAGCCCCCTCCCCTGCCCTACCGGCGCATCTTGAACGCCTCGCCGATCGGGCGCGCGACTATGCCGACGCGGCGAGTTCGGCCAACACCCGCCGCGCCTACGCCTCCGACTGGAAGCATTTTGAGGCCTGGTGCCGGCGGCAGAACCTTAATCCCCTGCCCCCGGATCCGCAGATCGTCGGGCTCTACATCACCGCCTGCGCCTCCGGCGCTGCGGCGGCCGACCGCAGGCCAAATACGGTGGCGACGATCGAGCGCCGCCTGTCCTCCCTGACCTGGAACTACGCCCAGCGCGGCCAGCCGCTCGACCGCAAGGACCGCCATATCGCCACCGTGCTCGCCGGCATCCGCAACACCCACGGCCGGCCGCCGTTGCAGAAGGAAGCCGTGCTGCCCGAGGATGTCATCGCCATGCTGGAGACGCTCGACCGCGCCGGCTTACGCGGCCTGCGGGACCGCGCCATGCTGCTGCTCGGCTTCGCCGGCGGCCTGCGCCGCTCCGAAATCGTCGGCCTCGACGCCGGCCGCGACCAGACCGAGGACGGCCGCGGCTGGATCGAGATCCTCGATAAGGGCCTGCTGGTCACCCTGCGCGGCAAGGCCGGCTGGCGCGAGGTCGAGATCGGCCGCGGCTCGTCGGACGCCACCTGCCCGGTCGTCGCGCTGCAGACCTGGCTCAAGCTGGCGAAAATCGGCCATGGGCCCGTGTTCCGGCGCGTCACCGGCCAGGGCAAGGATGTCGGGCCGGATCGCCTTACCGACCAACAGGTCGCCCGTCTGGTGAAGCGTGCGGCGCTCGCCGCCGGCGTGCGCGGCGATCTCTCCGAGGGCGAACGCGAGGAAAAGTTTGCCGGGCACTCGCTGCGCGCCGGCCTCGCCTCCTCGGCCGAAGTCGATGAGCGCTATGTGCAGAAGCAGCTCGGCCATGCCAGCGCCGAAATGACCCGCCGCTACCAGCGCCGGCGGGACCGGTTCCGGGTTAACCTGACCAAGGCGAGCGGCCTTTGAGGAGCCCCCAGGCCAGCACGCGCCATGAACATTGGACTTACGCCGACGCGGCTGGCCGTTCAGGACTCGGGTGTGATCAGCGTGAGCGCCGGAAAATAGGTCCGGTAGCGGCCGACGTCACGGGTGAGCAGCGGTCGCTCGCTAACGGCCGCGTGGGCGCCGATGAAAAAATCCGGCAGCACGCCGGTGCGGGATCCGCCCGACTTGCGGTACTGGGTGAACACCTTTCCGGCCAGGAACAGCGCCGCCCGCGGCATGGGAGTGATCTCAAGGCCAGCCGCGTCCGCAAATGCGTCGAGATCTTCGATCCGGCCGTAACGGACCGAAAGCTCCGCATAGACCACGTCGTTGATCAGCAGCGGCCCGCTCAGCGATGCAGCCTCGAGCTTCGCAATCGACCAATCCGCCCAGTTCGGATCGTCGCTGACAAGGTCGAGCAGAACGTTGGTGTCGACCAGCGTCACGTTTCGCCGCGCGTCAGCGCCATAATCGCGTCGGTGTCGAGCCCCTTGCCGGCATGGCCGCGCAGTTTGGCAAAGCGGCTCGCCGGCCGTTTTTCATCCGCCCGCGCCAGTACCACGCTGCCGTCGGCGCCGCGGCGGAAATCGACCTTGCTGCCCGGCACGATTCCCAGGAGATCGCGCACCGGCTTGGGAATGGTGACTTGGCCCTTTGCGGTTACGGTTGTGGTCATGACAGCCTCGGTAAGGACTTCTTTGGAGAAGGTATTACCACTGTAGCTTGGATTCAAGCGTGGAGTTGCCTTGGGCGGAAGCTGGCGCTGATTGAACTCTGCCGCTTGCCAGGATCAGCGTGGCTCAAGCCGAACTTTGAGAAGCTCTCCCCTGCTGCCGTTGTAGTGGCAAGGCAAAAAACCGAGGATTTTGGCTTATGACTTCAATTTGAAATCAGGAAGTAAAAGCGACAGAGTGGGCCGGCGAGCTGGGCCCAGGGCAGCGGATCGGGGATCTGGTAGCCGGTTAGCAAGGGCTTGATAACCTTAACAGGAATCACCGATACGGAAGCTAACACGGCATTGGCTTCCGTCATAGCGAGGTCGGGCAGACGACGCCTGTCACTATCGATAACTACCTCTTATCGATAGTGTTTGACGTCAGAACGCAAATCAGCGATTCTCGTGGTCCTCAGCCCGTCAAATCACGCCTGCCGGGCCTCCGATCGACGAGAGGACGCCACCGCTGCCAGCCCCCTCCCCTCCTCCAGACGCCCTCGGCCGTCGCCGGCGGCTGTCACTCGGTCCGCGGCACGCTCCGATGCGGCGCGCTGGTCGCGACCTCGCCGCGGGCGATCGCCACGAAGCGGCGCTTGACCTCGGCGAACAGGCCCGGCGTCAGCGCGCCGTAGTAGCCGCTGTCCGCTTCGATGTTGCGCAGGTCGGGCCCGGGCCACGCGAAGCGGTTGCTCTCGGTCAGCACGATCCACGAGCGATCGGCGTCGAGCCGCAGGCGTGCTTTGACGTCGGCCGGGATCTCGATCGCGTCGGCCGGGTTCGCCGGCGGCGTGTGCGTGATCGGCAGGACGCGCACGATCGGCGCGCCCTCCTCCGTCGTCATGACGATCGCCAGCACCAGGCAGGGTCGG
>JAFKES010000208.1 GCA_017308495.1 Afipia sp.
GTGGTGCTGCCATGGGGCAATGAACGCGAGCGCCTGCGCTGTGAACGGCTTGCCGCCGCGATCCCGGGAAGCCGCGTGCTCGAACGCCAGCCGTTCGATGCAACCGCGCAGGTGATCGCCAACGCCGCGCTGGTGGTCGGCGTCGATACCGGTCTCATGCATCTCGCCGCCGCTTACGCCGTGCCGCTGATCGCGGTGTTTCTCGCCACCGATCCCGGCCTTACCGGCCCGGTTGGAACGGGAACGATCACGGTGGTCGGCGGCAAGGGGGAATATCCGTCGTTCGAGCGGGTGATCGAGGCCGCGCGCGGGGATCCCTTCACCTCTCCCCACCGGGGAGAGGGAGCGCATCGTGCCAATCTGAGTGCGGCGCGCCCTACCGCCCCGCCAGAATAGCCTCGACGAACGCCGCCAAGTCGCCGCCGCTGAACAGGTAGCCGTCGAGGCCCACTGCCGCGCCGGCGTCGAGGTCGCGCTTCTTGTCGCCGATGACGAAGCTGCGCGTTTTATCCACCGGCCAGTGGTCGATAAGATCGAGGATCATGCCCGGCTGCGGCTTGCGCCAGGCGCATTCGCGGGCATAGGCCATGACCGTGCCGTCGGGATGGTGCGGGCAGTAGCGCACGTCGTCGATGCGCGCGCCGTCGCGGGCAAGTTCAGTGCGCATCCATTCGTGCAGCGCTTGGACGTCGTCCTCGGTGAACATCCCGCGCGCCACGCCCGACTGGTTGGTGAACAGGAACACGAGATAGCCGGCCTCATTCAGCCGGCGGATCGCGGCGGCGGCGCCGGGCATCCAGCGGATGCGTTCTTTCGTGCCGATATAGGCGTCGTCATGGTTGATGACACCGTCGCGGTCGAGAAACGCCGCGGGCCTCAGAGGCGCGGCGCTGTTCATGCGGCGGGCGTCCCGGCGATCAGCGCGTGCTCGACGTCGTCGCAGATCGCGTGCAGCACCATCATGTGGACCTGCTGGATCACCGGCGTGTCTTCGCTCGGCGCCACCAGCAGGTGGTCGCAATCCGCGCGCAGGCTCTCGCCCTTGATGCCGGTGAAGCCGACGGTGACGACCCCGCGCGCGCGGGCCGCGCGCAACGCCGCGAGGATGTTCGGCGAGCGGCCCGAGGTGGTGAGCGCCACCAGCACGTCGCCGCGCCGCGCCAGTCCCTCGACCTGGCGGGCGAAGATGTGCTCGAAGCCGTAGTCGTTGCCGATGGCGGTCAGCGCCGAGGTGTCGGTGGTGAGCGCGATCGCGGCCCAGCCCGGGCGCTCCTGCTTGTAGCGGCCGACGATCTCGGCCGCGATGTGCTGGGCGTCGGCGGCGCTGCCGCCATTGCCGGCGAGCAGCAGCTTGCCGCCCGCGCGGATCGCGCCGGCGATGGCGCTGGCGATGGCGTGCGAGGTGGCGAGCAACTCGCCGCTCTGCGCGGCCCGGGTCAAGCCGTCGAGCGAGCTGTGGAAATGCGCCGCGATCCGATCCTTGTTCACTTGGCAGTTCACTTGGCACCGTCGGTTGGAGAATGGCGTCAGTGGTAGTCACCACGCGCCGCCGGCGCAAGCGCGGCGAGGGGACGTTTCAATCCGCCGTCATCACCCGCTGCGCGGTGTCCACCACCTCGGTGGCCGTGATGTCGCGCATGCAGCGATGGTCGTTCTGGGTGCAGACCGGGCGGTGGCACGGCTGGCACGGCAGGTCAGTGGCGCGCTTGATGGTGGCCTGGAGGCCGTTGAGCGGGGCCCAGTGATAGGGGCTGGTGGGGCCGAAGATCCCGATGGTCGGCGTGCCGATGGCGGCGGCGACATGGACCAGCCCGGAATCGTTGGAGATCACGGTCTTTGCGGCGGCGAGGGCCATGATGCCGTCGCGCAGGTCGGTGCCGGTCATGTCGCGCACCCGGGGACCGCTGGCGGCGACGATCTCGGTGGCGGCGTCTTTCTCGCCCGGGCCGCCGATCACCCAGACGTCGAGCCCCTGCGCCGCCAGCATCCGCGCCGCCTCCGGGTAATAAGTCCAGCGCTTGGACGGGCCGACCGCGCCGGGCGCCAGCGCCACCGCCGCGCTGTCGCCGAGCCCGCGCGCCTGCCGCCAGCGCGCAATTTCCTCCGGCGGCACCACCAGTTGCGGCACCGGCCATTCGGTCTTCGGCAGCGGCGCGCCGGCCGGCAGCACCAGCGTCGCCATTTTGTCGACCATGCGCGGCAGCGATTTCTCGCCGCGGCGCCAGTCGTTGACCAGCCCGAAGCGGAATTCGCCGATCGAGCCGATGCGCTCGGGAATGCCGGCGAGGGTCGGGGCGAGGGCGGATTTCCACGTCCGCGGCAGCATGATCGCGGTGGCGTAATTTTCCCGCCTCAGCACGGCCGCGAGCTGCTTCTGCTGGTCGAGGGCGATGCGGCCGCGCGGCAGGTTCCAGACGATGGCCTTGCGCACGCCCGGCATGTAATCCACCAGTGGCGCGCACAACGAGGTCGCGAGCATGTCCACCGGCCGGTTGGGCCAGCGCTCCTTGATCACACGCACCACGGTGTGGCCGCGGACGAAATCGCCGATCCACATATAGGGCACGATCAGGATCGGCCGCGTGTCCGCGGGATCGGGTTCCAGTCCGAGTCCGGATAAGAATGAACTAATATTCATTTATTCGATCTGGTTCGCGGAGGCGGCCTGCGGCCAGACGCCCCGCCGGTGCAGCCGGTTAGCGCGTCGGCCGCGCCCCGTCCAGTTGCGTTTTCCCGGTCCCGGGCAGCCCGGAGGGCCGCCGCGCCGGCTGTGAGGCGAGTTGCCTGCCGGGCGGGAGTGGGGCAAAGGTGGCCCTCCTCGAACGGATGGGATTCCCTGCATGCTGCTGGTGACCGGAGGGGCCGGTTTTATCGGATCGAACATCGTGGCCGCGCTCAACGACGCCGGCCGCGCCGACGTGGCGGTGTGCGATTTCCTCGGCCATGAGGGCAAGTGGCGCAACCTCGCCAAGCGCCAACTCGCGGACATCGTGCCGCCGGCCGAGCTGCTGGCGTGGCTCGACGGCCGCCGCCTCGACGCCATCATCCATATGGGCGCGATCTCGGAGACCACCGCCACCGACGGCGACCTCGTGATCGAGACCAACTTCCGCCTGTCGATGCGGCTGCTCGACTGGTGCACGGCCAACGCCGTGCCGTTCATCTATGCCTCGTCGGCGGCGACCTATGGCGACGGCGAGCAGGGCTTCGTCGACGACACCTCGCTTGCGGCGCTGAAGAAGCTGCGGCCGATGAATCTCTACGGCTGGAGCAAGCATCTGTTCGACCTCGCGGTGATGGAGCGCGTGGCGAAGGGCGGCCAGATGCCGCCGCAATGGGCCGGGCTGAAGTTCTTCAACGTGTTCGGCCCCAACGAATACCACAAGGGCACGATGATGAGCGTGCTGGCGCGCCGGTTCGACGACATCCGCGCCGGCCGCGTGGTGCAACTGTTCAAGTCGCACCGCGACGGCATCGCCGACGGCGACCAGCGTCGCGACTTCATCTGCGTCGACGACATCGTGCGCGTCGTCATGTGGCTGCTGGCGTCGCGTTCGGTCAACGGCATCTTCAATGTCGGTACCGGCCACGCCCGCAGCTTCCGCGATCTGATCCTCGCCGCCTATGCCGCGCTCGATGCCAAGCCCAACATCGAATATATCGACATGCCGGAGCAGATCCGCGGCAGCTACCAGTATTTCACGCAGGCCGACGTCGGCAATCTGCAGCGCGCCGGCTATAACGGCGGCTTCACGCCGCTCGAAGACGCGGTACGCAGCTACGTGACGGATTTTCTCGATCGGCCCGACCGCTACCGCTGATCGCGCAACAGGGATATTTGCGTTCACATGTTCGATTTTGATGCGCTGTCACAGGCCATGGTCCGCCAGTCGGTGCTTTGCATCGGCGACCTGATGCTGGACGAATTCGTCTATGGCGAGGTGTCGCGGATTTCCCCCGAGGCGCCCGCGCCGGTGATCGCGGTCCAGCGCAGCGAAACCAATGTCGGCGGCGCCGGCAACGTGGCGCGCAATATCGCCGCCCTCGGCGCGCGCTGCGTGTTCGTCGGTCTCATCGGCGACGATGTCACCGGCAAGGCCTTGCAGGCGGAACTGGAGAAGGAGCCGCAGATCGAGCCGGTCTTGATCGTCGATCCGGCGCGACCGACCACGCGCAAGGCGCGGTTCGTGTCCGAGCACTTCTCCACCCACATGCTGCGCGCCGACTGGGAGCTGGCCGCGCCCGCCTCCGATGACATCGAAGACAGGCTGATCGCGGGCGTGCTGACCGCGCGGGTGATCGGCGAGGTGATCGCGGCCGCGCGCAAGCTCGGCAAGCGGGTGATCGTCGATCCCAAGAGTGCCAACTTCGCGATCTATCGCGGCGCGACGCTGCTGACGCCGAACCGCAAGGAATTCGCGGAGGCGACGCGGCGGCGCATCGACGGCGATGCCGACATCGCGGCGGCCGCCACCGAGGCGTTGCGCATGGCGGACGCCGAGGCCGTGCTGGTCACCCGCAGCGAGCACGGCATGACGCTGGCGCATCGCGACGGCGCGCTCATCCATGTGCCCGCCCAGCCCGCCAAGGTGCGCGATGTGTCGGGCGCCGGCGACACGGTGGTGGCGGTGCTGTCGGTGGCGCTTGCCGCTGCGGCCGACTGGGACAGCGCGCTGCGTCTGGCCACCGCCGCGGCCGCGGTCGCGGTGAGCAAGCCCGGCACAGCGACGGTGTCGCTCAAGGAACTGCGGCGCAAGATCCTGCCCGAGGCGTCGCTGGCGGCGGAGGAGAAGATCGCGCTCACCACCGCCGATCTCGACGCGCGGGTGGCCGAATGGCGGGCGCAGGGATTGCGCGTCGGTTTCACCAACGGCTGTTTCGACATCCTGCATCCCGGCCATGTCCGCGTGGTGACGCAGGCGCGCGCGGCCTGCGACCGTCTGATCGTCGGGCTCAACAGCGACGCCTCGGTGCGCCGCCTGAAAGGACCGGAACGTCCGGTGCAGGATGAACGCGCGCGCGCCGAGGTGCTGGCGGCGCTGGAGGCGGTCGATCTGGTGGCGATCTTCGAGCAGGATACGCCGCTGGAACTGATCACCCGCATCAAGCCGAGCGTGCTGGTGAAAGGCGGCGACTACACCCGCGAGCAGGTGGTGGGGCACGAGGTCGTCGCCGCCAATGGCGGCGAGGTGGTGCTGGTGGATATCCTGCCCGGCCACAGCACGACGTCGCTGGTCCAGCGCGCCCGCGACAAGCGGTCGTGATCCCGGCCGCCGTCGTTTGAGGCTTTCAAAACCGGCCCGTCCGCGATAATGAATCGCGGGTACCGGGGAGTTCGCAGCGTTGGCAATAGGTCGATTGTGTCTCGTCGCCTGGGTTGCACTGCTGCTCGGCGGATGCACGTTCTTTTTCGATGTGCAGGATTCGGGACAGGCCGATCCCGCCCCTGACGCGCGCCAGCAGCGCATCATCTTCGATGGCATTCACCGGATCATCGCGACGATGAAGGACGCCGGCGCGGCGGAAGTGTCCGATGTCGGTCCCAACGAGGCGCAGTCCGGCCCGGAAAAATGGACGGTGTGCTCCCGCATCAATTTTTCCGGCGATGTGCGCTATTTCACCTTTTTCGTGAAAGGCGAAACCGTCATGACGTGGCGGCCCTCGGTCATCAACGACCGCTGCGAGGCGCGCAGCTTCTCCGCTTTGGTGGCGGGATAGCGCGCCGCGCTCTCAGATCTCGCCGTTCTGCCTGAGCAGGTCGTCGAAATAGGCGATGGTCTTTTTCAGGCCGTCTTCGAGCTGGACGGTCGGTTCCCATCCCAGCGCCGAGCGGGCGTAGGAGATATCGGGCTGGCGCTGGCGCGGATCGTCCTGAGGCAGCGGCCGCGTGATCAGTTCCGACTTCGAGTTGGTCAGCCGCAGCACCGCCAGGGCCAGTTCCTTGATGGTGAACTCCACCGGGTTGCCGATATTGATCGGTCCGGTGACCTCCTTCGGCGTATCCATCAGCCGCAGCGCGCCTTCCACCAGATCGTCGACATAGCAGAACGAGCGGGTCTGCTGGCCGTCGCCGTAGATGGTGATCGGTTCGCCCCTGAGCGCCTGCACGATGAAGTTCGACACCACCCGGCCGTCGTTCGGATGCATGCGCGGGCCGTAGGTGTTGAAGATGCGCATCACCTTGATCGAGAGCGCGTGCTGGCGGTGATAGTCGAAGAACAGGGTTTCGGCGCAGCGCTTGCCTTCGTCGTAGCACGCCCGCGGCCCGATCGGGTTGACGTGGCCCCAGTAGCTTTCGGGCTGGGGGTGCACGTTGGGGTCGCCATAGACCTCGCTGGTGGAGGCCTGCAGGATCGGACATTTCAGCCGCTTGGCGAGGCCGAGCATGTTGATCGCGCCGTGGACGCTGACCTTGGTGGTGGCCACCGGATCGTGCTGATAGTGGATCGGGGAGGCGGGACAGGCGAAGTTGAAGATGCCGTCGACCTCGATGAAGAGCGGCAGCGTGATGTCGTGGCGCATCGCCTCGAACAGCGGATTGGGGATCAGGTGCGCGATGTTGCCGCGCCGGCCCGTGAAGTAGTTGTCGAGGCAGAGCACCTCTGCGCCTTCCGCGAGCAGTTTCTCGCACAGGTGGGAGCCCAGGAAGCCGGCCCCGCCGGTGACCAGAAGACGCTTGCCGTTAAATCGCTTTGTCAAATTCTGTCCTCGAATGCTTGGGCCGGACCGGAACGCCGGTCGGTGTCGTTCAATCTTATCCGCCTTCGGTCGCGACGTCAGTCAGCTTCGCGGCTTTCTCGCGGCTCAGCACCCAGACCAGGCCGCCGATCGCGCCGGCCACGAAATAGGCCGCGCCGAACAATAGCGACACCATGGTGCCGTCGGCCTGCGCCAGCCCGGCATAGCCGAACGCCACCATCATCGCCGCCTCGCGCACGCCCCAGCCGGCGATCGAGATCGGCAGCATGGTGATCAGCATGATCGGCGGCACCAGCAGGAACAATTGCCCGAACGCGGCGGGCGCCGCGATGGAGCGCACCGCGCACCAGGCGATGACCACGGCGAGAGTGTGGATGGCCAGCGACAGCACTGCGATCTTCGCGCCGCTGGCGCGGCTGAACAGTACCCGGTTGGCGATCACCGCGCAGGCGTGGATATGGCGCAGCGGCCACAACCGCGTGAGCCACGACCAGCGCAGCCGGCCGAGCAGCAGGAAGCCCAGTCCGGCGGAGATCGCCGCGAGATCGACCAGCAGCAGCGCGACCCGTCCGCGCGGGCTGCCGATCAGGTCGTAGCTCCACGGCAGGCTGGCGACGACGATGACGGCGAGGGCGATCAGCCCGACGGCGCGATCGACCAGCACCGAATAGGTCGCGGCCTGCCAGGGCGCGCCGCTATGGCGCACCAGCCACAGCCGCATGGCGTCGCCGCCGATGGTCGAGGGCAGGGTCTGGTTGAAGAACGCGCCGATCATGCTGTAGCGGAAGGCCTGCCCGGTTCCGAGCGGCGCGGCGCAGCCGGCGCTGATCTGCTGCCAGCGCAGCGCGCCGAGCAGGATCTGGAATATGGTGACGGCGACGGCCGCGCCGATCCATGCCCCGCTGATATCGGCCAGGCGGGCGCGGATGGCGGTGAAATCGATGCCGCGCAGCGCGACATAGAGCAGCGCCGCCGACACCAGGATGCGGGCGGCAAGGAGGAGAAATCCGCGCATTCGGACCGCGATGGTTGATGGTTGCAGGCCCGCGGCCACGCCGACGCGGACGGACAGCAGCCTGCCGGTGATTTTCGGGCCTCTTGGTATGGCGTCGGGGCGGCGCTGGCAATAGCCGGGCGCTGGGCTATTGCCGCCCTGCCGGTACGGCGGCTAAACAGGGCGCGCCGGAGGCCGGTTCCCGGCCGCCACATTCTCTTGAGCGCATGGGCCCGATGATCCTGTCGGGGCGGCGGGCCAGCGGGGCGAGGCAACATGTCGGGTCAGACGGTGCTGGTGACTGGCGCAGCCGGCTTCATCGGCTTCCATGTGGCGCAGCGTCTCCTGCACGCCGGCCACACCGTGGTCGGGCTGGACAACCTCAACGCCTATTACGATCCGGCGCTGAAGGAGGCGCGGCTGCTGATGCTGCAGGCCAGCCCCGCCTTCAGCTTCGTCAAGCTCGACCTCGCCGACCGGGACGGAATGCAGGCGCTGTTCGCGCGGCATCGCTTTCCGGTGGTGATCCATCTCGCGGCGCAGGCCGGCGTGCGCTACTCGCTGGACCATCCGCATGCCTATGTCGACGCCAACCTTCAGGGCTTCGCCAACGTGCTGGAAGGCTGCCGCCACAACGGCTGCCGGCATCTGCTTTATGCGTCGTCGTCGTCGGTCTACGGGCTGAACGCCAAGCTGCCGTTTTCCGTGCACGACAATGTCGATCATCCCGTCAGTCTTTACGCCGCCACGAAAAAGGCCAATGAACTGATGGCGCACGCCTACAGCCACCTCTACCGCATTCCCGCCACGGGGTTGCGCTTCTTCACGGTTTACGGGCCGTGGGGGCGGCCGGACATGGCGATGTATCTGTTCGCCCGGGCCATGACGGAGGGGCGTCCGATCAAACTGTTCAATCACGGCGACATGCGGCGCGATTTCACCTATATCGACGACGTGACGGAAGCGGTCATCCGGCTGATCGATCACGTTCCGTCCGGCGGGGCGACGGCGTCCGATCCGGCGGCGAGCACCGCGCCGTGGCGGATATTCAACGTGGGCAACAACCGTTCGGAGGCGCTTGAGGATGTCATCGCGCTGCTGGAGAAAGAGCTTGGCTGCACGGCGGTGAAGGAGCTTCTGCCGATGCAGCCCGGCGACGTGCCCGTGACCTACGCCGATGTCGACGACCTCATGCGCGAAGTCGGCTATCGGCCGTCGACGCCGGTCGCGGAAGGGATCGCGCGTTTCGTGGCGTGGTATCGCGACTATCATCGGCTGTGACCATCGAACCGGTTGTTGAGGACGAATGAGCGAACGAATCATTCCATTGATCATGTGCGGTGGCGCGGGCACCCGGCTGTGGCCGTCGTCGCGCGAGGGACGTCCCAAGCAGTTCCTGTCGCTGTTCGGCGACCGCTCGACCTTTCAGGACACCATGCTGCGCGTCAGCGATCCGTCGCTGTTCGCGCGCCCGGTCATCATCACCAATGCGATGTACCGCTTCATGGTGCTGGAGCAACTGAACGAGATCGGCATCGAGGCGGACATCCTGCTGGAGCCGGCGCGGCGCGATTCCGGCCCGGCCATCGCCACCGGCGCGGCCTTCGCGCTGAGTCGCGATCCCGACGCGGTGGTGCTGGCGCTTGCGGCCGATCACGTGGTGCAGGACACCGCGGCCTTCGTCGACGCCTGCCGCAAGGCGCTCCCTGTCGCCATCGCCGGGCGCATCGTCACTTTCGGCGTGCGGCCGCAGCGCCCCGCCACCGAATACGGCTACATCCGCCCGGGCGAGGCCATCGCCGGCGAGGTGCGCGCCGTGGCGCGGTTCGTGGAGAAGCCGGACCACGCCACCGCGGAGCGCTATGTCGCGGACGGCTACCTGTGGAACAGCGGCAACTTCATGTTCCGCGCCGCCATGCTGCTCGACGAATATCGCGGCGTCGACGCCACGAGCGTGGAGGCGCTGACCGACGCGGTCGTGACCGCCGGGCGCGATCTCGGTTTCATCACCCTGCCGCTCGACTCCTTCGGCCGGGCCAAGGCGATTTCGATCGACTACGCGGTGATGGAGAAGACCTCGCAGGCGGCCGTGATCCCGGTGGCGTGCGGCTGGTCCGATGTCGGCTCGTGGCGCGCGGTGTGGGAGTTGTCCGACAAGGATGCCGACGGCAATGTGATGCAGGGGCCCGCGGTGTTCGAGGACTCGCGCAACTGCAACGTGTCCACCGACAGGGCGCTGGTCGCCCTCGAAGGCGTCGACGATCTGGTGGTGGTCGCGACGGCGGACGCGGTGCTGGTGTCGCGCCAGCACGATCCCGACGGATTGAAGCGGCTGGTCGGCCGGCTGAAGACCGTCGCGCCGCAGGTGACAGAGGATCATCTCAAGGTGCACCGGCCGTGGGGGTCCTATCAGTCGCTCGACACCGGCGAGCGCCATCAGGTGAAGCGGATCGTGGTCAAGGCCGGCGGCCGCCTGTCGCTGCAGAAGCATCACCACCGCTCCGAGCACTGGATCGTGGTGCGTGGCACCGCGCAGGTGACGGTCAACGATCTGCACAAGATCGTGCATGAGAACGAATCGATCTACATTCCCATCGGCGCGACGCACCGGCTGGAGAACCCCGGCAAGATTCCGCTGGAATTGATCGAGGTGCAGACCGGCAGCTATCTCGGCGAGGACGACATCGTGCGCATTGAGGACGACTACCGGCGGCCGTGATTCGGTCTGGAAAGATAGAATCTTTCCAGACTTTCAAGAGGATATCGCCGTCCGGCGGTGTAATTGTTTGAATCAAAACGTGTCCGTGCGCATGGCCGCGAGGTTCGCCACGTTTGTGACGGCATGCTAGGACACCACGGCGCGCCGCCGGGCCCGGCGTCACGCGCGCAGCTTTTTTAGAGGTTCATAATGACGAGTTCCACGGGATCGGCAGAAACCGCTGCGGCCGGCCAGCTCCTCCGCGTCGGCGTGGTGGGCGCCGGCGTGATGGGCACCAACCATGCCCGCGTGCTTGCCGGCCTGCCGGGCGTCGAACTCGTCGGCATCGTCGATCCGCTGGCGGCTCATCGCACCCGCGCCGTGCAGATGCTGGGTTGCCGGACCTTCGCGACGCTGGAGGAGATGCTCGACCTCGGGCTCGACGCCGTCACCATCGCGGCGCCCACCCATCTGCATCGCGAAGTGGCGCTGGCCTGCATCGCCCGCAAGGTCCACGTGCTGGTGGAAAAGCCGATCGCCTCGTCGGTCGTGGAGGGACACGAGATCGTCGCGGCCGCGCGCGCGGCAGGCGTGACGCTGATGGTCGGCCATGTCGAGCGCTTCAACCCCGCGGTCGCCGCGATCAAGCAGGCGATCAAGGACGAGGAAATCCTCTCCATCGCCATCACCCGGGTGGGGCCGTTCCCGCCGCGCATGTCCAATGTCGGCGTCGTCATCGATCTTGCCGTGCATGACATCGACCTGATCCGCTGGTTCACCGAATCCGACATCGTCGACGTACAGCCGCAACTCGCCAGCGCCGTGGCCGAGCGCGAGGACATCGCGCTGCTCCAGTTCCGCACCGCTTCCGGCGTGCTCGCCCACATCAACACCAACTGGCTGACGCCGTTCAAGGCGCGCAGCGTTACGGTGGCGACGCGCGGCAAATACGTGCAGGGCGATCTGCTGACGCGGCAGGTCACCGAATGTTTCGGCTTCCAGCGCGACGGCAGCTATTCGATGCGCCATCTGTCGGTCGGCCATGACGAGCCGCTGCGCGCAGAGCTGCTGGCGTTCCTCGACGCGGTGCGCCGCGGCGCGGTGCCGGCGGTGACCGGTGAGGAGGGCGTCGCCAGCCTCGAGATTGCGATCAAGTGTCTGGACGCGCCGGCTGGCTCGATCGCTGCGCCGCTGCGCCAGGGACCGCGCGCGGTCGCCGGCTGACGCCGGCGGCGCATTTCCAGAATTCAACGGCAAAGCACTTCGACGGCAAGGCATCATGAACCAGCATCTGCGAACCGACCCCGTGGCTTTCATCGACGTCGCGGCCCAGCGCCGCCGCCTTGGCGCCAAGATCGACGACGCCGTGGCGCGGGTGCTGGCGCACTGCCAGTTCATCAACGGCCCGGAAGTGACGCAGCTCGAAGCTGATCTGGCGGCGTTCTGCGGCGCGAAGCACGTGGTCGCTTGCGCCAGCGGCACCGACGCGCTGCTGATGGTGCTGATGGCGCAGGGCATCGGCCCGGGCGATGCGGTGATCTGTCCGTCGTTCACGTTCTGCGCCACCGGCGAGGTGGTGGCGCTGGCGGGGGCGACGCCGGTGTTCGCCGATGTCGACGAGGCGACGTTCAACATCAGCGCAGCGTCGCTGAAGCAGGCGATCGCCACCGCACGCCGTCTCGGCCTCAGGGCGAAGGCGGTGATCCCGGTCGATCTGTTCGGCCAGAGCGCCGATCACGACGCCATCGCCGAGGTCGCCGATGCGGAGGGCCTGTTCGTGCTCGACGACGCGGCGCAGTCGTTCGGCGCCACATACAAGGGCCGTCGGCTCGGCACTTTCGGCCTCGCCACCGCGACCAGCTTCTTTCCGGCCAAGCCGCTCGGCTGCTTCGGCGACGGCGGCGCGATCTTTACCGACGACGCCGATCTGGCGGAGCGGCTGCGCAGCGTGCGCGTCCACGGGCAGGGCAGCGAGAAATACGACAACGTCCGCCTCGGTCTCACCGGGCGGCTCGACACCATGCAGGCCGCGATCCTGATCGAGAAGCTCAAGATCTTCGACGACGAGATCGCGGCGCGCAACCGCGTCGCGAGCCGCTATTTCGACGCGCTCCACAACATCGTGACCGCGCCGCGCGTCGCCGACGGCAACGTCTCGGTGTGGGCGCAATACACCATCCGCCTGCCGCAAGACATCGACCGTGACGCCTTCGCCGCGGCGCTGAAGGCGCAAGGCGTCCCGACCGCGATCTACTACCCGAAGTCGATGCACCAGCAGACCGCCTACAAGCACTTTCCTGTGGCCGACGGCGGCCTGCCGGTCAGCGAGCGGCTGTCGCAGGATGTCATCAGCCTGCCGATGCACGCCTATCTCGACGAGGCCGCGCAGGACCGCGTCATCGCCGCCGTGCGTGACGCGGTGGCGTGATTTCCTCTCCACGATTTCCGCCATGCCCGGGCGTCGTCCTAGGCATCCACGCCTTGGCGGCGACCCAAAAAAGACGTGGATGGCCGGACTAAATCCGGCCATGACGGGGCGGGCCGGGATTTCCGTGGTTCGCGATTGGACCCCCGTCCTGTAGAAGCAGCGGATGCTCGGGCGAATCTTCACCGTCGGCGGTTTCACCCTCCTGTCGCGCATCACCGGTTTCGCGCGCGATATCATGCTGGCCGCCATTCTCGGCGCGGGACCCCTGGCCGACGCCTTCTTCGTGGCGCTGCGGCTGCCCAACCATTTCCGCGCGATCTTCGCCGAGGGCGCGTTCAACGCCGCCTTCGTGCCGGCCTACGCCCATGTCCATGGCGAGCGTGGGGAGAATGCGGCGCGGCTGTTCGGCGACCGCATCTTCACGCTGCTGTTCGCCTCGCAGGTTGTGCTGCTCGTGCTGGCGCTTGTGTTCATGCCGCAGGCGATGACGATCCTCGCCCCCGGCTTCACCGACGACCCGGCGCAGCGCGAGATGGCCATCGCGCTGACCCGCATCACCTTTCCCTATCTGCTGCTGATCACGCTGGTGACGCTCTATGGCGGCATGCTCAACGTGATGCAGCGCTTCGCCAG
>JAFKES010000209.1 GCA_017308495.1 Afipia sp.
ATCATGAACCCAGTCAAAGCCCTCACCCAGCACGGCCAGGCGATCTGGCTCGATTTCCTCGCCCGCGGCTTCATCGCCAACGGCGATCTCAGGGCGCTGGTGGAGCGCGACGGCGTGCGCGGCGTCACCTCCAATCCCTCGATCTTCGAAAAGGCCATCGGCGGCAGCGACGAATATGACGGCGCCATTTCGGCGCTCCTGAAGGAACGCGACCGGCCCGTGGCCGAGCTTTACGAGACGCTGGCGGTGGAAGACATCCAGCGCGCCGCCGACGCGCTGCGCTCGGTTTACGACGAATGCCACGGCACCGACGGTTTCGTCAGCCTCGAAGTGTCGCCCTATCTCGCGCGCGACACCGAAGGCACCATCACCGAGGCGCAGCGGCTGTGGAACAGCGTCGGCCGCGACAACCTGATGGTCAAGGTGCCGGCGACCCGCGAGGGCATCCCGGCGATCCGCGCGCTGATCGCGCAAGGCATCAGCATCAACGTCACGTTGCTGTTCTCGCAGCAGATGTACGCGGCGGTGCTCGACGCCTATCTGGCGGGGCTTGAGGAATTCGTCGCCGGCGGCGGCGATCCGGCGCGCGTCGCCAGCGTGGCGAGCTTCTTCATCAGCCGCATCGATACCGCCGTGGACAACCAGCTCGACGGCAGGATCGCCGCTGCGAGCGGCGATGACAAAGCCCGCCTCGACTCCCTCAAGGGCAAGGTCGCCATCGCCAACGCGAAACTGGCGTATCAGCATTATCTGAAAGTCATCGCCAGCGCGCGCTGGCAGAAGCTCGCGGCCAGGGGCGCGCAGGTGCAGCGCCTGCTGTGGGCTTCGACCGGCACCAAGAACAAGGCCTACAGCGACGTGCTGTATGTCGAGGAACTGATCGGCCGCGACACGGTGAACACCGTGCCGCCCGCGACCCTCGATGCCTTCCGCGATCACGGCCGGCCGCGCGACAGTCTCGCACAGGACATTCCGGACGCCGAGCGCACGCTGGCGGAACTGGCGAAGACGAGCATCTCACTGGACGCCATCACCGAAACGCTGGTCGACGACGGCGTGCAACTGTTCGCCGAAGCCTTCGACAAGCTGCTCGGCGCCGTCGCCGCCAAGCGCGCAGCCATCCTTGCCGATACTATCGACGCTCAGGCCATGAGCCTCGGTGCGGACATCGCCAGCGACATGAAGACCCTCACCGAGCGCTGGCGCGCGGGCGGCCTGGTACGCAGGCTGTGGGCGCGTGACGCCGCGGTGTGGACCGGCCGCGACGAAGACAAATGGCTCGGCTGGCTCGACGTGGTGGCACGCGAGCAGGCCGAAACCGACCGCTACGCCGCCTTCGCGGGATGGGTGAAAAGCCGCTGCTTCACCGATGCGGTGGTGCTCGGCATGGGCGGATCGAGCCTCGGCCCGGAAGTGCTGGCCACGACCTTCGGCCCGCAGAACGGCTTCCCCCGGCTGCGCATTCTGGATTCCACCGATCCCGCGCAGGTGCGCCGGCTTGAGGCCGCCATCACGCTGAACACCACGCTGTTCATCGTCTCGAGCAAATCCGGCGGCACCACCGAGCCGAACGCGCTGATGGACTATTTCTACACCCGCGCCGGCGCGCAGGCGGGCGCGCAGTTCGTCGCGATGACCGATCCCGGCTCGTCGCTGGAAAAGGTCGCCACCGCGCGCGGCTTCGCCCAGATTTTCCATGGCGAACCGACCATCGGCGGGCGCTATTCGGTGCTGTCGCCGTTCGGCCTCGTGCCGGCCGCTGCCGCCGGCATCGATGTCTCCGCTTTCCTTGCACTGACCAGCGCGATGGTGCGCTCCTGTGGTGCGGACGTGCCGCCCGCGGAAAATCCCGGCGTGCAGCTTGGCCTCGCGCTCGGCGCCGCCGCCGCGCGCGGCCGCGACAAGATCACGCTCACCGCCTCGCCCGCTATCGCCGATTTTGGCGCATGGGCCGAACAGCTCATCGCGGAATCCACCGGCAAGAACGGCAAGGCACTGATCCCGCTCGAGGGCGAGACGCTGGGCCAGCCCGCCGTCTATGGCCGCGACCGCGTCTTCATCGACCTGCGCTTGCCCGACGACGACGCCGGCGCGCGCGAGGCCGCCCTCAAGGCGCTGGAAGCCGCCGGCCATCCGGTGATCCGCATCATTGTGAAAAGCCCGGCTCATATCGGCCAGGAATTCTTCCGCTTCGAGATCGCAACGGCGGTGGCCGGCGCGGTGATGAGCATCAATCCGTTCGACCAGCCCGACGTCGAAGCCGCAAAGATCAAGACCCGCGAGCTGACGTCCGCGTTCGAAAAGTCCGGTGCGCTGCCCGCCGAAACGGCGCTCGCCAGCCACAGTGCGATCGCGATCCACACCGACGCCGCCAACGCCGAGGCGCTGCGCAGGGCCGGCGCCGGGACTGACCTTGCCTCGTGGCTGAAAGCCCATCTCGCCCGCGTCCAGCCCGGTGACTATGTGGCAATCCTGGCCTATCTCGACCGCGACGCCGCCAACATGCAGGCGGCCCACGACATGCGCATGGCGATCCGCGACGCGCGGCATGTGGCCACCTGCGTCGGCTTCGGCCCCCGTTTCCTGCATTCCACCGGACAGGCCTACAAGGGCGGACCGAACACCGGCGTGTTCCTGCAGATCACGGCGGAGCCCGCCGCCGATCTCGACGTGCCGGGGCAACCAATCAGCTTCGGTGTGATCGAGACGGCGCAGGCGCGCGGCGATTTCGGCGTGCTGACCGAGCGCGGGCGGCGCGCGCTGCGACTTCACATCACAGGCGACGTTGCCGGCGGACTGGCCAGCATCGCGACCGCAGTGAAGTCCGCCCTGGCGTAAGGTTAGGCCGAGGGGCCGCCATCGCCCGGCTCCGTCGCGGCCGCCGCGATGAAGCGGTAGATGTCGGTATGGTCGGCGGCAGGCCCGAGCGTGCCCCTGGCCTGCTCCCATAGCACCGCGACGGCTTCAGCCTGCGACGGCGCAAGCCCCATCTGCTGCGTCAGGTCAGCGGCGATGCGCAGATCCTTGGCCATCAGCGCCAGCGAGAAACCGGACGCGAACGTCTCCGAAATCACGAACTGCTTCATCTTGACATCGGTGGAGTTGTTCTTGCCGGTGGAGGCGTTCAGCACATCGATGATGGTATCGGGCTCAAGGCCGAAGCGGCGGCCGACCAGCAACGCCTCGCAGGCCGCGATGAGGCCCGCGGCCGACACGTAATTGTTGAGCGCCTTCATGGCATGGCCGGAGCCAAGCGGCCCGGTGGCGAACACCGCGCGCGCCATGGCCTCGAGCACCGGTCTTGCCCGCGCGACATGATCCGCCTCGCCACCGGCCATGATCGACAGCGTGCCATCGATGGCGCGCTTGACACCGCCGGAAACCGGCGCGTCGATCAGGCCGATACCCCGCCCGGCGAGCACCCGGCCCAGCGCCTGCGTGTCCACCGGCACCGACGAGCTCATGTCAATGACCAGCGCGCCGCTGGCGAGCACATCGGCCACCCCCTGCTCGCCGATCACCGCCTCGCGGACGACCTTGCTGTCCGGCAGCATGGTAATCAGCAGTTGCGCACCTCGCGCCGCCTCGCGACCGGTCGCGAAGGCCTCGCCGCCGGCGGCGGCCAGCGCATCGCGTGCCGCCTGCGAGGGATCGGCGCCGCGCACGGCAAACCCGGCGGCAATGCAGCGCCGCGCCATCGGAAGACCCATCTGCCCGAGCCCGACAAAAACCACCGTATCCGACGGCGCAATGATGGTGCCCATGTCATATCTCCGTGGCAGGTGGGCCGGATGGCGACGCTCGCGCGCGGCCAGCCTCGTCGCTTATCACAGCCGCCGGACCGCACAAGAACACGGCCCGACCTCCGGACACAAAAAAGCGCCGGCCTGAGAGACAGGCCGGCGCCCCTGATGATGGAAAAGACCGTCAGGCGGCGTTGACGCCGGCGATAGCCTTCACCTCGAGATATTCCTCAAGGCCGAACTTGCCCCACTCGCGGCCGTTGCCCGACTGCTTGTAGCCGCCGAACGGCGCGGTGCGCTCATTGGGCACGCCATTGAGGTTGACGTTGCCGGCGCGCAGCTTTCGTCCGACCTTGCGGGCACGCTCAACGCTGCCGGCCGAGACATAGCCGGCGAGGCCGTAAGGCGTGTCGTTGGCGATCTTCACCGCGTCGTCCTCGTCCTTGGCGCCGAGAATGGCAATCACCGGCCCGAAGATTTCCTCGCGGGCGATCGTCATGTCGTTGGTCACGTTGGAGAACACGGTCGGGCGGACATAGAAGCCCTTGTTGACGCCTTCCGGCAGGCCGGGGCCGCCGGCGACTAGCGTCGCGCCCTCGTCGATGCCCTTCTTGATCAGCGCCTGGATCTTGTCCCACTGGATGCGCGACACCACCGGACCGATGGTGGTGCCTTCCGCGCGCGGATCGCCGGCCTTGGTCTTGTCGGCCACAGCCTTGGCGATGGCCTCGACTTCCTTCATCCGCGCCTGCGGCACGATCATGCGCGTCGGCGCGTTGCAGGACTGGCCGGAGTTGTTGAACACATGGGCGACGCCGCCGCTCACCGCCTTGGTGAAATCGGCATCGTCGAGAATGATATTCGGCGACTTGCCGCCCAGTTCCTGGCTGACGCGCTTGACGGTATCGGCCGCGCGCTTGGCGACGTCGATGCCGGCGCGGGTCGAGCCGGTGAACGAGATCATGTCAATGCCGGGATGTTCGCTCATGGCCGCGCCGACCTCGGGGCCGAGGCCGTTGACCAGATTGAACACACCCTTCGGCACGCCCGCCTCATGGAGGATTTCGGCGAAGATCAGCGCCGACGACGGGGTGAATTCCGACGGCTTCAGGATCATGGTGCAGCCAGCGGCGATCGCGGGCGCGACCTTGCAGGCGATCTGGTTCAGCGGCCAATTCCAGGGCGTGATCATGCCGATGACGCCGACCGGCTCGCGCACGATCACGGCGGAGCCCATCGGCTCCTCGAAATGATAGTTCTTCAGCGCATCGAGGGTGGACACCAGATGGCCGAGACCGGCGCCGGCCTGCATCTTTTCCGCCATCGGCAGCGGCGCACCCATCTCGTCGGAGATCGCGGCGCCGACGTCCTTCATGCGCGCCTTGTAGGCGGCGATGATCTTTTCGAGCAGCGCGACGCGCTCCTCGCGGCTGGTCTGCGAAAAGGTCTCGAAAGCGCGGCGCGCGGCTGCAACGGCCTTGTCCACATCCGCCTTCGAGCCCACCGCGACCTCGTACATCGCCTCTTCCGTGGCCGGATTGACCACCGGAACCGACTTCTTGACGGCGGGATCGACCCAGGCGCCGTCGATGTAGAACTGCATGCGATTGACCATGGGGTTTCCTTGCTTTCCTTAATCTGTGGGAGATGTGATGAGGCGACCGGCCGCAACGCGAAGTCGCGAGGACTGCGCAACGCCAGAACGAGGCGCATCGTAGCGCGGTCCGGCCGATGACGAAAGACCGTCGCGGGAAAGCGCATGTGAGGCATGCGTTATGTCCCGGCAAACAGCGCGGCACGCGCGACCCGTCGCGGGCCCCGCGTCAAAACGACGCCCGCTGCGAATCGCGCCCGCAAGCTCCAAATTCCGAAGGCTGGATCGCTTCCGGATTTTGGATATCATGCCGATTTATATCGATTTTCCAGATATGGCTTGGCGATGGACACCGAACTGGCGCGAACCTTCCTGAGCGTGGTGGAAGCCGGGAATTTTATCAGCGCGGCCGACCGGCTGCACGTCAGCCAGTCCACGGTCAGCACCCGCATCCACACCCTCGAACAGCAACTGGGCTGCGTCCTGTTCGTCCGCAACAAGGCCGGAACCGCACTCACCGCCGCCGGCCGCCAGTTTCAGCGCCATGCCTCCACGCTGGTGCGCACGGTGGCCCAGGCGCGCCACGACATCGGCGTTCCGGAAGGCTTCCGCGGCACGCTGGTCGTCGGTGGACGCATCGGCCTGTGGGAAGAATTCCTGCTGCACTGGCTGCCGGCGATGCAGCAGGCCGAGCCCGCGATTTCCATCCGCGCCGAAAGCGGCCTTGAGCCGGACATCATGCCGGGCCTGATCGAGGGCCGGATCGATATCGGCGTGATGTACGCGCCGCAAAGCCGGCCCGGGCTGAAAATCGAACAATTGTTCGAGGACCGTCTGGTGATGGTTTCGACCACCCTCCGCGCGGCGCCCGAGCCGCAGCCGGGTTACGTCTATGTGGACTGGGGACCCGAATTCGACGCGCGCCACCGCGCCTGCTTCCCGAATTTTGGCGGCCCGCCATTGACGGTGAATATCGGATGGCTGGGCCTGCAGCACATCCTCGAGAATGGCGGCTCCGGCTATTTTCCGCTGCGCATCGTGCTGCCGGACCTGGCGGCAAAACGGCTGCATCTGGTCGCCGGCGCGCCGGAATTCGCCATCCCCGCCTATGTGGTTTACTCCGCGGACAGCGAGCGCGAAGGGCTGGCCCACGCCATCGCCATCATGCACCGGATGGCCGGTCAGGCGGCAAAAGCCAAAATCCCCGCGAAGGTCATGACGAAGTCTGTCGCCAAACCCGCACGAACAGCCGCCCGCGGCAAGGCTCACCGGAACTGATGTCACCGGCGCACGGCCCGGGATCGGGCCCATTGACGCCCCCATGCGAATGCCACTCAACAGCCGGCATCACGCATTTGCGGTGCGTCAAAGCCGTTCGCCCCTAACCGGCTTCAATAGATTTGGCTTGGCAAGGCGGCGCGCGGCTGGTTGAACAGGGTCGGCGGCCTGCTGTGAACGAAAGCGCACCGACGTGACCGAAAACATTGTCGCAGAAACCGCCGAGCGTATCTTCTCCGATCTCGCCGACGTGCAGAGCGTCAACGGTACCGTGGACGCGCAATGGAAAGCACCGCTGTGGCGCGCGGTGGAAGACGCCGGCCTTTCGCTGTGCTGGGTCGCTGAGGAACATCACGGTGCCGGCGCAAGCCTCGCGGAAGGCTTCAGCGTCGCCCGCTCCGCCGGACGGTTCGCGCTGGCTGTTCCGCTGGTCGAAACCATGCTCGCGGGCTGGCTGCTCGACCAGGGCGGCATCGCATCGCCCGCCGGCATGATGACGGTGGCGCCGGCGCGGCCGCGCGATCGCGTGGCGATGGCGGCGGACGGCACGCTGAGCGGGCGAGCGCGCGGCATTCCCTTCGCCACCGACGCCAGCCATATCGCCGTGATCGCTCAAGGCGCAGGCGGCGCGACCATCGCGCTCGTCGCGGCTTCCGCCTGCCGGATCGAGCCCGGTGAAGGTCTAGGCGGCGACGCCGCCGACAGCATCAGTTTCGACGGTGTGCGGCCGATGGCGGCGGCTGCGGCCCCGGCGGGCGTGACGCCGAGCACGCTGATGCTGATGGGCGCGACGCTGCGCAGCCTGCAGATCGCCGGCGCGCTGGAGACCATGCTCGACATCACGGTCCGCTATGCCAACGAGCGGATCGCGTTCGAAAAGCCGATCGCGAAATTCCAGGCGGTGCAGCACAACCTCGCCCGCCTCGCCGGCGAAGTCGCAGCCAGCACCACGGCGGCGGGTTCGGCGGCTGACGCCATCGCCAATGGCGCGTCGTTCGACGACGCCGGGTTCTTCGAGGCGGCGGCGGCGAAAATCCGTTGCGGGGAAGCGGCGGCCACCGCGTCCGCCATCGCCCACCAGGTCCATGGCGCGATCGGCTTCTCGGTGGAGCATGTGCTCCATCGCTATTCGCTGCGCGCGCTCGGCTGGCGCGACGATTTCGGCCCCGAGAGCCATTGGGCCGTTGAGCTCGGCCGCTTCGTGGCGGCGCGCGGGGCGGATGAATTGTGGCCGCTGGTGGCGTCGCGGTGAAAGGATCATCTCAATGACCGCGGCTCTCAGTTTCGACCAGATGCGCCTGCCGCCCGAGTGCGAGGCGCTGCGGCGCGAGGTCCGCGCATTCCTCGCCGAGGAGATCGCGGCCGGTACCTTCAATCCGCACGAGCCGAAACAGGAAGACTCCGACAATCCGGGCTTCAGCCGCCGCGTCGGCGAGCGCGGCTGGATCGGCATGACCTGGCCGAAGACATACGGCGGCCACGAGCGCACCTTCCTGGAGCGCTATGTCGTCACCGAGGAGATGCGCGTGGCCAATGCGCCGACGCGGCGCTTCTTCGTCGCCGACCGGCAGAGCGGCCCGGTGCTGCTCCGGTTCGCCAGCGAACGGATCAAGATGGATATCCTGCCGCGCATCTGCCGCGGCGAGGTCTGCTTCGCCATCGGCATGAGCGAGCCGAATTCCGGCTCCGACCTGTTCGCCGCCAAGACGCGGGCGACCAAAACCGACGGCGGCTGGCTGATCAACGGCACCAAGATCTGGACGACCTCCGCCCATATCGCGAACTACATGCTGGGGATTTTCCGCACCTCGCCGCCGACCAGGGAGAACCGCCGCCACGGGCTGACCCAGTTCCTGGTCGACATGACAGCGCCGGGCATCACCGTTAATCCGATCGCGCAGATGAGCGGGCTCAAGGAATTCAACGAGGTCGTGTTCCAGGACGTGTTCCTGCCCGACGATCACCTGCTCGGCGAACTCGACGGCGCATGGAAGCAGGCGACCAGCGAACTGGCCTATGAGCGCAGCGGGCCGGAGCGTTTCCTCGAGACCTATTACGTGCTGACCGAACTGGTGCGCGCGCTGGGGCCGAACCCGGACCTGCGCGGGGCGGAAGGCATCGGGCGGCTGGTGGCGCAGATTCATGCCATGCGGCGCATGTCGGTGTCGGTGGCGGGCATGCTGCACGCCGGCAAGGAACCCGTGGTGGAGGCGGCCATCGTCAAGGACATCGGCACCGTGTGGGAGCAGCAACTGCCGCAGCGGGTGCGCGACCTCGCGGCCTTCGTCGAGGACGACGCCGCCAACCACAGCACACTGGACGATCAACTGGCGTTCGCGCTCAAGATCTCGCCCAAGCTGACCATCCAGGGCGGCACCACCGAGGTGCTGCGCGGCATCATCGCGCGCGGGCTCGGCCTGCGCTGACGCGACCAACAGGAACAGGACACATCATGAGCGGCACCACCGATCTCGGCATCGAACGCCACGGCCATGTCACGCT
>JAFKES010000210.1 GCA_017308495.1 Afipia sp.
GACGAATTTTTCCGCCGGGCGCGCGAACGGTTGAATTTCACCGTGCCGCCGGGGCTGACCGACGCTGCCGTGCTGGCGCCGACCGGCGATTTCGGCACCGACATGATGCTGCGGACCATCGCGCAGGAGCGCCCGGTACGGCCGGCGGCGGTGCTGGTTCCGATCGTGGCCCGCGACGAGCCGACCGTGCTGCTGACCAAGCGTGCCGAACATCTCAACGAGCATGCCGGGCAGATTTCGTTTCCGGGCGGCAAGATCGACGCCACCGATCTGTCGCCGCTGGATGCGGCGCTGCGCGAGGCCGACGAGGAGATCGGCCTCAAGCGCTCCTTTGTCGATCCGATCGGCTATCTCGACATCTACGCCACCGGCTTCGGATTCCGCATCCTGCCGACGCTGGCGCGGGTGAAACCCGGCTTCGAGCTTGCCGTCAGCGCCAACGAGGTCGATGACGTGTTCGAGGTGCCGCTATCGTTCCTGATGGATCCGGTCAATCACAAGCTCGGCAGCAAGGAATTCCGCGGCCTGCAGCGTTCGTTCTACGAGATGCCGTTCGAGCAGCGCTATATCTGGGGCGCCACCGCCGGCATGCTGCGCGCGCTGTATGAGCGGATCTATCTGCCATGATCCGTCCCGTGCTCACCGAGATCGGTATCTTTCTCATTCCGTTCGCGGCGTATGCGCTGTTTCTGATGGCGAGCCGTTCGGGCGTTCTCGACACGGCGTCTTGGCCGATGCGTACGGTGGTGAAACTCGCGATCGTGGCGCTGCTGCTGGTGATCGCGAGCCTCGTGCTGCTGGCTAATTTTTCCGGCGATCCGCCGGAATCCACCTACGTGCCCGCGCATATCGAGAACGGCAGGATCGTTCGCGGAGTCGAGAAATGAGCGGCGCTCCGTCGCTGCGCGGCGCGCCGTGGCTTGCCTCCGGTCCGGCCGCGCGGGTGCTTGCGCTGCTCGACGCGCAGGGCGAGGAGGCGCGGGTGGTCGGCGGCGCGGTGCGTAATGCCCTGCTGGGCCTGCCGGTGGACGAGATCGATATCGCCACCACCGCGTTGCCGGAGGAAGTGATCCGCCGCGCGCGGCTCGCCCATGTCAAGGCGGTGCCCACCGGCATTGCCCACGGTACGGTGACGCTGGTGGTCGCCGGCCAGCCGTTCGAAGTCACCACCCTGCGCGAGGATGTGGAGACGTTCGGCCGCAAGGCCACGGTCGCGTTCGGCCGCGACTGGGCGCGCGACGCCCATCGCCGCGACTTCACGGTCAACGGCCTGTCGGTGACGCCGGACGGCGTCGTCCATGACGAGGTTGGCGGCCTCGCCGACATCGCCGCGCGCCGGGTGCGCTTCATCGGCGAGCCGGCGCGGCGCATCGCTGAGGATTATCTGCGCATCCTGCGCTTCTTCCGCATTCACGCCGCCTATGGCGCGGGTCCGCCCGATCACGCCGGATATGAAGCCTGCATCGCCGGCCGCGACGGTCTCGCCGGCCTCTCCGCCGAGCGGGTGCGCATGGAGATGCTGAAACTCGTGGTGGCCAAGGGCGCTGCGGCGGCGCTGGTGGCGATGGACGACGCCGGGCTGCTCGGGCGGCTCACGGCCGGGGTGGCCTATCACGGGCCGTTCGCCCGGATGATCGCCATTGAGCAGGCGCTGCAACTGGACGCCGATCCGGTGCGGCGACTCGGGGCGCTGGCGGTGGCGGGGACCGAGGACGCGCGCCGCCTGTCGCAGCGCTGGCGCTTGTCCAACGTCGAGGCCAAGCGGCTGGATTCGATGGGGCATCGCTGGTGGCGGCTCGGCGGCATGGACGAGCACGCGGCGCAGCGCCGGCTGTACCGGCTCGGCGCGGACCGCTACCGCGACCGCATCCTGCTGGCCTGGGCACGCTCGGGACAGGACGGCCCATCGCCGGCCTGGCAGGCGCTCGCCACCTTGCCAGAGCGCTGGACTCCGCCGGTGTTTCCGCTCAAGGCGGCCGACTTCATCGCCCGCGGCCTCGCGGAGGGCCCGGCGCTCGGCCATGTGCTGGCGCTGGCGGAGGACGCCTGGCTGGCGCTGCAGTTCCCGTCCGGTGCGGCAGCGCTCGACGCCCTAGCCGACGACACGGTGGCGCGTTTCCGGCGCGACCACCGGCTGTGATCCGCTCCCCCGGCTAAGCGGTCGGCATCAGCAAGTCGGTATCAAAAAGTCGGCATAAGCAAAAAGCCCCGGATGTGATCCGGGGCTTTCTGGCGTTCGGAAGAGCCGGGAGCTCAGCGGCCCCAGTTGAACTTGTAGACGAGCTGGGTGCTGATGGTCTGCACATAGGGCTTGAAGGAAATCGCAACCGGGATCGGAGTTCCGTACGCGTAGACGCCGACGTCCTTGCGGTCGTACTGGGCCAGCCGGTATTCGGTCTTGAGGAACCAGCCCGGCGCGTTGAAGCCGAACATGTTGAGCGTGTTCTCGAAGCCGCCGCCGAGGAACCAGCCGTCCTGCTTCAGCTTCCCGGTGGAAAGCGGGGTTGGAAAGCCATACGGGTCAGACAGGCCGGTTCCCTTGAATTCGGCGTGGCTGTAACCGCCGTTGATATAGGATAGAACATTGGGGGCGATCAGGTAGCCAACGCGGACGCCCGCGGCATAGTTGAGATCGTTCTTGGTTTTTCCGGAATACGGAAAAATGTAGCCGCCGCTGATCGTGCCGCTGATGTCGCCGAACTGGGCATCGCCGAACACGCCGACCACCCAGGACGGGTTGAGCTGCCAGTCGTAGCCGCCGCTCACGGTGCCGAACCAGCCGCGGCCGCCGAAACGCTGATCGAGGCCAACCGGAATGCCGGACGATACGAGATGCTGATCGGCATCCCACATTCCGTAGCCGCCGCCGGCGCCGATGTAGAAGCCGGTCCAGTTGAGCACGGGCGCCACCACCGGCGCCTTGGTGTAAACGCGGGCCGGAAGGTCAGCTGCATTGGCGGTCGCGCCGAAGACGATCAGGGCCACGGTTCCGAGCAGAAATTTTTTCATTGTCAATCTCCGTAAAATTGAAAAAAGCAATTCATCCGGCACCGACCCTAGCGAAAGCTCTGGCGGGACGATGTAGCCGGCAAAGCACAGTGCGTGACAAAGCGTCACGTTCCAGCCGCTTGACGCATCAAATTCCGCACAAATTCCAGGCGTCGCGCCTTCCACGGGGCGATGTCGATGGCCGCTACGGCCATTTCACCTCGGGCGGCATCGAGGACAGGATCGAATCGACATTGCCGCCGGTCTTGAGGCCGAAAATCGTGCCCCGGTCGTAGAGCAGGTTGAATTCGACGTAGCGTCCGCGCCGTACCAGCTGTTCCTCCCGGTCCTGCGCGGTCCACGGTGTCGTGAAGTTGCGCCGCACCAGATCCGGATAGATGGCAGCGAAGGCCCGACCCACGTCCTGGGTGAAGGCGAGGTCGGCGTCCCAGTCGCCGGACTCGTGCCAGTCGTAGAAGATGCCGCCGATCCCGCGCGGTTCCTTGCGGTGGGGCAGGTAGAAATACTCGTCGCACCACGTCTTGTATTTATCGTAAGGGGCCACCGCCGCGTGGGCGTCGCACGCCGCCTTCATCGCGGCATGGAAGGCCACGGTGTCGGGGTCGGTCTGGGTGCGCCGGCGGTCCAGCACCGGGGTGAGGTCGGCGCCGCCCCCGAACCACGCCTTGGTCGTCACCACGAAGCGGGTGTTCATGTGGACGGCGGGCACGTGGGGGTTGCGCGGGTGGATGATCAGGGAAATCCCCGACGCCCAGAACCGCGGGTCGTCGGCGGCCCCCGGGATCTGGGCCCGGAATTCGGGGGCGAATTCGCCATGCACGGTGGAGCAATGCACGCCCGCTTTCTCGAACAGCCGTCCGCGCAGGACGGCCATCACGCCGCCGCCGCCCGGCTTGCCGCTGTGGTCGGTGCGCTGCCACGGCGTGCGCACGAAACGGGCGGCCTCGCCCGGGTAGAGCGCGGCCGGAGCCTCGTCCTCGATCCGTTCCAGCGCGGCGCAGATATCGTCGCGAACCTGCTCGAACCAGGCGCGGGCGCGCTGCTTGCGCTGTTCGGTGGGGGTGGTGACGATATCCATGGCGCTCTCCATCGACGCGGCCGGTCAGCCCCGCGGGCCGAAATAGGTGCAGCTTTCGTTGCAGCTGTCACGATGGACGCTGACCCGGATCACCGGCCCGGCGCTTTGCACCCGATCCCAGATATAGCGCGACAGGTTTTCCAGGGTCGGCAGGCCCAGGCCCTCGATTCTGTTGAGGAATTTGTGATCGAGGGCGCCTCTCACCTCGGCGATCCGCTGTTCGAGCAGACCGAGGTCCATCACCATGCCGGTTTCGGGATCCTGCACGCCCCGCACGGTGACCTCGGCGCGGAACGAATGCCCGTGAATTTCCTCGGCGATCTCTCCCAGCGTGGTGCCGGACAGCGCATGCGCCGCCTCGAAGCCAAAGGATTTCGTCAATTCCCACATGCGTCAAACCCGTCAAATCGTCCGTTTCGGTGTGTCAGAATCCGGCCCTATCGGATTCCCAGCGTCTTGTGAGTCTGGACGCTCAGCTGCCATTGCGGATGAGCGAGACAATAGGCGATGGCCTGTTCGGTATTTTGCAGGACGTCTATGCCGTCCATCGGCTGCAGTGAAAAGCGTTCGAACCGCAGATCGGCGTAATTTTCCGGTGACGCGTCGGCCTGCGGATAGACGAGCTTCAGTTCCTGGCCCGAGCGGATCGCCAGTTCGGTCCCGGCCTTCGGGCTGACGCAAATCCAGTCGAGCCCCGGGGGCGGGGCGATGGTGCCGTTGGTTTCCACCGCGATGGTGAAGCCGCGGGCGTGAAGCGCGTCGGTCAGCGCTCCGTCCACCTGCAGCAACGGCTCGCCGCCGGTCAGGACCACATAGCGGTGCGCGGCCCCGCCCCGCCATTGGCCTGCGATGGTGTCGGCAAGGTCGTCCGCGCTGGTGTAGCGGCGGCCGAGGGTGCCGTCGAGGCCGACGAAATCGGTGTCGCAGAACCGGCAGACGGCCTCGGCGCGGTCCTGTTCGCGGCCGCTCCACAGGTTGCAGCCGCTGAAGCGGCAGAATACCGCGGCGCGGCCGGCGTGGCCGCCTTCGCCCTGGAGCGTCAGGAAAATCTCTTTCACCGCGTAGCTCACGCCTTGCTCTCCGTTGCCGTCCGCGCTGCCACCGAGGTGGCGCCGCCGCCGGTCTGCCGCAACGCCTCGCCCAGCGCCATCGCCACGCTCACCGCCACGTTGAGCGAGCGCATGCCCGGCGCGATCGGGATCACCAGCCGGGCGTCGGCGGTGGCCGCGACCTCGTCCGGCACGCCGGCCGATTCCCGGCCGAACAGCAGGATGTCGTCGGCGCCATAAGCGTGGTCGAGGTAGGGCCGTGCCGCCTTGGTGGAAAACAGCACCAGCCGGAGGCCGGATTCGGTCCGCCACCGCGCGAAAGCGGCCCATGACTCATGCCGGACGATCCGGACCTGATCGAGATAGTCCATCCCGGCGCGGCGGAAATGCCGGTCGGACACGGGGAAGCCGGCCGGCTCGATGATATGGGCCTCGACCGCGAGGCAGGCGCACAGCCGCAGAATCGTTCCGGTGTTCTGCGGGATGTCCGGCTGATAGAGGGCAATGCGCATGGCGAAGGCTGCTTTCGGGACCGGCGGGGAGACCTGCGGAAAATCCCCAGGAAAATACCAGGGGAAATGCTTATGGCGGCCGGTTTCAGTGCGTCGCACTAAATGTGCCGATAGCGGGCTTGCGCTCTCCCGGCAAGGGTGCCAATAGATCGATTCTAGATCGTATGTTCTGCCCGGTTGAGTAGGACAAGTGGTCATTCTGCCACCGCGGGGGGCCGCGGGCACCGGCTTCCAGTCCCGAGGCGCGCGTCGCGCCGGTCCGGGACGGGTCCACCGGTTGCAGTTCGGAAAGGGTTTGCAATCGTGACGTCTATTTCCTCGGCCGCTCCGACACGCCGTGATTTTCTCTATGTTGCGACAGGCGCCGTGGGCGCGGTGGGCACCGCCGCCGTCATATGGCCGATGATCGCCCAGATGAACCCGGACGCCTCGACCATCGCGGCTGGCGCGCCCATCGAGGTGGACCTCACCCCGATCGCCGAGGGGCAGGACATCAAGGTGTTCTGGCGCGGCAAGCCGATCTACATCATGAACCGCACCAAGAAGCAGATCGAGGAAGCCCGCGCCGTGGCGGTGTCGAGCCTGCCCGATCCGCAGAGCGACCAGTCCCGCGTCAAGGAAGGCCATGACCAGTGGCTGGTGGTGATCGGCATCTGCACCCACCTGGGCTGCATCCCGATCGCCCATGAAGGCAGCTATGGCGGGTTCTTCTGCCCCTGCCACGGGTCCGTCTACGATACCTCCGGCCGTATCCGCCAGGGGCCGGCGCCGTTGAACCTGCCCATCCCGCCCTACGCCTTCATCACCGACACCAAAATCCGAATTGGCTAAGTTTCATCTGAGCCGATCGCGTCGCATTTTCCAGTTCAGGATCGCATCATGAGCGGACCATCCAGCTACCAGCCGCAAAATCCAGTCATGCAGTGGGTTGAACGGCGCCTTCCCATCGGAGGGCTGATCCACTCGTCCTTCGTTGCCTATCCCACCCCCCGCAACCTGAACTACTGGTGGACGTTCGGCGCGATCCTCTCGATGATGCTGGCCTTGCAGATCGTCACCGGCGTCATCCTGGCGATGCACTACACCCCGCATGTCGATCTCGCCTTCCGTTCGATCGAAGGCATCATGCGCGACGTGAACTATGGCTGGCTGCTGCGCTACGCCCACGCCAACGGCGCCTCGATGTTCTTCATCGCCGTTTACATCCACATGTTCCGCGGCCTCTATTACGGGTCGTACAAGGCGCCGCGCGAAGTGCTGTGGATCCTCGGCGTCATCATCTATCTCCTGATGATGGCCACCGGCTTCATGGGCTACGTGCTGCCGTGGGGCCAGATGAGCTTCTGGGGCGCCACCGTCATCACCAACCTGTTCTCGGCCATTCCGTGGGTCGGCGACAGCATCGTGACGCTGTTGTGGGGCGGCTATTCGGTCGGCAACCCGACGCTGAACCGCTTCTTCTCGCTGCACTATTTGCTGCCGTTCGTGATCGCCGGCGTCGTCGTGCTGCACGTCTGGGCGCTGCATGTCGTCGGCCAGAACAACCCGGCCGGCGTCGAGCCGAAGACCGAGAAGGACACCGTGCCGTTCACGCCTTACGCGACGCTGAAGGACGCGTTCGGCATGATGTGCTTCCTGCTGTTCTTCTCGTGGTTCATCTTCTACATCCCGAACTATCTCGGCGATCCGGACAACTACATCCCCGCCAATCCGGCGGTGACGCCCGCGCACATCGTGCCGGAATGGTACTACCTGCCGTTCTACGCGATCCTGCGCTCGATCCCGAACAAGCTCGCCGGCGTGGTGGCGATGTTCGGCGCGATCGTGGTGCTGGCCTTCCTGCCCTGGCTCGACTCGGCCAAGACCCGCTCGTCGAAGTATCGCCCGCTCGCCAAGCAGTTCTTCTGGATCTTCGTGGCGGTGTGTCTCGGCCTCGGCTATCTCGGCGCGCAGCCGCCGGAAGGCATCTACGTGATTGCCGGCCGTATCCTGACCGTGTGCTACTTCGCCTATTTCCTGATCGTGCTGCCGCTGCTCAGCCGCATCGAGCGGGCGCGCCCGCTGCCGAACTCGATCGCCGAGGACGTGCTGGGCAAGTCCGGCAAGGCGATGGCGTCGGTGATGGTCGCGGTGGTTGCCGGCGGAGCGTTGCTGTTCGGCGGTGCCTCGAACGCCCGGGCCGCCGACGGCCACGGTTCCACGCCGCCGTCGCTGTCGTGGTCGTTCGCGGGTCCTTTCGGCACCTTCGACCGCGGCCAGTTGCAGCGCGGCCTGAAGATCTACAAGGAAGTCTGCTCGTCCTGCCACGGCCTGTCGATGGTCGCGTTCCGCAATCTCGGCGATCCGGGCGGCCCCGGCTATTCGCCGGCGCAGGTCGCAGCCTTCGCCGCGGAATACAAGATCCAGGACGGCCCCAACGACGCCGGCGACATGTTCGAGCGTCCGGGCCGGCCGGCGGATCATTTCCCGTCGCCGTTCCCGAACGAACAGGCCGCGCGTGCCGCCAATGGCGGCGCCTACCCGCCGGACCTGTCGCTGATCGCTAAGGCGCGCGGTTATGGCCGCGGCTTCCCGCAGTTCATCTTCGATGCCTTCATCCAGTTCCAGGAGAAGGGCCCGAACTATCTCCACGCGCTGCTGGTCGGCTACGAGGAGAATGCGCCGGCGGGCTTCGCGCTGCCGGAAGGCTCGTTCTTCAACCACTACTTCCCGGGCAACGCGATCAAGATGCCGAAGCCGCTCAGCGACGGCCAGGTGACCTTCGACGACGGCTCGCCGGCGACGGTGGACCAGTATTCCAAGGACGTCGCTGCTTTCCTGATGTGGACCGCCGAGCCCAAGCTCGAAGAGCGCAAGCGTCTCGGCTTCCAGGTCATGATCTTCCTCGTGATCTTCTCGGGCCTGCTCTACTTCACCAAGAAGAAGGTGTGGTCCGACGCGCACTGAGGCGTCGCCCCGCGATCACGCAACGATCTGCGAAAGGCCCCGGCTCCGGGGCCTTTTTGCTGCCGGCCTGTGGCGGGGCCGGTGCTCCCCCGGTCGCGGCAGCCGCCGGTTTGAGCGTCGCGCCGTCCGCGGTATAACAGGCCAAACCAATCGGGAGGATCACATGGGCTCGAGCATTTCTTTCAAGCGCCCCGACGGCAAGGACGCCACGGGCTATCTCGCCAACGCCGCGCGCGGCAACGCGCCGGGCGTCATTGTCATTCAGGAGTGGTGGGGCCTGTCGGAGAACATCAAGGCGCTGACCGACCGTTTCGCGCTGGCCGGATTCGATGCGCTGGCGCCCGATCTCTACAAGGGCGTGGTGGTGCCCTATCACGACGCCGAGGAAGCCAATCGGCAGATGACCTCGCTCGATTTCATGGACGCCACCACCCAGACCGTGCGCGGCGCCGCCGCCTATCTGGCGCGCAACGGCGCCAAGGTCGGGCTGACGGGCTTCTGCATGGGTG